>DASTSX010000484.1:0-5795 GCA_035760455.1 Gemmatimonadaceae bacterium | reverse complement strand
GGCGGCACCGGCGCGCCGACGGCGGCGGACAGCACGACGCTCCGCGCCAACCTGCAGCGGATCGTGGACGTGCTCGTGGGCCCCGGCGGCGCGACGAACGCGCCGCAGCCCGGGCCTTCGCAGTGCCACGACATCACCGTCTATCCGGCCATCGGCCTCGCCGGCGGTGCGTGCGGGGGCTACGGGCTCCTGCTCGACATCACCGATCCCGCCAACCCGAAGCGCATCGGCGCCGTCTCCGACTCGAACTTCTCCTACTGGCACTCGGCGACGTTCAACAACGACGGCACCAAGATGTTGTTCACCGACGAGTGGGGCGGCGGCATGGGACCGAAGTGCCGCGCGTCCGATCCGCGCGAGTGGGGAGCGGACGCGATCTTCACGCTCACGAACGGCAAGCTGGAGTTCAAGAGCTACTACAAGCTCCCCGCACCGCAGGCCGGCAACGAGAACTGCGTGGCGCACAACGGCTCGCTGATCCCCATCCCCGGCCGCGACGTGATGGTGCAGTCGTGGTATCAGGGCGGCATCTCGATGTTCGACTTCACCGACCCGGCGCGCCCGCGCGAGATCGCGTTCCACGATCGCGGGCCGACGGACCCGACGCGGCTCGACCTCGCGGGATCGTGGTCGGTGTACTGGTACAACGGCCTGATCGTGAGCTCGGAGATCCAGCGCGGGCTGGACATCTTCGAGCTGGTGCCGAGCGAGTTCATCTCGCAGAACGAGATCGATGCCGCCAAGACGGTGCGCTTCGACTACCTGAACGCGCAGGGGCAGCGGAAGCTGGTGTGGCCGCCGAGCTTCGCGCTGGCGCGCGCGTACGTCGACCAGCTCGCGCGATCGAACGGGTTGACCGGAGCGCGCATCGCCGCGGTGCGTCAAGCGCTGGCCGGCGCGGAAGCGGCGTCGGGCGCCCAGCGCACCGGCGCACTCACGACCCTGGCCACCCAGATCGACGGCGACGCCGGCAGCTCGAGCGATGCGGCGTAGGTTCGGATGCTGGCGGAGGCGGTGCGAGCCTTGGGGAAGTGAGTTGGTGCGTTTGATGGCGAGTTGGTTGGTCGGTTGATTGGTGGGTTGAACCGCGAAAAGCCACGAACCAGCCCGGAAGCCCCACGTAGGGGACTCTGGGCTGGTTCGTGGCATTTGCCGTTCAACCCACTCAGAAACCGTCCAACGAGCCCCCTATCCAACTCACCAACTCACTCGCTCACCACGACTCCCACGATCCACTCCTGCGCCGCGGCCAGTTCCTCCTTCGTGATCGCGTGTCCACCGGGAGTCCAGTGCATCGTCACGTTCGCGCCCGCGGCGCGGAGAACCGACTCCAGCCGCTCCACCGTCCGGCGCGGGGCCATCGGGTCGTGCTCGCCGGCGCCGATGAAGACCGACACGCCGGTGAGGTCCGGCATGGCGTCTGGCTCGAACGGGAGCATCGGGCTGAGGAGCACGGCGCCGCGCAGATGCGCGCCGCGTCGCAGCAGCAGGCTCGCCGCGATGTTCGCCCCGTTGGAGAACCCGACGGCGATGATGCGCTCGCGGTCGAGGTGGTACGTCGTCGCCGCCGCATCGACGAACGACGCGAGCGCGTCCGTCTGACGCGCGAGATCCTCGAGGTCGAAGACACCAGGCGCGAGTCGTCGGAAGAAGCGCGGCGCGCCGCCCTCGAGCACCTTGCCCCTCGGGCTGACCATCCCCGCGCCCGGCAGCAGCGAGCGGCCGAGCGGGATGAGATCCTCCTCGTCACCGCCCGTGCCGTGCAGGAGCAGCAGCGTCGTGCGCGCCGCCCGTTCGGCGTGCGTGGTCGGTGGCAGATAGCGGTGCACGAAGCCGAGCGCGTCGCCGCTCACGTCCTCTGGTCCAGTCATGTGCGTGAAGAAGTCGGATGCGCTCGCCGGCGCTGGTAGATGGATCGGGGGAAGCACCGACTCGATCTCGGCGCGGTGCGACTCGAACTGCGGGGGCAGCATGAGCCGTTCGCCGAGTCGCTCGACCGGCTCGTCGACGGTGAACCCCGGCTGCGTGGTGGCGAGCTCGTAGAGCACGCCCCCCGGCTCACGAAAGTACACCGAGCGGAAGTAGTTCCGGTCCCGCACCTCGGTCGGATGGAGCCCGGTCGCGATCGCCCGCTCGCGCAGCGCGAGCTCGGCCGCGTCGTCCGGCACGTGGAACGCGACGTGATGTACGATCCCCGCGCCCTTCGCGCCACGCATGAACCCGCCGATCGATCGAACCTCGACGATCGTGCCCGGCCCCGCGTCGCCGACGGCGTAGCGTCGCGTGGTCTCGCGCTCGGCGACGCCGCGGAAGCCGAGCAGGTCGACGAGCACGCGCTCCGTCGGCGCGCCCTGCTCCACCCACAGCGTCACGGAATGAAAGCCGTGGATCGCGTGCTCCGCCGGGATGCCAGGTGCCCCGTTCCACGCCGGTCGCGTCTCCGCGCCCGGGTGCCCGACGAGCTCGTACATGGCGCCGTCGTGATCGCGGAACGCGAGCACGCGCTCCGCCTCGGCGCCGCTGCCGCGCGTCACGAGCGACTCGTGCCGGACGCCGTGGCGCACGAACCGCTCGAGCCAGAATCCGAGCGCGCCCGGCAGCACGGAGAACGACGTCACCGCGACCTCGCCCGGCCCCTGACGTCCCGGCCGCGCGCCCGGCCAGGGGAAGAACGTCATGATGCACCCGGGAGTGCCCACCTCGTCGCCGTAGTACAAATGATAGGTCTGCGGATCGTCGAAGTTCACCGTCCGCTTGACGAGTCGCAGCCCGAGCAGGCCGCCGAAGAAGTCGAGGTTGCGCTGGGGGTCGCTCGCGACCGTGCTGACGTGGTGGATGCCCAGGACGCTCGACATGCGCGCTCCATGCTCGGGAAGGACGGCGATTCCGGAACTTAGCGGCGACCGTGCGGGAACCGCAGCCGCGGCCCGATGGATTCTCTCCGCGGTCGACTTCCACATGGTGCCCAGGGATCCCGATGACCACGTTGCGACTGCTCGCGGACGGCACGGCCGAGCCCGCGTTCGCCGACATCCCGCGCGCCGAGCGCGACACCGAGGCCGCGCTGCTCGATGCCTACTCCCGCGCCGTGATCGGCGCCGTCGAGCGCGTCGGGCCCGCGGTGGCGCACCTCGAGGTGTGGGGACCGGCGCCCGAGCCTCGCGGCCGACGGCAGCGCCGGCCCGGTCCCGGCCGCGAGGGGCGCGAAGCTTCGGGCAGCGGATCAGGGTTCCTGTTCACCCCGGACGGGTTCATGCTCACGAACAGCCACGTCGTCGAGCGCGCCACTCGCGTGCGGGCGACGTTCGCCGACGGCGCCAGCTGTGGCGCCGAGATCGTGGGCCGCGATCCCGACACCGATCTCGCCGTGCTGCGCGTCGATGCGCCCGCCGTTGCTGCGGCGACGCTCGGCGACTCGACGACGCTGCGCCCCGGTCAGCTCGTCGTCGCCATCGGCAACCCGCTCGGCTTCGCATCCACCGTGACGTCGGGGATCGTCAGCGCCCTGGGGCGCACGATGCGCGCGCAGACCGGGCGCGTGATCGACGCCGTGATCCAGACCGACGCAGCGCTCAACCCCGGCAACTCGGGCGGACCGCTCGTCGATTCGCGCGGCGAGGTCGTCGGGATCAACACGGCGATCATCAGCGGCGCGCAGGGGATCTGCTTCGCCGTGCCCGTGAGCACGGCGC
The DNA here is from genome assembly GCA_035760455.1 of Gemmatimonadaceae bacterium. Lineage (GTDB taxonomy): Bacteria > Gemmatimonadota > Gemmatimonadetes > Gemmatimonadales > Gemmatimonadaceae > AG11. The sequence continues at coordinate 2,103 of DASTSX010000484.1, read as the reverse complement.
AGCTCGTGATCCCGCAGCTCATCGCCCACGGCCGGGTGCGCCGCGGCTGGATCGGCGTCGCCGGACAGTCGATTCAGCTCTCGCGGCGCCGCGTGCAGCTCAACCACCTGCCCGCGCCGGGCGCGGTGCTCGTCACGGAGGTCACCCCCGGGAGTCCGGCCGACCACGCCGGGCTGCGCCCGCGGGACATCATCATCGGCTTCGCCGACGCCGTCGTCAGCCGCATCGACGACCTGCAGCGGCTGCTCACCCGCGAGCGGATCGATCGCGCGACGACGATCACGGTCCTGCGCGACGGCGCGCAGCTGTCGCGGTGGATCATGCCGACCGACGACGACCGCGCGCGGCACGCCGGATCCTGAGCCGCCGCGGCGTCAGGTCTTCAGTCCGGTGCCCGGCACCGGCTGCATCGATTCCTGGACGGTGAAGGGCTCGCGCCGGTCCGCTTCGAGCAGCGCCTCGGCCGACACGGGTCGCTCGGTGTCGTTCACGAGCGACGTGCACGCGGCCGCCACCAGCAGGCACACGCCGCCCAGCATCACCGTGTAGAGCGGCGCGTCGGGATTGTCGCGCCCGAAGACGGCGCGCGTCAGCGGTCCGAAGCCGAGCGACGCGATGATCTCCGGAATGACGATGAAGAAGTTGAACACGCCCATGTAGACGCCCATCCGCGCCGCCGGGAGTGCCGACGAGAGGATGGCGTACGGCATCGAGAGGATCGACGCCCAGGCGATGCCGATCCCCACCATCGTGAGCAGCAGCAGGTAGCGGTCGTGGATGAAGTACATCGAGAGCAGGCCGATGCCCCCGCACGTGAGCGCGAGCGCATGCGTGGTCTTGCGGCTCGTCGCCGCCGCGATCTTCGGTAGCACGAGCGCGACGAGGAAGCAGGTGATGGAGTAGAATGCGAAGGCGAATCCACCCCACTCCATCCCTCGCGCATACAGCGGGGACTGGGCATCGACCGCCCCGAACACGTGGCGCGCGGTGGCCGGCACGAAGAACAGCCACATGCAGAACAGACCGAGCCAGGTGAAGAGCTGCACGATGGCGAGCTGCTTCATCGTGCTCGGCATCTGCCGCATGGCGCTCCCCACCTCGCCGAACACGGCTCCGATTCCCGACCGCTCGCGACGCGAGCGCTCGAACGCCTCGAGGTCGTCCGGCGGCAGCTCGGAGGTGGTGACGACGGTCCAGAGCACCGAGAGCAGGAAGACGACCGCGCCGACCTGGAACGAGTACTTCACCGAGAGCGGGATCCCGCTGGCGGTGTCCCCCGACACGCCGAGCGAGTTGAAGATGAGCGGCAGCGCGTTGGCCACGCTGGCGCCGAGGCCGATGAACAGCGACTGCATCACGAACCCGGCCGTCCGCTGCGACGTGTCCAGCTTGTCGGCGACGAACGCGCGGAACGGCTCCATCGACACGTTGATCGACGCGTCGAGCATCCAGAGAAGGCTCGCCGCCATCCACAGCGAGGTGGACGTCGGCATGATGAACAGCGCGATCGACGCGAGGATCGCCCCGACCAGGAAATACGGCCGCCGGCGGCCGAGCCGCCCCCAGGTGCGGTCGCTGAGCGCACCGACGATCGGCTGCACGAGCAGCCCGGTCATCGGCGCGGCCAGCCAGAGCAGCGGTACCTGGTCGGGGCGCGCGCCGAGCCGCTCGTAGACGGCCGACATGTTGGCGAGCTGGAGTCCCCAGCCGAACTGGATGCCGAAGAAGCCATAGTTCATGTTGAACAACTGCCAGAAGCCCAGCCGAGGCTTCGTCACCGGAGAAACCATGGTCTCACGCTCCGTTCTCGCATTGGCGTTCTGCATCGCGATCACTTCCTCGTCCACCCTCGCCGCTCAGCCGGTCCGGACGCGGGCCGACACCACCTGGCGCCAGGGCGGCGTGTGCTACGAGATCTTCGTGCGCTCGTTCTTCGACAGCGATGGCGACGGCATCGGCGACTTCGCCGGGCTGACGCGGAAGCTCGACTACGTGAACGACGGCAATCCGCGCTCGACCAGCAGCCTCGGAGCGAAGTGCATCTGGCTGATGCCGATCGCCGCGTCGCCAAGCTACCACGGATACGACGTCAAGAACTACTAT
>DASTSX010000483.1:0-11247 GCA_035760455.1 Gemmatimonadaceae bacterium | reverse complement strand
ATCGCGACACCTTGCCCTCGGGCCGCCAGACGAAAAGCCGCAGTGCGACCCCGTCGCGCACGAAGTCGTCGATCCGTCCTTCCTCGCGGTAGCCGCTGGCCACGAGCGCCACACCGGCGACGTCGAACGGCTCGTCGTGCGGCAGCTCGCACACGACGAGCCGCTCTCCCGAGCGAACGCAGGTCTCCCGCACGGCGTCGATGAGCGCGAGCTGCACGCGGGGATCGGTGGCCACGACGGCGTGGACCTTGGTCGCGAGCCGCGCTCCGAGCACGGTGCCGAACAGCACGAGGCCGACGAGCGCGCCGGCCTCGGACGGCTCGGCCAGCAGGCAGAGGTACTCCGGATCCTCGAAGCGCAGCGCGCTCTCGAGCACTTCCAGCATGCGCGGCAGGTACGGCGTGCCGCGGTAGTGGTCCACCACCACCGCGCGGGCCGCGTCCGCGTCCTCCGGCATCAGCGGCCGAACGACGATGGAGACCACGACGTCAGATATGGATGGCGCGGCCGAGCACGGCGAGTGCCGCTTCCTTCGTGACCTCGGAGAGCGTGGGGTGCGCGTGCACGGTGACGCCGATGTCCTCCGACGAGCCGCGATACTCGAACGCGAGCACCACCTCCGCGACGAGCTCGGAGACGTTGGGGCCGATCAGGTGTGCGCCGAGCAGCTCGTCGGTGGTGGCGTCGGCGATGAACTTGACGAAGCCCGCCGTGTCGCCCGCCGTCCGCGCGCGCCCGTTCGCCGAGAAGGGGAACTTGCCGACACGATACTGGCGCCCCGACGCCTTCACCTCGTGCTCCGCGAGCCCGACCGCGGCGATCTCCGGCCAGGTGTACACGACGCCGGGGATCGAGTGGTAGTGCATGTGCACCGGCTTGCCGGCGATCACCTCGGCGGCGATCACCCCCTCGTCCTCCGCCTTGTGGGCGAGCAGCTTGCCGCCGACGCAGTCGCCGATCGCGAACACGTTCGGGAGGTTGGTGCGCATCTGGTCGTCGACGAGGACCTCGCCGCGCGGGCCGAGGGCGAGCCCGAGCGCGCCGGCGTCGATGCCGCCGAGCGACGGCCGGCGGCCGACCGAGACGAGCACGTAGTCCGCCTCCAGCGTGTCGGTCGCGCCGTCCTTCTCGACGTCGACGTAGAGCGTGTCGTCCTCGCGCCGCGCGCCGGAGACCTTGGCGCCGGTGCGGAGCTCGAGCCCCTGCTTCCGGAAGACGCGCTCCGCTTCCTTCACGACGTCCTCGTCCATGCCGGGCAGGATCGCGGGCGCCAGCTCGACCACCGTGACGCGCGCTCCGAGCCGGCGCCAGACGCTGCCCAGCTCGAGTCCGATCACGCCGCCGCCGATGACGATCAGGTGCTTCGGCACCTCGGGAATCGTGAGCGCGCCCACGTTCGAGAGCACGCGCCGCTCGTCGAACTTGAGGAAGGGCAGCTCGATCGGCACCGAGCCGGTCGCGATGATGACGTGCTTCGCCTCGTACGTCGTCGTGGCGCCATCCGTGCCGGCGACGTCGACGAGGTTGCCGGCGCGCAGCGTGCCGTGCCCCTTCGCCCACGTGACCTTGTTCTTCCGGAAGAGGAACTCGATCCCCTTCGTGTTCTGCGCGACGACGTCGTCCTTGCGCTTGAGCATCCGCGCGAGGTCGATGGTGAGGTCGCCGACGCCGATGCCGTGCTCCGCGGCGTGCTGCCGAAGAAACTCGACGTGCTCCGAGGAGTTGAGCAGCGCCTTGGACGGGATGCAGCCGACGTTGACGCAGGTGCCGCCGAGCGTCTTGTCCATCTCGACGCAGACGGTGGCGAGTCCGAGCTGCGCGGCGCGGATCGCGGCGACGTAGCCGCCGGGTCCGCCGCCGATGATGACGACGTCGGCGGGAGTGTTCGAAGCCATGGGTGCGTGCGGAGCGAAGTGAGCCAGCGTGCGCAATCTAGCCGGATGCCCCATCCGAGTGCGACGGACGCGTCCGGGCTGGCGTGGCCGGCCGCGTGTGGCTACCGTAGCGCCTGGACCTCCTACCCCGCCGATCCGGAAGGCAACCCATGGCTACGGCCGCAGTGAGCGCGGCGCCGTTCGACGGCGTCGCCTACGCACCGCCGGCGCGGCAGCGCGTCGATTCGATCGACCTGCTCCGTGGCCTCGTGATGGTCATCATGATGCTCGACCACACGCGCGACTACTTCAGCGCGGAGCAGTTCCTGTTCGACCCGACCAACCTGGACCGGACGTCGATCGCGCTGTTCCTGACGCGTTGGATCACGCACTTCTGCGCGCCGGTGTTCTTCTTCCTCGCCGGCACGGGGGCGTACCTGCGCCGCGCCCGCGGCGCCACTCCCCGCGAGCTGAGCTGGTTCCTCGTCAGCCGCGGCGTGTGGCTGATCGTGCTGGAGCTCACGATCATTCGGGCGCTCATCACCTTCGACGTGCTACCTCGCGGGACGTACATCGGACAGACGATCTGGGCGCTCGGCTGGTCGATGATCGTGCTGGCGGGGCTGGTGCATCTCCCGCTCCGTGTGACGGGCGCCATCGGCGTGGTGATGGTGCTGCTGCACAACGCCTTCGACGGAATCCAGGTGCCGGCGTGCGCACCTGGGCAACCGCCCTGCGGCGCCGGCGACTTGCTGCTGCACGTGCTGCACGTGCCCGGGCCGGTGCTCCTCGGCGCCAACGGTCCCGTGTTCCTCGCGCTCTATCCGCTGATTCCCTGGATCGGCGTGATGGCGGCGGGCTACGCGTTCGGGCGGCTGTACACGATGGATGCGGAGGCACGCCGCCGGATGTTGCTCCGGCTCGGCGGGGCGATCGTGGTGCTCTTCGTCGTGCTGCGCGCGACCAATCTCTACGGAGACGCGAGCAAGTGGTCGGCGCAGCCGCGCGGGGTGGCGTTCACCATGCTCTCGTTCCTGAACCTGTCGAAGTATCCGCCCTCGCTGCTCTACCTGTGCATGACGCTCGGCCCGGCGATCCTGCTGCTCGCCGTCCTCGAGCGCGAGCGCCGCGGCCGACTGGGCATGGCGCTCGTGCACTTCGGCCGCGTGCCACTCCTGTTCTACGTGCTGCAGTGGATCTTCGCCCACGGCGTGGCGTTCGCGGCGTTCGCGGCGACCGGCAAGCCGACCGAGGCGCTGTTCATCTTCCACAACAACCCGCCCGAAGTGCTCGCCCGGGCCGGGTTCCCGCTGCCGATCGTCTACGTGTTCTGGATCGTGGGCGTGCTGGCGCTGTACCCGATCTGCAAGCGGTACGCGGAGGTCAAGCGTCGGCGGAACGACTGGTGGCTGGGGTACCTGTAGGAAAACTGCTACTGAAGTACCCGGCAGTTCAATCGATCAGCATCGCCGCCGGATCTTCCATCAGCTCCTTCACGCGCACGAGAAAGAGCACCGCCTGCTGTCCGTCGATCACGCGGTGATCGTACGACAGCGCGACGTACATCATCGGCCGGATCACGACCTGACCGTTCACCGCGATCGGGCGATCCTGGGTCTTGTGCAGCCCGAGGATGCCGACCTGCGGGAAGTTGATGATCGGCGTGGAGATGAGCGAGCCGAAGACGCCGCCGTTCGTGATCGTGAAGGTGCCGCCGGTGAGATCCTCCATCGTCAGCTTGCCGTCGCGCGCCTTCTTCGCCAGCGCGACGATGTCGCGCGAGATGTCGAGCATCCCCTTGCGGTCGGCGTCCTTGACATTGGGGACGACGAGGCCGGCCTCGGAGGCGACGGCGATCCCCATGTTGACGTAGTGCTTGTAGATGACCGAGTCGCCGTCGATCTGCGCGTTGACGATCGGGAACGACTTGAGCGCCATCGTCGTCGCCTTCACGAAGAAGGGCATGAAGCTGAGCTTGACGCCGTGCTCCTTCTCGATCTTCTCCTTCATCCGCTCGCGCAGCGCGCTGACGGCGGACATGTCGATCTCGTTGAACGTCGTCAGCGTCGCCGTGGAGCTCTGCGAGAGGAGCAGGTTCTCGGCGATGCGCTTGCGGCGCGTCGTCATCTTCTCGCGAGTCTCGCGCTCGCCGGTCGGCGCGGCCTGGCGTGGCGCGGCCGGTGCGGGCGCGGTGGCCGGCGTCGGCGCGGCGACCGGGGCGGGGGCGGCCGGCGCACCGCGGGCGGCCAGATGCTCGACGACGTCGGGCTTGCTCACCACGCCGCCCCGGCCGGTGCCGGAGACGCCGGCGAGGTTGACCCCCGCCTCGGCCGCGACGCGCTGCGCCGCCGGCGACGCACGCACCTCCGACGGCGTGGCGGCGGGCGGCTGCATGGCGGCCGGCGCGTTGGGCGTGGCCGCCGGCGCCGGTGCGGCTGCCGCGGGAGCCGCAGAGGGCGCGGCAGGCGCGGGTGCGGCGGCGCTCGCTCCGGCGCTCGCGCCTTCGGTGAGCTCGCCGAGCAGCTCGTCCACCTTCACGACGTCGCCCTCGTTCCGCGCGCGCTTGGCGAGCACGCCCGCCGCCAGCGCGGGGACCTCCACCGTGATCTTGTCGGTCTCGAGCTCGACCAGGGTGTCGCCGGCGGCGACCGCGTCGCCCTCCTTCTTCAGCCAGCGGGACACGGTCGCCTCGACGATCGACTCGCCGAGCGGAGGGACTTTGATTGCGGTCATCGGTGGACGTCTCGGTGCGAATCGGGGAGGGCGAGCGCGCCTTTCGCCCCGCTCGACCCCCCGGTAGCATTCGCCGAGCAATATAACCCCCGACCACAGGCGTGCGAGGACTCACCATCTCGGCCCACGGCGGGCTCGATCGCCTCGAGCTGCGCGACGATCTCCCGGTCCCCGCGCTCGTGTCGGACACGCAGGTCCGCGTGCGCATCCTCGCCGCCGCGCTGAACCATCTCGACCTGTTCGTCGTCGGCGGCATGCCGAACGTGCGCATCACCGCGCCGTGGATCGTGGGCTCCGACGCGATGGGGACGATCGACGCCGTGGGCTCGGCCGTGAGCGGGCTCGGCGTGGGCGACCGCGTGCTGATCAACCCCGGGCTGAGTGATCGCACGTGCGAGTACTGCCTCGAGGGTGAGCAGCCGCTGTGTCCGCGCTTCGGCGTGCTGGGCGAGCACTTTCCCGGCACGATGGCCGAGCAGATCGTCGTGCCGGCGACGAACGTGCGACCGGTGGCCCGCGACGCCGATCCCGTCGCCGGCGCAGCGTTCACGCTCTCGACGTTGACCGCGTGGCGGATGCTCGTGTCCCGCGCGCGCGTGCAGCGCGGAGAGCACGTGCTCATCTGGGGAATCGGCGGCGGCGTCGCGCTCGCGTGCCTTCAGATCGCCAAGCTGCTCGGCGCGTACGTCACCGTGACGTCGGGCAGCGAGGAGAAGCTCGCGCGCGCGCTCGCGCTCGGCGCCGACGCGACGGTCGATCATCGCGGGGTGGACGTCGGCAAGGAGATACGCGCCCGCACGGGAAAGCGCGGTGTGGACGTGGTGGTGGACTCGGTGGGAGAGGCGACGTGGGCGCAATCGCTCGGCGCGCTGGGGCGCCGCGGGCGGCTAGTGACCTGTGGCGGCACGTCCGGCCCGATGGTGACGACGGACGTGCGGCGGCTGTTCTGGAACCAGTGGAGCATCCTCGGCTCGACGATGGGAAACGATGCCGAGTTCGACGCGATCGCCGAGCACTTCCGGGCGGGGCGGCTGCAACCACCGATCGACGGCGTCTATCCACTGGAGGATGCGCACGGCGCGTTCGAGCGAATGGCGAGCGGCCGGCAGTTCGGCAAGCTGGTCGTGCGGATCGCGTCGTGAGCGGCGAGCACGCGCAGTTCGAGCCCGCCGAGCAGCAGGCCATCCGCGACGCGGTGACGGCGGGGGAGCAGCCGGTCTGCCCGCGCGACGGCACGGCGATGACCTCGCGCGCGATCGGCGGCGGATCGTTCGGCCTCGGCTACGCCAGGCGACGCGAGTGGCTGATCTGCCCGACGTGCAAGCGGTCAGTGATCTTCGATCGGCGACGAGGGACGAGAAACTGAACTGCCAGGTGCGGATCCCTCGACTGCGCTCGGGATGACCGACGTGCGGATCCCTCGACTGCGCTCGGGATGACCGACGTGCGGATCCCTCGACTGCGCTCGGGATGACCGACGCGCGGATCCCTCGACTGCGCTCGGGACGACCGAGGCCGTCATCCCGAGCGAGCGCAGCGAGTCGAGGGATCTGCACGTCGGCGCGACCCACCGGGAGCCGCCGACCGGTCCCGGGTACCTGCTACGGAAGTACCGGGTACTTCAGTGGCAGTTACTATTAAGCACCTCCACCCCCGCCCCCATGTTCCAGTCTCCCGCCATCGACTTCGGCGATCGATTGCAGACGAGCTTCGCGCAGGTGTTCGGCGAGCTGCTGCCCGCGCTCGGCGGCGCGGTCGTCATCCTCTTCGCGGGGTACCTGCTCGCGAAGGTGCTGGAGAAGCTGACCGAGCGATTCCTCCGGCGCATCCGGTTCAACCGCCTGCTCGAGCGCGGCGGTGTGATGCAGGCCGTCGAGCGCTCCGGGTCGCACTTCAATCCGGTGCGGGTGATCTCCAACCTGGTGTTCTGGCTCGTGATGTTCGCCGTGATCCTCGTGGCGGCGAACGCGCTGGGGCTGGAGTCGCTGGCGAACGTGTTCTCGGAGCTGGTGAGCTACATCCCGAGCGTCATCGCCGCGATCGTCATCATCCTCGCGGGGATCGTGCTCGGCGGCTTCGTCGGCGGTCTGATCGCCGCGTCGGCGGGAGCGCTGCACGGCGGCCGCGCGCTCGCACGGGTAGGGCGCGGCGGCGTGATCCTGCTCGCCGTGTTCATGGCGCTGCAGGAGCTCGGGATCGCGACGGACATCGTGACGACCGCGTTCGCGATCCTGTTCGGCGCGATCGCGCTCGCGATGGCACTCGCGTTCGGGCTCGGCAATCGCGAGCTCGCGGGGGAGGTCACGCGCGAGTGGTACGAGCAGTATCGCCAGGAGCGCGACGAGGCACTCGCGCGCGAGCGCGAGCTCGAGGCGCGCGACGAAGCGGAGATGGAGAGCGAGTTCCCGGATCGGCCGAAGAGCGGGATGCAGGGGAGCGAGTAGAGGCTGGGGCGGCCAGGAGCGGCGCGAGGCGAGGAGCGCTGATGTCACCGTCCAACGGGCGACTGGCGGGGCGCGTGCTCGTGTGCCTGCTCGTCCTCGCCGATCCAGTCGTGGCGCAGGTGCCGGTGCCGCTCGCGCAGGCTCGCCTCGGAAACGTCCTCGAGGCCATCCGCGCGGACAGCGCGTGGACCCTGGCGCAGCAGATCTCGATCTGCGAGATCCCCGCGCCTCCGTTCAAGGAAGCGGCGCGCGCCCAGGAGTTCCGTCGGCGCCTGGAGTCGTTCGGGTTCCGCGACGTCCGGATCGATTCCGTGGGCAACGTCATCGCCGAACGGCCGGGACGCCGAGACCTGCCAGGCGTGATGCTCGCCGGCCACCTCGACACCGTGTTCCCCGAGGGGACCGACGTGACGGTGAAGCGCGAAGGCGCGCGCTTCAGGGGGCCGGGGATCAGCGACGACTGCCGCGGTCTGGCGGTCGTGCTCACGGTCGCTCGTGCCTTCCAGCGCGCCGGTGTCGCGACCAACCGAACGCTGTACTTCGTAGGCGACGTCGGTGAGGAAGGCGCCGGAAACCTGCGCGGAGTCCGGCACCTGTTCGAGCACGAGCTCCGAGGAAAGGTCGGCTACTTCGTCTCGGTCGATGACGCCGATCTACATCTGGTCAGCCGGGCGGTGGGCAGCAATCGCTACACGGTCAGCTACAAGGGGCCGGGCGGGCACAGCTACGGCGAGTTCGGACGCGTGAACCCCATCCATGCGCTCGGCCGCGCCGTCGCTGCGATCGCCGACATTCAGGTCCCGGAATCACCGAGGACGACGTTCAACGTCGGCACGGTGACCGGCGGGACGTCGGTGAACGCGATCCCGTTCGAGGCGAGTGCGCAGGTTGACCTCCGCTCCGAATCCGCCGCCGCGCTGCGCGCCCTCGACACGAGGGTCCGCTCGATCCTGGACTCGGCGCTCGCCGCCGAGAATGCGCGATGGGGCGCCGGCCGCGGAGACAAGGCGCGGCTCACGCTGCAGATCGACACGATCGGCATGCGGGCGGCGAACGATGCGCAGACCGAGCGCAGCCCGATCGTCGCCGCGGCCATGGCCGCGGGACGGGCGCTCGGCTTCACGCCGTCGCCGAACGCGTCGAGCACCGACGCCAACCTGCCGATGAGCATGGGCATCCCCGCGATCACCATCGGGGCCGGCGGGCATTCCGGCGACTCCCACGCCCTCACCGAATGGTACGAGGAGTCGTCCACGTCGACGCAGGGGCCGCGATGGGCGGCACTGCTCGTCGCCGCCCTGGGCGAGGTGCGGTAGAGCCTGCGCGCCTGCGGCGACGTCCACGTCGATGATCATCCGGGTGTTGAACGCCTCCTCGTCGGCCGGCCGCGCGTGAGACTGGGGTAGCCGACGTGCTGCCGATCCCGACGTGGATCGGGCCGTCGCCGGTGAAGAAGTCTCCGCCGCGCCCACCGCGCGGCGAGCCCTTTTCCGCGCGGTGATCGGCCGCAATGCCGGCTCCTCGACAGGCGCTGAAACGGCGTGTTGTAAGTGGCTGTGCCGCAACGACTTCCAAGCCAACAAAACGGTTGCTTTTCGCTCTCCATTCGGGTAGATTTCACGGCCTGCGACATCCCCGCCTTTTTCGTGTTTTCGAGCCGCCGAGTGTAGCCGAGTCATGACCGCTCCGAACAACCGCGAACGCATCCTTCCACGTCTGATCGACGACGAGATCAGAGAGTCGTTCATCAACTATTCGATGAGCGTCATCGTCTCGCGCGCGCTGCCCGATGTGCGCGACGGGCTCAAGCCGGTGCACCGTCGCGTGCTCTACGCGATGAACGAGCTGGGCCTCGTGCCGGGCCGACCGTACAAGAAGTGCGCGACGGTCGTCGGCGACGTGCTCGGCAAGTATCACCCGCACGGCGACCAGAGCGTGTACGACGCGCTCGTGCGCATGGTGCAGGACTTCTCGCTGCGCTATCCGCTCGTGGACGGGCAGGGGAACTTCGGCTCGGTCGAAGGCGATCCGGCGGCGGCGTATCGGTACACCGAGGCCAAGCTCTCGCCGATCGCGATGGAGATGCTGGCCGACATCGACAAGAACACCGTCGACTTCGGCCCGAACTTCGACGATCGGCTCGAGGAGCCGACGGTGCTGCCGTCGGGGATCCCGAACCTGATCGTCAACGGGTCGTCGGGGATCGCGGTCGGCATGGCGACGAACATCCCGCCGCACAACCTGCGAGAGACGGTCAACGCGATCGTCCACCTGGTGGATCATCCCGACGCCACGCCGGCGGACATCCGGATGTTCATCAAGGGTCCCGACTTCCCGACGGGCGGCTACATCTACGGCCGCGAAGGGATCAAGGACTACCAGGAGACGGGCCGCGGCCGGATCGTCGTGCGCGCCCGCGCCGTGATCGAGGAGAAGGAGTCGTCGAACAAGTCGCAGATCGTCATCACCGAGATCCCGTACCAGGTGAACAGCGCGCGTCTGCTGGAGAACATCTCCGAGCTGGTGCGCGACAAGAAGCTCGAAGGGATCAGCGACCTGCGGAACGAGAGCGACCGCGAGGGGATGCGCATCGTGATCGAGCTGCGGCGCGACGCCATCCCGCGCGTGGTGCTGAACCAGCTGTACAAGCACACGCAGATGCAGACGACGTTCGGGGTGATCATGCTCGCCCTGGTGCCCGATGCGACGTCGAAGCGGCTCGTGCCGAAGATCATGCCGCTCAAGGAGGTGTTGGAGCACTACATCACGCACCGCCACGAGGTGATCGTGCGGCGCGCGCAGTTCGAGCTCGACAAGGCGCTCGACCGCGAGCACATCCTCGAAGGGCTCAAGATCGCCGTCGACAACATCGACGAGGTGATCAAGATCATCCGTGCCGCCTCCGACACGCCGGTGGCGAGCACGCGGCTGCAGGCGCGCTTCAAGCTGAGCGAGCGGCAGGCCGAGGCGATCCTCAACATGCGTCTCGCCAAGCTCACCGGCCTCGAGATCGACAAGCTCGAAGCCGAGCTGAAGGAAGTGCGCGCGATCATCAAGGGGCTGCGCGAGCTGCTGGGCTCGCGCGAGAAGCGCATGGCGCTGCTCAAGACGGAGCTGCAGGACATCGCCACGAAGTACGGCGACGAGCGCCGCTCGGAGATCACGAGCGACGAGGGCGAGTTCACGATCGAGGACCTGATCGCCGACGAGGAGATGGTCATCACCATCTCGCACTCGGGCTACATCAAGCGCACCTCGGTCTCGACCTACAAGAAGCAGCGCCGCGGCGGGCGCGGGCTGAACGGGCAGGCGCTCAAGGACGAGGACTTCATCGAGCACCTGTTCATCGGCAGCACCCACGAGTATCTCCTCGTCTTCACCGACGACGGGCGCTGCTTCTGGTTGCGCGTGCACGAGATCCCGCAGGGCGGCCGCGCGACGAAGGGCAAGCCGGTGGTCAACCTGATCAACGTCACGCCGGACACGCAGGTCCAGGCGATCGTGCCCGTGCGCGAGTTCCGCGACGATCAGTTCCTCCTCTTCGCCACCAAGCAGGGCACGGTGAAGAAGACGGCGCTGTCGCAGTACTCGAATCCGCGCTCGACCGGGATCAAGGCGATCAAGATCGAGCAGGGCGACGAGCTGATCGACGTCCAGATCACGAGCGGCACGAACGACATCGTGCTCGCGACGCGCCACGGACTCTCGATCCGCTTCCACGAGCAGGACGTGCGCGAGATGGGGCGCGACACCACCGGGGTGAAGGGGATCGAGCTCGGGCCGCGGGACGAGCTGATCGGCATGGTCGTGATCAAGCGCGACGCGACGCTCCTCGTCGTGGCCGAGAAGGGCATCGGCAAGTGCTCGAAGATCGACGACTACCGCGTGCAGAAGCGCGGCGGCAAGGGGATCATCACGATCCACCGCACCGAGAAGACCGGCGACGCCGTGTCCATCATGGAAGTCCTCCCCGAGGACGAGCTCATGCTGATGACCAAGCAGGGCATCCTGATCCGCATGCCGGTGAAGGGCATCCGTGTGGCCGGCCGGAACACGCAGGGGGTCAAGCTGGTCAACCTGGACAGCAAGGACCTGGTGATGGCGGTCGCGCGCGTCGTGCCGGAGGAGGAAGGCGAGGCCGAGGTGGTCGGCGCCGACGTCGATGGTCCGGATGAAGGTGGCGACGACGAGGGCGG
>DASTSX010000482.1:0-12717 GCA_035760455.1 Gemmatimonadaceae bacterium | reverse complement strand
GAAGAACTTGCCCGGAAGGTTGTCCGCGTAGAGGAGCGCGGTACGCGCTCCCGCGGACACGCAATCCTCGATCAGGCGGCCGACGTCCTTGGCGTCGGAGAGGTACCGCATGCCCGGCTCGCGCTCCAACATCTTCATGGGGCTCACTTTGCCTCGTGGTGGTTCGGGGCGGGACGGCGTCGTCGGGGAGTGAGTCGGCGGCGGGCTGCTTGCCACCTTTGCCGCGTACGACGACGAATGTGCGGTCGACCGGTCAGAAGCGCCAGATGGCACAGCTCGGTTTTGAGCGGAGCCGTGAGCCGTGAGCCATGAGCCATGAGCCATGAGCCATGAGCCATGAGCCATGAGCCGTGAGCCATGAGCCATGAGCCATGAGCCATGAGCCATGAGCCATGAGCCATGAGCCATGAGCCATGAGCCATGAGCCATGAGCCATGAGCCGTGAGCTCACAGCTCAAAGCTCAAAGCTCAAAGCTCAAAGCTCAAAGCTCAAAGCTGCTTCCCATACACCCGCACCCAGTCCACCAGCATCGTCGCCGGGAAGATCGCGTCCGACGCCGGATCCCCGTCGAACTGGCCGCCGACCGCGAGGTTCAGGATGATGAAGTACGGCTGGCCGAGGATCGAGGCGCCGCGCTGCTGGAGGTCGGCGCGCCCGACGTTGTAGTGCGTCACGCCGTCCACGGAGAAGCGCACCGCGTCGGCGTCCCACTCCACGCCGAACGTGTGGAACTCCGTCGCGAAGCTGCCGCTCGCCAGCGAGAACGCCTTCGCGAAGGGCGTGTTGCCGGAGTAGCCCGGTCCGTGGATCGCAGAGCTCGTCGACGAGGGGTTGCTCCCCTTGAACTCCATGATGTCCAGCTCCCCGCAGGCGGGCCACGGGACGGCGGGGAAACCGCTCCCCAGCATCCAGAAGGCCGGCCACAGCCCCTGGCCGGGCGGCAGCTTCATCCGCGCCTCGACCCGACCGGGGGCCGCCGAGAGCTTGCCGCGCGTCGTGATCTTGCCGGACGTGTACCGGCAGGCGCCGTAGTAGCAGGTGAGACCCGCGGGAGCCTGGCGCGCCACGATCTGGAGGTGGCCCTGGCCGTCGAGCGACACGTTCTCCGGCGCGTCCGTGTAGTACTCCTTCTCGTTGTTCCCCCACCCGCAGATCCCGTTCGCGCAGCCGTCGCCGAGGTCGTGGCCCCACTTCGCGGGATCGACGCGCGCGCCGGCCGCGCCGTCGAACTCGTCGCTCCAGATCAGCGTCCAGGTCGTGGTGGTCGGCGTCGTGATCGGCGGCGTCGTGGTGGACGGCACGCCGGCCGCCGAGCCGCCGCTCGAGCAGGCGACCGCCGCGGCCAGCGCGACCGGCCGCCACCACCGACCCGCTCGTGCCGTCACGGCGCGCTCCCCGCGCGGTAGTCGAGCGGCGGTTTGCGATCGCCGAGCATGGTCTCGTACTGAAACCCGGGTCCGCGCTTCGCCGCCAGCTCGGCCTTCGCCGCCGCGACGATCGCCGGCGATGTGAACAGCTCCGCCGCGGCCAGCGCCATCGACTTGGCCGCCACGAGCATCCCCTTCACGCCGATGCTGGTGCCCCCCGCCGCCGTCGCCTGCCAGGTATGGGAGGCGGTCCCCGGCACCCAGGTCGCCGCGTACAGCTGCACGGTCGGCACGACCCAGCTCACGTCGCCCACGTCGGTGGACGCCAGCGTCGGTGCGCCGAACGCCAGCGGCCACACGCGCGCCGTCGCCTCGAGCGGCACGGCGCGGAATCCCTCGCTCTGCTGGAGGCGCACCGCGAAGTCGCGCTCCGCCGCCGAGAGGGTGAACCCGCCGACCGTCTCGAGCGCGCGCTGCTGCACGCGGGCGAGCGTCTCGTTGGGCAGATAAGAGTAGACCGCCCCGATGATCGACATCTCGTACGTCGTCCCGGTGCCGAGCGCCGCCCCCTTCGCCGCGTCCTCGACCCGGCGCCACACGTCCTTCACGACGCTACGGTCGGGGTGGCGTACATAGTAGTACGCCTCGGCGTCGTCGGGCACGACGTTCGGCGCGGCGCCGCCCTTCGTGATCACGTAGTGGATGCGCGTCTCCTGCGGCACGTGCTCGCGCAGCAGGTTGGTCATCATGTTCATCGCCTCGACCGCGTCGAGGGCGGAGCGCCCGCGCTCCGGCGACGACGAGGCGTGTGCCGCCTGTCCGCGGAAGCGGAACTTCCCGGAAATGTTCGCCGCCGACCTTTCGCCGGCCACGGAGTTGTCGGCGGCGGGATGCCAGACGATCGCGGCGTCCACGTCGGCGAACACGCCGTCGCGCACCATGAACACCTTGCCCGATCCCCCCTCCTCGGCCGGCGTGCCGACGACGCGCAGCGTGCCGGGCACGCCGTTCGCGCGCATCCATCGCTGAACCGCGATCGCGGCGGCGACGCTGCCCGTGCCGAAGAGGTGATGTCCGCAGCCGTGGCCGGCGCCGCCGGCGCGCAGCGGCCGGCGTACCGGGACGCTGTCCTGGGAGAGGCCCGGGAGCGCGTCGAACTCGCCGAGCAGCGCGATCACCGGCGTGCCGCTCCCGTATTCGGCGACGAACGCCGTCGGCTCGCCGGCCACACCGCTCGTCACGGTGAAGCCGGCCGCCCTGAGCTCGGCCTGAAGCAGCGCCGAGCTCTTGACCTCCTGATACCCGACCTCGGCGAGCTCCCAGATCTGCCGCGCGACGTCGGCGTAGCGCGCCGATGCCGCATCGATGCCGGCGAGCATCGGTGCCGTGCCGCGCGCCGCGAGCCGCGGGATCTGCGCGGCAGCCGACGTGGCGGCGGTGGCGAGCAGGACGAGGGCGAGGTGGATGCAGCGCATGACCGAAGGGTGCCGAGCGGTTCTGCGATGCGCAATGTGGTGGCGACGTGCAATGCCCGCCGATAATATGGCGCGCCTTCATCGGGCACCAACCGTCGACCCGGAGCTCACGCTCGATGTCCTCCGTCCCGCTCGAGGTCCGCGCTCGTCGCGCCAGCGGCAGCATCGTCATCCCGCGCGCCGAAGCGCTCACGCGCTTCGGCCGCTTCGCCGTCGGCGTCGCGTTCGTCGCGCTCGGCGTGGCGAACTTCGTCGTCGGCGACTTCGTGGCCGGTCGCGCCCCCGCGTGGCCGGCGGGCGTGCCGGGGCAGCACGCGTGGGCGTATCTCACCGGCATCGTGCTCGTCGGCGCGGGGCTCTGCATCCTGACGGGGCGTTGGGCGGTGCGCGCGGCGCTCGTCGCGGCGGGGCTCGTCGCCGGCTGGGCGCTGCTGCGCCAGATCCCGCTCGCGCTCGGCGACCCCGACTTCGGCGGCGAGTGGACGAAGCTCGGCAAGGCGCTCGCGTTCTCCGGCGGCATCGTCGGCGTCGCCGGCTCGTTCCTGCTCGTCGCTCCCGAATCGACCGACGACGACATCCGGCGCGGTTGGGCGATGCGCGCCGTGGCACGTCTGTCGTTGGGCGCGTTTCTCGTCGCGTCGGGGATCCAGCACTTCCTGTTCGCGCCGTTCGTCGCGACGCTCGTGCCGGCCTGGATCCCCGACCCGATGTTCTGGACCTATTTCGCCGGCACGGCGCTGATCGCCGGCGGGCTCGGTCTGGTCAACGCGGCGACGTCGCGGCTCGCCGCGACGCTCGTCGGGCTGATGGTGCTCACGTGGTTCTTCGTGCTGCACATCCCGCGCGGGCTGTCGATGAACAACCAGAACGAGTGGACCGCGGTGATCGAGGCGCTGGCGGTGAGCGGGATCGCGCTGTCGCTGGTGCAGCGGGCGGGGCGAGCATTGCGCTAGTGGGCGGGTGCGCGGGTGCGCGGGTGCGAACGGCCCGGGACCACCACCGCACCACCGCACCACCCCGTTACGGCAACGGCACCTGCACGCCCACGCTCCAGCTCATCCCCGACAGATCGATCGAGCGCGGGAAGTCCGACGGGAAGCCGCTCGGCGGGTCGTAGCTCAGGCTGTTGAAGATCCGGCGCATGTAGGCGCCCTCCGCGGTGACGTGCAGGTCGCCCGCGATCTGGAGATCGATCCCGAGCGGTGCGCCGAACTCGAACGACGTCGAGGAGAGCGTGATGAGCGACGTCGTCGCGCCGTCCGGGACGTAGAGCTGCGCGTCCTGGAGCGTGATGATCCCGGTGCGCACGCCGGCGTAGATCCCGAAGCGGTCGCTGAGCCGCATCGTCGCGTACGCGGAGATCGAGGGTAGCTCGCGCACGGAGCCGTGCAGCTCGTACAGGCCGTCGCTCGCCAGGCCGTCCATCTGGCCGTAGCCGACGCCGAGGTCGAAGTCGATCAGCCGCTCCTCGGGCTCGGGAAGCGCGCGGTTGCCGACGAACTCCGAGTCCACGCTCACCAGCACCGTGTCCTTCCCGGTGATCTGCACGTGCTTCTTCACCGTCATCGACGTCGGCACGAACGACGCCTCGAGGCCGGCGGCGATGCGCGCGGAGTCCGCGAGGAAGCGGCGGTTGATCGAGTCGCGCGCCGCGGGCGTGAGTCGCCCCGCCGTCTCGAGCCGCGTCGTGCGGACGATGCGCAGCGAGTCGAGCGCGCGCTGCCGCCGGCGGTCGATCTCGTCGTTGCGCCGACGCTGTGCCGCGCTGGGAGGGCCGAACTCGCCGATGTGGATCAGGAACTCGAGGCCGTAATCCTTGGCCCACGTCAGGCGCGGCGTCGTGGATGGCTCGTCGGAACGCCGGCCGGCGCTGCCGCCATAGTAGATGTTGATCGACTCCACGCGTCCGAGGAGGTTGTCGATCCCACCGAGCCCGATGGCCGTCGCGGTCGTGGACTGCGCGGCGAGCGGCGGGGACGGCGCGAGGAGCGACAGCAGCGCGAAGAGAAGGGCGAGACGACGCACGGATGCTTTAGGTGAAGGGGGGGCGGGTGCGCGGGTGCGCAACGGCCTCGGGAAGCAATCGCCTCCCAAGGCCGTTGCGCAATAGCGCACCCGCGCACCCGCGCACTAGCGCACAAGCGGCAACGTCAGCGTGATGATCGAGCCCGTTCCCGGCAGGCTCGTGGCGACGAGGTCGCCGCCCATCGCGCGCGCCATCTCCCGGCTGATCGGCATGCCGAGCCCCGTGCCCTTGTGCTCGCGCGAGAGCGCGTTGTCGAACTGCACGTAGGGCTCGAACACGATCGCCAGCTCCTCGGGTGACATGCCGATCCCCGTGTCGCGCACCGAGATCGCGGCGAGATCGTTGCCGGCGCGCTCGGTGGTCATCGTGATGCGGCCGTCGGCCGGCGTGAACTTCACGGCGTTCGAGAGCAGGTTGAGAAGGATCTGGACGAGCTTCTGCTTGTCGGCCCTGAACACGAGCTTCTGATCGCATCCCGTGCAGTCGAACACCAGCCGCTTCGCGGCGCGCTGCGGCGACGTGAGCGAGTCGACGACGCTCAACACCTCGTGCGCGACGACCTCGGTGATCTGGTAGGTGAGCTTCCCCGCCTCGATCTTGGCGTGGGTGAGCACGGCCTCGATGAGGCTGAGCAGGTGCTGCTGGCTCTTCTGGATGCGCCGCAGGTAGTTGAGCTGCGCCTCGCTCGCCGGCGTGGGGATGCCGTCGATCATCAGCTGGACGTAGCCGCCGATGGCGTTGAGCGGCGTGCGGAGCTCGTGGCTCATCATCGCCAGGAACTCCGCTTTCGACTTGTTCGCCTTCCGGGCCTCGGCGGCGGCGACGTCGAGCGCCGTCTCGAGCCGCTTGTGCTCCTCGATGTCGGCCGTGCAGCCGAACCACTCGGCGATGTTGCCCTCCTCGTCGAACATCGCCTCGGCGCGCACGAGGTGCCACCGGTACTCGCCGTCGCGCGAGAGCAGGCGGAACTCGGTCTCGTACAGCTCGCCCGACTCGAGCGACCGCTTCCAGCACGCCACGGTGCGCTCGATGTCGTCGGGGTGCACGCGGCTCGCCCAGCGATCGCCGAGCAGCTCGTGCTGCGACAGGCCGAAGAACTTCGCCGTGCGATTCGTGACGTAGTCGAGCAGACCGTCGGGGCGCGCCGTCCACACCTGCACGGGAATCGTCTCGGCCATCATGCGGAAGCGCGCCTCGCTGTCCTGGAGCGCGACGGCGAGCCGCTCGGCGGCGTCGGTGCGCGCACGCAGGGTCGTGGTGGCGCGGGCGCGCTTGATCACGTTCTTCGCGAGCAGCGTCGCCGTCTCGGTGAGCTGCAGGTCCGTCGCGGTGGGAAGCTTCGGCTCCCCGTAGTACATCGCGAAGGTGCCGAGCACGCGGCCGCCGCTGTCGAGGATCGGCGTCGACCAGCAGGCGGCGAGCCCGTGCGAGAGTGCGAGGATGCGGAACGGCGCCCACAGCGGATCGGTCGCGATGTCGCGGACGATGACGCGCTCGCGCCGATATGCGGCGGTGCCGCACGATCCCATCTGCGGACCCATCGGCAGCCCGTCGATCGCCCGGCAGTATTCGGCCGGGAGGCTGGGCGCGGCGCCGTGGCGCAGGCTGACGCCGTCGTCGTCGACGAGCAGCACGGAGCCGCGCATCCCTGGAGCGACGCGCTCGATCAGCGTGACGAGCGAGTCGAGCGCCTCGCGCAGCATCGCCCGCGACGTGGCCTCGGAGTCGTCGGCGGCGGGATCATCGCCGAGCTCGGCGAAGAAGCTGCCCGTGGATCGTCGTGGCGCGACGCGGTCCGCGAAGGGGACCGGGTGCTGCGCGGTCGCGGTGAGGATGCTCAAGCCGGCGATGCCGGCGAGCTGCGACGCATCGATGCCGGCCGAGAGGCGTGGCTCGATCGTGTGATCGCTGGGCATGGATGGCCCTCACGAGTCCGGCCGAGGAATCGCGCGGCGACGCCGGACGGGATCGCCGCACGCCGGTCACCGCCCGGCGACGTGGTGAACGCGTCGCCGAGACGGTACGTGTGGCTCAGCCCCCCGATCATACGCCCCGCCCGCGGCGGGGCAAGGGCGCGCCTACCCGATCACTGCCGGCCCATGCCGAGGATGTCGTTCAGCGGATTGCCCGTGCCGCGCGTGCCGCCGGCGCCAGGCGCGCCACCCATGCCACCGAGGATGCCGCCGAGTCCACCGCCGCCGAGGATTCCGCCGAGGATGCTGCCGAGCCCACCGCCCATGCCGGCGCCCGCGCCGGCGCCCCCACCCGCCCGCGCCCCCGCCTGCCGGGCCATGTAGCCGGCGAGCAGCATCGTGAGCATCGGGAGCATCTTCTTGAGCACCGACGGCTGCAGCCCCGTCTGCGCGGCGGCGTTCTGCGCGACCGTCCGGCTGGTCTCCTTCGAGCCGAAGATCTGGCCGAGCAGCTGGTTGCCGGGGGTGACGTCGGTCGGCTGTGGTGCGACGACGTTGTCCATGAGACCGGCGCCGCCGAGCTGGCCGAGCAGGCCACCGAGCCCTTCCTCGCCACCTGGCTGGTTCTGCACCTGGTTCTGGAAGCCGCCAAGGATCGCCGGGGCGAGCGCCGACGCACCGGAGGCCGCCTCGGCCTCGCTGATGCCGAGCTCGCGCGCGATCGACTGGAGTCCGCCGGTCTGGTTCAGGATGTCGGTGATCTGCATGAGACTGGTCCGGGTAGGTGAAGCGGAGTGGCAGTGCAGGATTGGTGCGCGGGTGCGCGGGTGCGCGGGTGCGCGGGTGCGCGTGCGCCGTCAGGGCACCGTCGCGCTCCGCTCCTTCGCCAGGCGATCCGCTAGCGCGCGCCGCGCCGAGGCCGCGTAGCGCTTGCACGCGTCACGATCCACCAGCGTGGACCCGACGGTGCCGTCCTTCGCCGAGACGCGCGTCCAGAGTGCCGACGCCGTGGGGTGCGGCGTGACGAGCACGTCGCACGACAGCCGCTCGAGGATGGCGTGACCCCGCTCGAAGTCGGCGATCGCGTCGGGATACGTGGTGCTCCCAGTGAAGAGAAATCCGTCCGCCGAGACCGGCGTCTCGCTGTCGGCGTAGACGAAGTCGAGGCAGCGCGCTCCGTCGCACGAGCGCCACGACCACGTCGTTCCACCGGGGGTGTGGCCCGCGGTTGCGTGCGGCACGATCGCGATGGGCCCGACGCGCAGCGTGTCCCCGAACGACAGCCGACGCACGCCGCGCACGGCGGGGAAGTCGAGCGCGACGTCGAACTGTGGATCGCCCCGCATCGACCTGCCGCGCATCAGCACGCCGGCGCTCCACTCGCTCGCCATCACGCGCGCGCCCGACGCGCGCTGCAACTCGGCGATCCCGCCCGCGTGATCGTAGTGCGCGTGGGAGTTCACGATCAGCTTCACGTCGCGGATGCGAAAGCCGAGCGACTCGACGTTGGCGCGGATGATCGGGACGGACTCCGGGAGCGCTCCGTCGATGAGGACGTGGCCGGCCGACGACGTGATGAGGATCGCGCTCAAGCCGTGCGTACCGACGTAGTACGTGTTGCCGTGCAGACGGATCGGCCGCTGCGGTGCGTTCCACTCGGCGCACGACGGACATTCGCGCGCGCGCTGGGCGAGCGACAGGGATACCGGGAGCAGGAGCGCGACGAGTGCGCCGCGAATGGGCGGGAGGCGGCTCCGCATCAGAGATCGATCGCGACGACTTCGTGCTCCAGGACGGAGGGCACCGTCACCTCGATCCAGTCCCCCGAGCGGCGAGGCTGCACGGTAGCGCCGGCGACGAGGAGGCGCACCCGGCCGGCACGCTCGGTCGCGAGCCGCACCCGCACGACCTGCGGCCCGACGGCGATCGGCTCGCGCACGGGGCCCTTCATCATCATGGGGTTGGTGAGATTGACGAGGTGCACCGTCGCCGAGCGCGCCTGGCGCCAGACGGCGACGTCGAGCACCCCCGGGCCCGTGACGCGCACGGGCGGCGCTTCGTTCCTCGCCCAGGTCACGGCGTTGCGCAGCAGCAAACCGTGGTCGGCGTCGAGGATCTCCCAGAACGTGCGGTCCACATCCCACGGAAAGTAGACGACGCGCCCGTTGCCCACCTCGCGCATGAACACCTGCGCGACGTCGGTGCGCGGCACGCGCTCGTAGACCTTCTCCATCGGCAGGTCGGGATACGACGGGATCAGCGTGAGCGGTGACGGCGCGACGCCGGCCACCGGGGTCACCTCGAGGCGGTTCACGCCGTGGATGATCCGCGGCGCGTCCTCGAGCCCGGCGAGCAGCGCGTTCCCCTTCGCCCGCTCGTGCTCGAGCCGGAGATAGGCGTTGTGCATCTGCGTGTCTCGGCGGCCTGAAAAGCGTACGCCGAACAGGTCGGCCAACCCAAAATTCGTCCGGGGGGCGCCCCACTCGTCGCGGAGCGACGTCTCGTACGTCGCGACGAGGCCGCCGCCGCGGTCGACGAAGGCGCGTAGTTGCGCGCACTGCGCGTCGGAGAGCGCGACGACGTCGGGGAGGACGAGCGTCCGGAGCCCGGCGAGGTGCGTCTCGTCGAGCAGCCGGTCGTGCACCATCTCGAACGGAATGCGCGCTTCCACGAGCGCGTGGTAGAAGCCGTTGGCCGCGTCGTCCATGCGCCGCGCGCGCTCGCCGCCGGTGAACCACGCGCTCTGCTGCGAGTAGACGAGGCCCACGCGCGCCAGCGATCGCTCGTTGCGCAGGTAGCGCTCGTGCGCCGCGCACCACTCGTACAGCCGCTCGACCGGCTTGAGCCAGCGCGGATCGTTCACGCTGCCGGCGAACTTGGTGTACCAGGGGCGCAGCCCGTTGGCGATGCCGTCGATCGCCCAGAGCCGGATCTCGGCGGGGCTCTGCACGGAATCCTTCCAGCGGTACGGCTCCTCGAGCCCGACGCTGAAGATGCCGACGATCGGCTTGCGGCCCATCGTGGCCCTGAACTCCTTCCCGCGCTTGCCGTTTCCCCACGGCGGCATCACGCCGCGGCGCGCCTGGTGATCGGCCATGAGCGTCGGCGCCAGCTCGCCGATGCGCACCATGTCGAGCGAGCTCCCGGCGCCGCCGCCGGTGTTCGGGATGACGCACGAGTCGGGCACGATCTTCCGCACCTCGGCGTCCCATAGCCGCCAGAGGCTGAACAGCCGCTCCTGCCGCCAGAGGATGTACGCGCGGCGGGCTGGATCGCGCGGGTCGTCACTGCGCGGGAGATCGAAGCCGGACGCGGCGCGGAAGTTCGTGCGGCAGTGCACGCAGTGGCACTGGCCGTGGCCGTCCCATCGGTTGATGAAGATCGCGTCCGGCCGGTAGCGCGCGGCGATCTCGCGCTTCACGTCGGTCATGAACTCGAAGTTGTACGGACCGAGCGCGCACGTGACCCACAGCTCGGGCGACGCCCAGTGTCTCCGCGGCTGGCCGTCGGCCGACACGTGGATCCAGTCGGGGTGCGCGCGCTGCACGTCGTCGTAGGTGGCGTGCGGATCGGTGCGCGCCACGACGACCATTCCCATCGCGCGGCAGCCTGCTACGAGATCACCAAAGGGGTCGGTGTCACGCAACCACTGACTGCGATGATGGAAGGGCACGTTCGTCGGATAGTAGGCGACGACACCTCCCGCGCTGAGGCACACCGCGTCGGCCTTCGTGCGACGGAAGTAGTCGAGCCAGAACTTCGGGTCGTAGGTGCCTGGATCGTTCTCGACGAGCGTGAGCTGAGCCCAGCGCATCGGGCGATCGACCCACGAGGGCGCGGCGGGGGCGCTCGCAGCTCCGTCCTGGGAGACGACGCGCGCGCCGAACGCCGCGCCGCCGGTCGCGGCGACCGCGCCGGCGATCGCGAACGTCTCGAGGAACTCGCGACGGGTGGGGTCCTGGCTCATCTCTCACGCTCGCTGGAGGTCGTCCGGCGGAGAATCAAGCGACGCGCGGCCGAGTAATCAAACCAGGACGGCAAATGTCCGGGGGAGAGGACACACGGAGGGCGTCCGGCACGGTCTTGCATTTCGCAAGTATTGGAATCGCAACGGGTTGGCTCCTCGATCGTCAAGGGATCGGCGCGGCCCCGGCCATGCCTTTTCATGGGCACGAGTCCTTCACGTCTTCAGGAGTTCACCCATGCGCAGTTCCGTTCTTCTCTCGCTCGCCACGCTCGGTCTCTCCGCCGCGACGATTGCGGCGCCGAGCGCGCAGGCGCAGTCGAACTCTCGCCTGATCGTCTGCCGCGACGGCTCGCGGTTCGAGTCCACCAACGCGAGCGTCTGCGCACGGCACCGCGGCGTCGATGGTCGCGCGACGGCCGAGGCTCGGCGCAACGATGGGTGGGACGACCGCCGCGACGACCGCCGTGATCACCGCCGTGATGACCGCGACGATCGCCGTGACCGCCGCGACGACCGCGACGACCGGTGGGACGACCGCCGCTCCCACGATCCGCGCTACGATCCCAACGGCCGCGACGATCGGGGTTACGGCTATGGCTACGGCGGCCGCCGCGAGGTCTACGAGTGGGCGGGCGTCGTCGACAAGGAGGTCCAGATCCAGCTCCGCGGCGGCCGCGCGTACGTGCGCGGCATCGGCAACGGCGACGATCGCGCCAGCCGTGGCCGGATCATCAACGGTCTGCCCCAGCAGCCGGGCAACCTCGTGATCCAGCGGCTCGCCGGCCGCGGCGAGGTGAGCGTCATCGAGCAGCCGAGCGCGCGCAACGGCTACACGGCGACGTTCAGGATCCGCGACCCGCGCGGTGGCGCGGACCGGTACCGCATCGCGGTGTACTTCGAGCCGGTGGGTGGAAGGTACGGGTATGGGAGATGAGCTGTGAGCTTTGAGCTGTGAGCTTTGAGCTAACGACCTCGGGATGCCAGCGCATCCCGAGGTCGTTTCTCATCGCTCATCGCTCATCGCTCATGGCTCACAGCTCACAGCTCACAGCTCACAGCTCACAGCTCATTGCTCATCATGCTCCTCAGCCGCCACACAGCCCCTTCGGCGACCAGTCGTGGACCGGCGTCGAGCGGGGCTTCGTCGCGTCCTGGAGGATGAGCACCAGGGAGCGGCGCAGGCCGGCGCCGGTGCCGGTGAGGACCATCGGGAGGCCGGCCGGAACGACGATCCCGGGATCGCCCGCGCTCTGCTCGAGCTTCCCCTCCGGCGTCTCGAGGCATTGAGAGCCCTCGAGCGTGAACCACGCTTCGGCGCCGTCGTGGCGGTGCACCACGGAGCGCATCCCCGGCTCGAACACCGCTTCCATGTAGACGGCGGCGAACTGCTGCGCGTCGACGAGCGGCAGCGGGCCGACGCGCGCGAAAGGCTCCCCGTGCCGCGAGCGCCACTCGAAGGGCGCGATGGTGAACACCCAGACCTTGCCGAACGACTCCACGACGGTCGAGCGTCGATCGGCGATGGGTGCGCGGTTCGCCTCCTGCCGCGAGGGATATCGCTCGATGTGCCAGTAGAGCGGTGGGCGCACGAGCAGTCGTCCGAGCTCGTGGCGCGCCGTGATGTAGCATCCAAGCTCCCGTCCCTTGCGCTCGGCGACGGGGACGCACGTGCCGTCGGTCTGCGCGAGGAGCGGCGTACTGGCGAGGCCGAGCGTGGCGAAGGCGAGGAGCAGGGGTATGGCGCGCATGACGTCCTGGGAAGCGGGTGCAGCCAGTCTACGCCGTCTACTGGATCGGCACCACCGGACTGAGCGCGGACACGCCGTTCTCGTCGAACGACTCGATCGCCGCCCAGTACGACTGGCCGACGGTGAGCGCGCGCAACTCGAGCGTCGTCCCGTCGTCGGCGAAGCGCTGGTAGGTCTGATGGAGCTTGGTCGGCGCGATCCCCCACCGGACGTTGTAGCC
>DASTSX010000481.1:0-5374 GCA_035760455.1 Gemmatimonadaceae bacterium | reverse complement strand
ACCAGACGCTCGGCCGTCGCCGCGTCGATCACCAGCGTCTCGAGGTCGCGATTGTTGACGCCGATCATCGAGGCGCCGCACTCGAGCGCGCGATCGAGCTCGGCCTCGTCGCGCACCTCGACGAGCACCTCGAGCCCCAGTCCGCGCGCGACGTCCATCATCTCGCGCAGACGGTCGGGGGCGAGGGCACGCGCGATCAGCAGCGCGGCAGAGGCGCCGAGCGCCCGCGCCTCGACGAGCTGGATCGGACGAACGTGGAAGTCCTTCTTGAGCACGGGGACCGATACCCGCTCGCGCACCGCGCGCAGATCCTCGGGACTGCCGCCGAAATGCGCCGGCTCGGTGAGGACGCTGATCGCCGCCGCACCCCCAGTGACGTACGCCGCGGCTTGCTCGGGCGCATCGAGGCTCGCGGCGATCACGCCCTTCGACGGAGAGCGCCGCTTCACCTCGGCGATGATCCGCACGTCGGCAGCCCGAAGGGCCGACTCCAGCGAAGGGGCGGCCGTAGCCGACACGGCCCGTCGTTCCAGCTCGGCCGCATGCGCGCCCAGCGAGGCGGCGCGTGCCTCGGACTCCTGGCAGATCGTCCCTAACGTGCCCCCCGGCGGGGTCCAACGAAGAAATGCTTGCACTTCGGGACCTATTCGGATATCCTTTTCGGGAGTTGTTCGGGGCTGCGTCGCAGCCGCCCGCCGCGCGAGCGGACGCGAGTACCAACCTTCGCAGGAGCCGCCATGCCGCTGACCAAGCGCCAACGCGAGATTCTAAACTATCTGACGCTCTACTCCGAACAAAAGGGTTACGCCCCGAGCTTCGAGGAGATCGCAGAGAACTTCAATTACAACTCGCTCGCGACCGTCCACGAGCACCTGAGCAATCTCGAGCGCAAGGGCTACATCAAGCGGTCCTACAACGAGAGCCGCGCGATCGAGATCCTGCCGAACGAGCTCGTGCCGCGGGCGATCGAGCTCCCCCTGCTCGGCGCCGTGGCGGCCGGCGTGCCGATCGAGGCGATCGCGCACCAGGAGACGCTCGCCGTACCGGACTCGTTCGTCCAGCGCGGCGGGAACCACTACGTGCTCAAGGTCCGCGGCAACTCGATGATCGAGGAGCACATCCGCGACGGCGACTTCGTCATCGTGAACGAGCGCCAGCGCGCCGACAACGGCGAGATGGTCATCGCGATGCTGCACGGGGACTCGGCCACGGTGAAGAAGTTCTACCGTGAGCGCGACGGGCGCATCCGGCTGCAGCCGGCGAACGAGACGATGGCGCCGATGTACGTGCACGAGAACGACATCTCCATCCGTGGCATCGTCGTCGGCGTGATGCGGCGCTACTGATCGGCCTACCGCACGGACGTACGAAGGGCGCCCTCGTCGGGCGCCCTTGTTCGTTTTGTGCGGTGCATCGTCACCGAAGCGATGGACGCGTCCGCTCAGGTCGATGGCGTGGCGAACGCGACGCGCAGCCGCTCGAGCGCCGAAAGGCCGGCTCCCGAGCCGAGCGCCTGTCGCACCCTCTCGAGCGCGTCGCCGAACTCCGTCATCTCGCTCGACGACACGAACACCGCCGCGGCGGCGTTGAGCAGGACGGCGGCGTTGGCCGTCGGGGGCGCATCGCCGGCGAGCACCGCGCGCACCGCGGCGGCGTTATCGGCGGGCGGCCCGCCGGAGAGCTCCTCCTCGCGTCCCGCGGAGAATCCGAACCGCCGCGGGTCGATCGTCCATTCCGTGGTCCGTCCCTCGCGGATCTCGATCACCTGGGTCGATCCGAGCGGCGAGATCTCGTCCATCCCCGGCGCCCCATGGACGACGAGGGCGCGGCGGGTGCCCAGGGCCAGGAGCGCACCGGCGATCAGCGGCACGCGGCGCGCGTCGGCGACGCCGACGACCTGCCGGCCAGCGCTCGCCGGATTGGCGAGCGGCCCGACGATGTTCATCACGGTCGGAATGCCGAGCTCGCGCCGCACCGGGCCCACATGACGCATGGCGGGGTGCATGAGCGGCGCGAACATGAACACGATGCCGGCCTCGCGGAGGGCGCGCTCCATCACGTTCACCGGCACCTCGATCGGGACGCCGAGTGCCTCGAGCACGTCTGCGCTGCCGCACTGCGACGTGAACGAGCGGTTGCCGTGCTTGGCGATGCGAACGCCCGAGCCGGCGGCGAGGAGGGCGGCGGCGGTCGAGATGTTGAACGTACCGATCGCGCCGCCGCCGGTGCCGCACGTGTCCACGAGGTCTTCCGGCCGGTCGGCCGGCAGGTGGACCATGGCGCCGCGGAGCGCTCCCGCCGCGCCGGCCACCTCGTCGGGCGTCTCACCCTTCACGCGCAGGCCCACCAGCAGCGCGGCGATCTGGGCCGACGTGGCCTCCCCGGACATCACCGCGTCGAACGCGGTGCGCGACTCCTCGGCGGTGAGCGATGCGCCCGCGGCGAGGCGCCGGATCGCGTGCAACAGTGGAGGCGCTGCGCTAGCCGACACTCAGCGTCTCGAGCATGCGCTCCGCGAGCCGCGACTGCGTCGCGACGAGCCCGATCACCAGGGCGAGGAGGCGTACGCGCTCGACGTCTTCCTCGACGAAGATGCCCTGCATGGCGCGGTTGGTGAGGTTCACCACCCCGACGAGCGACCCGTGATAGATGAGCGGGAAGCTGATGAACGAGCCCGTCGTGAAGTACTCGTCGCGCAGGAGCGGGTGCGACTTCGCCTCGGCCACGTCCTGTACGAGCAGCGGCTGCCGCGTGGCCGCCACCTTGCCGGCGACCCCCTCCCCGAACTGGATGCGGTGGCCCGGCGGCACGCTCGGCGCGATCCCGCGCGCGGCGGCGAGATACAGCGCGTGCTCCTCGGGGGCGTGCAGCAGCAGCGAGCAGCGCTGCGCGCCCATGTCGTCGCCGACGAGCGTCAGCAGGCCGCTGACCATCTCGCGCGGATCGTCCGTCGTCGCGTCGAGCGAGAGCACGCGATCGATCAGGTAGAGCGTGCGCGTCTTCTGGCGAAGCGACTCGCTCCGGCGGTGCAGCTCGATGTGGGCCTTCTCGAGCTGCTCGACGGCGGCGGTGACCTGGGCCTCGACCGCGGCGGCGCGCCGTCCCGCCTGCCGCGCCTGCTCCAGCGCGTGGGCGGCCTCACGCTCCAGCGCGACGAGCCGCTCGGGGTCCGCCTGCGCGCTCTGCGGGCCGCTCGCCTTGAGGAGCTGCTGCTCGAGCCTGGCGAGCTTGCGCTCGTACTCGCCGTGGACGCGGTGCGTGACGTCCTCCAGCGTGTGGACCGCTTCCTCCCGCGCTTCGCGCTCGAGGAACCGCAGATAGGCGAGCTCGAACAGCGCGACCGCCGGCGCGAGCCGCTCGGACGTGCGCGTGCCGAAGAACTTGCGCGTCTCGTACAGCACGATGATGCCGGTCAGCTGGCCTTCGAACCGCATGCCACGCAGCGCGAGCCAGCCGACGTCGCTGTAGCGCTTCAGCGCGAACAGCGGGGCGAACTCGTCCGAGTGATCGGCGAAGTCCACGAAGGTCGATCCGGTCGAGACGGCGATCCGCTCGCGGGTCGGGAGGTGGTCGAACGTCGTATCGAGCCGCTGGTGCGCGACCCGGTCGCCGCTCGCCATGAGCCGGTCGACGAGCATCTCGCGCCGTGCGTCGTAGCGCACGAGCGCGATCTGGGCGAACCGGTCGACTTCCGCCAGCGCGTCGGCGAGCGCGAGGAGCGCGGCGTCGACGTCTGGGGCGACGCTGAGCGCGTGGGCGAGCGTGGCGAGGGTGCGTGGAGGCATCCACCGGGGAGAGGCGCGGCCGCAGAAGGCGGCGGGGCGGAAAGTTGTCGGCGGCGCGCGGCCAAAGTCAATCACGCCAACGCGAATCGCGCCTCGGTCGCACGGTGCATTCGTGGCCGCGTTTTGCTTGACACACCCCCCTCCTCGGGTAGCTTTCGGATCGATGCCGACTCGCATGCTGCTGCTCGTGTTGCACTATGACGGCACGAACTTCAGCGGATGGCAGCGACAACCCGATCGTCGCACCGTGCAAGGGGTGCTCGAGGCCGCGCTCAGCAAGCTCTGCGCGCAGCCGATGACGGCACTGGGCTCCGGCCGAACGGACGCCGGCGTCCATGCACGGGGTCAGGCCGTCGGGGTGCGCGTGCCGGCGACGTGGGCACCGCCTGCGATGCGACGCGCGCTGAACGCGCTCCTCCCGGACGATCTCTGGGTGGCAGATGCGCATGCGATGCGAGACGAGTTCCACGCGCGGTACAGCGCGACGGCGAGAGCGTACAGCTACTACGTGGGCACGGACGAGGCGGCCGCGTCGCCCTTTCGGCGGCGCACGGAGTGGGTGGTGGCCCGCCCGCTGGAGCCTTCCGCGCTCGCGCGCGGCGCGTCGGCGATCGTCGGCGACCACTGTTTCCGCGGATTCGCCGTCCGCGGCACGGCGCCCGAATCCGACGATCACCGATGTATCGTGCGTCGCGCCGAATGGCGCAGCCGCCCGGGCGGACTCGTGTTCGAGATCGAAGCGAACCGCTTCCTCCATCACATGGTACGCTTCCTCGTGGGCACGATGATCGACGCAGGGCTCGGGCGGCGTCCGCCCGACGACGTCGCGGCGCTGCTGCGAGCCGACGACAACGCGGAGGTTTCGCCGCCGGCGCCGCCGCACGCGCTCTTCCTCGACCGGGTCTGCTATCCGGCCGATCTCTATCTCGACGAGGCATGAAGATCTATCTGGCCACCGCCAGCACGGACGACGTCGCGTGGGGTGCCGCGCACGGCATGCTCGACGGCGTCATCACGTCCCCCGGGCTGCTCGCCGACGACGCGGACAGCGAGATGCGGACGCACCTCACCGAGCTGTGTCGGCTCGTGCACGGGCCGATCTTCGCGTCGGTGCATGCCGTCGACGCGGCCGGCGCGTATCGCGACGGCAAGGAGCTCGCGAAGCTCTCCGACCAGATCGTCGTCCAGCTGCCGCTCCTCGAGGAGTCGTTGGGCGCGATGCGGCGACTCCAGACCGACGGCATCCGCGTGGCCGCGACGCACGTGTTCAACAGCGCGCAGGGGCTCATCGCCGCGCGGGCCGGCGCGTCGAGCGTCGTGACGTCGGTCGAGCGGCTCGACGCGGCGGGTCACGACGGCGTCGCCATGATCGCCGAGCTCCGCGCCGCGTTCGACGCGTCCGACGCCGAATGCGACGTCATCGCCCTGAATGCCGTGACGCCTACCCGCTTCGGCGCGTGCGCCATCGCGGGCGCCGACGCCGTCGCCATCTCGGCGGACTTCTGCCGCGACCTGCTCGTGCATCCTCTCACCGACCGCGGCATCGACGAGTTCCTCGGCGACGTCGCTCGCCTTCGCCGCGCATGGCC
>DASTSX010000480.1:0-5349 GCA_035760455.1 Gemmatimonadaceae bacterium | reverse complement strand
ATGTGGATGTTCCACTGCCACATCCTCGACCACGAGGATCGTGGGATGATGGGGATCCTCGAAGTGCGCTCACGCCCACCACGGAGACCACCATGAACGGATCGCTGACGTCGCAGGTTCGCCGTTGCGCGCTCGTCGTCGCGTCGTTGGCCGCGCTCGCGCAGCCAGCGGCGGCGCAGAGCGCTCCCGCCGCGTCGTCCAAGAAGTTGCGGGAGCAGGTGCTGCTCGGACGCCAATTGGTCATCAACCACGCCTGTGCCGGTTGCCATGGCGGCGCCAATCCGGTGGCGGAGGTCAAGTGGCTCGCCGGCATGCAAGCGCCCCTCCAGGAGTTCTACATCGGGCCGTGCGCGGTCCAGCCCGGCGCGCAGCCCTGCTTCAAGACGCGCGCGCGCAACCTCACCCCGGACAACGCGACCGGTCTCGGGCGATTCTCCGAGCGCCAGATCTTCAACGCGCTGCGCTTCGGCCTCCGGCCTGGCGAGACGCCCGACGTGACGATCACGTCGATGACCCCCGGCGAAGGCAACTTTCCCGCGAACCCGCGGTATCTCGCGCCCCCGATGCCGTGGCCGGAATGGCGGTACATGTCCGACCGGGAGCTGTGGGCGATCGCCGCGTACCTCAAGCGCGGCCTGAAGCCGGTGCAGAACAAGGTGCCCGACAGCGAGGGCCCGCCCGACTTCTGGGCGAGCGAGTACACGCCGGAGAAGCTCGGTCCGTATCCGTTCCCTCGGTTCCCGACCAAGGACGAGCAGGAGCCGAAGTAGAGGGGCGGGAGGTGAGGGGTGAGCGGTGAGCCGTGAGCCATGAGCCATGAGCCGTGAGCCGTGAGCCATGAGCCATGAGCCGTGAGCCGTGAGCCGTGAGCCGTGAGCCATGCGCCATGAGCTCAGGGCTAACAGCTCAAAGCTCGAAGCTCAAAGCTCAAAGCTCGAAGCTCAAAGCTCAAAGCTCACCGCTCACCGCTCACCGCTCAATGAAAATCATGCCGCTTCGCGAACTCCGCCCCCACCGCCGCCTGCAGCGCGCGGAACTGCTGGGCGCGGACGTTCACGACCTTCTGCTCCACCTGCAGCACCCCGCGCACGAGCAGCAGCGGCGTGCGGGAGATCAGCAGCGCCTGGCGCTCGAAGCGCTGCGGCGTGACGACGACGTTGATCAGGCCCGTCTCGTCCTCGAGCGTCAGAAAGACGAAGCCCTTCGCCGTTCCCGGGCGCTGGCGGCAGATCACGAGCCCCGCCGTGGCCACGCGCTCGCCGTCGCGCCCGTGCCGGAGCAGGTCGATCGCGCTGCGCACGCCGTTCGGCTCGAGCACCGGGCGCACGTGCACCATCGGGTGCCCCGCGAGCGAGATCCCGGTCATGCGGTAGTCCGCTTCGGTGAGCTCGACGCGCGTCATCGATGGGAGCGGCGCCGCACTTGCGGCGCTCGGCGTTCTGGCTCTGGGCGCGAGCGGCCCCGCGTCGCCGCGCGCCGCGTCGAGCAGCGACCAGAGAGCGGCGCGCCGCCGCCGCACGTCGGGCTCGTGCGGGACGAGCGCGTCGAACGCCCCCGCTTCGGCGAGATGGCGCAACCCGCGCTGATCGAGCCCCGAGCGGCGCACCACGTCCTCGACCGACGTGAACGGTCCGTCGGCGAGCGCCTGCTCGAGCCGGTCGCGCGCCGTCGCACCGAGACCGCGCACGCTGCGCAGCCCGAGCCGCACCGCGGGGGCGTTGGATGTGTGTGACAGGTGCAGATCCCTCGACTCCGCGCTGCGCGCTCCGCTCGGGATGACACCAGTCCCGGTCATCCCGAGCGAGCGCAGCGAGTCGAG
Source organism: Gemmatimonadaceae bacterium (assembly GCA_035760455.1). Lineage (GTDB taxonomy): Bacteria > Gemmatimonadota > Gemmatimonadetes > Gemmatimonadales > Gemmatimonadaceae > AG11. Next base: position 3,530 of record DASTSX010000480.1, on the reverse strand, counting down.
GGATCTGCACGCTTCGTCTCGCTCGAGCGTGGCGTCCCACCCCGAGCGCGTCACGTCCACCGGCCGCACCTCCACGCCGTGGCGCCGCGCGTCCTCCACGAGCGTGCCCGGCGCGTAGAACCCCATCGGCTGCGCGTTGAGGATCGCCGCCGTGAACTCGGGCGCGTAGTAGTGCTTGAGATACGCCGACGCGTAGACGAGCAGCGCGAAGCTCGCCGCGTGGCTCTCCGGGAAGCCGTAGTCGGCGAATCCGTTGATCTGGTTGAAGATCCGGTCCGCATCGTTCGACGCGATGCCGTTCTTCGCCATCCCGTCGAGCATCCGCTGGCAGATCGCCGCCATCCGCTCGCGGCTCCGCTTGTGCCCCATCGCGCGGCGCAGCACGTCGGCGTCGCCCGCCGTGAACCCCGCCAGCGCGATCGCCACCTGCATCCCCTGCTCCTGAAAGAGCGGCACGCCGAGCGTGCGCTTCAGGATCGGCTCGAGCGACGGATGCAGATACGTCACCGGCTCCTCGCCGTTCCGCCGGCGCAGATACGGGTGCACCATGTCGCCCTGGATCGGGCCCGGCCGGATGATCGCGACCTCGACGACCAGATCGTAGAAGCAGCGCGGCTTGAGCCGCGGCAGGGTGTTCATCTGCGCGCGGCTCTCCACCTGGAACACGCCGATCGTGTCCGCCGCGCACAGGTCGTCGTACACCGCCTGGTCGGTCATGTCGAGCGTGGCGAGATCGATCGTGACGCCGCGCGTTTGCCGGATGTAGAGCAGGCAGTCCTGGATCAGCGTCAGCATCCCGAGGCCGAGCAGATCGATCTTCACGAGCCCCGCAGGGTCGAGGTCGTCCTTCTCCCACTGGATCACCGTGCGACCCGGCATGCTCGCCGGCTCGATGGGCACGACCTCGCACAGCGGCTCGGCCGTCAGGACGAACCCGCCGACGTGGATCGAGCGATGGCGCGGCAGCTGGTGCAGCCCGCCGACGATCTCCGCCAGCGCGCGCACGCGCTTGTCGTTCGGGTCGAGCCCTGCGCGCTCGACGACGCTCGCGCCGCCCGTCGCCTGGAGCGCCGTCGTGGGATTGCGGCGCTCGACATGATCGTCGCCGGCGTAGGGATCCTCCCACCGGTTGCCGCGCGACGCGCCTTCGTGGAGCGCGCGCGGGATGCGCGCGAGGTCCTTCGTCCCCGCGCTCTGCGCGTTGGGGCTGCCGTACGGCTCGTACGCCGCGTTCGGCGTCGGCCGGTCGGCCGACGTCATCGGCCGGTGCGCCTGCTTCGCCTTCTCCTTTTCGGCGCGCGAGCGGGTCGTCGCCTCCGTACCGTGCACCATCGCCGTGCCCAGGGCACTCGCTACGGCGCCGTCGCTCTCGGCGTCGTCCGCCGGCCGTGCACGCAGCGACTCGGCGGTGGCCTTGGCCGAGAAGCGGTCGCTGAGCATCGCCAGTGAGTCCGCCTGCTCGACGCTGAAGCCGAGCACGCGCGCTGCGTCGCGCACCGCGCTCTTGCCGCGGTAGGTGATCTGCTCGCAGACCATCGCCGCGTGGTCGCGGCCGTAGCGCTCGTACACGTACTGGATCACGCGCTCGCGCTCGCGGTGGGAGAAGTCGATGTCGATGTCGGGGGCTTCGGTGCGCTCCTCGCTGAGGAAGCGCTCGAACAGGAGGGTGAGCCGGATCGGATCGACGGCGGTGATGCCGAGGCAGTAGCACACGGCGGAGTTGGCGGCCGAGCCGCGCCCCTGGCAGAGGATCCCCTCGCGCCGCGCGAAGCGGACGATGTCCCAGACGATGAGGAAGTAGCCGGCGAGCCCGAGCCTGGCGATGAGCGCGAGCTCGTGCTGGATCTGCCGCTCGTGCTCCGCGGTGCGCTTCGCCGTGCCGGGCTCGCCCCACCGCTCCTGTGCCCCCTGCTCGACGAGCCGCGCGAGGTACTCGTCGGCGCTCACGCCGGGAGGGAGCGGAAACGCCGGCAGCGTCGGGTCGAGCTGGTCGAGCCGGAACGTGCACCGCTCGGCGACGGCGGCGGTGGCGCGCACGCCGTCGAGGTTCCCGCGCCAGCGCCGCGCGATCTGCGCCGGGCTCTTGAGGTACCACTCGGCGTTCGGACGGAGACGCGTCCCCATGGTGTCGAGGGTCTTGTCGTGCCGAAGACACGACAGGACGTCGTGCACCATGCGGTCGCGCGCGCGGGCGTAGTGCACGTCGTTCGTGACGACCCACGACACGTCGAGCGCGCGCGCGATCTCGATCAGGCGAGTGGTCGTGGCGCGCTCCTCGGGGAGCCCGTGGTCCCAGCACTCGATCGCGACCCGGCGGTCGAAGATGTCGAGCAACGTGGCGGCCGCCTCGCACGCCGCGTCCGGCTCGCCGCGCGCGGCGAGCGTCGGCACCCACCCGCGCGGGCAGCCGGTGAGCGCGAAGAGGCCGGCCGCGTGCGCGGCGAGCTGGTCGAGCGTGACGCGCGGCTCGCCCCGGTGCGTGACGTCCTGCCGCCCGAGGGTGACGAGGGTCGAGAGGTTGGCGTAGCCGTCGCGCGACTCGGCGAGCAGCGGCAGGTGCGTGACGAGCGGCTGCGCGTTCCCGCCATTCGGTGGCACGACCACGGTGAGCTCCGCACCGATGATCGCCGGGAGCTCGGCCTCGCGCGCGGCGGTGGCGAAGCGGACGATCCCGCCCAGCTCGTCGTGATCGGTGATCGCGAGCGCGGCCAGCCCGAGCTCCTTCGCGCGCGCGACGAGCGGCTCGGGGAGCGCGGCGCCGTCGAGGAGGGAGAAGGCGGTGTGGGCGTGGAGCTCGCTGTACTGCACTTGGTGAGTTGGTGAGTTGGATAGTGGGTTGGTTGGTCGGTTGATTGGTGCGTTGACGGCCCTGGCTACGAACCGGCGTGGAAGCTTCACTGAGGGATCTCCAGGGCGGTACGTGGCACTTGCCGTTCAACTCACCTAGAAACCGACCAACGAGCCCACGATCCAACTCACCAGCTCACAGCCGCCTCTCAGTCAATCCATCCCTGCAGCCTCCACGCATCGTCCGCCCGATCGAGATACACGACGAACTCGCCGGCCAGGCTCTCGCACCGCCAGTAGTCGCGCCGGTAGCCGTCGTCCCACCAATCGCCCGACAGCCGCTCGGGGCCGATCGGGCGCAATATCGTGAGACGGTGCCCGCGCCACGTCACGACGCGCGGCACCTCCCCGTCGCACTCGACGTCCACCGGCTCCGCCGGCTCGAGGGCGCGGTGCGCGGCCGTGGTCACCGGCGCCGGCGCAGGCTCGCGCACCATCTGCAGCACGCGCGATCCGTTCACCGCATGCGTCGCCGGGGTAGTGAGTGCAGATCCCTCGACTCGCTTCGCTCGCTCGGGATGACCGTTGCTGTCGTCCCGAGCGAAGTCGAGGGATCTGTACCCGCGGTCATCTCGAATCACGTCGCGCGTGCGCGCTACCGGCTCGGCGTCCAGCGCATCCTTCCACACTCCGGCGTGCTCGGGCCGGTGCGTGTCCTGATGCCCCGCGCGCACGACGGCGTC
>DASTSX010000479.1:0-7315 GCA_035760455.1 Gemmatimonadaceae bacterium | reverse complement strand
GGACCGCTGTCCGGGTCGAGATCACGGTTCGGCGCACCGCGCCTCTTCATCCACGGTCCCCAATGCTCTTGTCTTTGGGGTCGGCAATGACGCTTCCGTGCGGCGCGACCGCGTCGCGACCTCCGCGTCAATCTGTTGCGTTGCGCATCCCTAGCTCGAGCCCCGCCCGCGGACGCATCCGGAACGGAGGGCCTGATCGGACGACGCGGATGGAGCGGATGCGCGAGCAACGGCACTTTGGGGGTCCGGCACGAGAGACTCGGCCCGGCGGCCCGCAGACCAGCAATGCGCAATTCGCAATGTGCAGTGCGCTCTATGCCGCCGCCGCGACGGCCGCGTCGTACGGCTGTCCCTGGCTCATCCCCTCGTACACGGCCTGCATCACCTCGGCGCTGCCGAGCAGGAACCGGCAGCGCTCGGCGCCGGTCGAGCGGCACTCGACCTCCATCACCGCGAGCGGCGCGTCGGCCACGCGGCCGAAGAAGTCGGCGAGCATCCCCGCCGAGAGATTGCAGCAGGGGTAGTCCATTCCGGCCTCGGGCGAGGCCTCGCCCCAGTCCGGCGAATCGAGCGTCGCCACCGCGTCGTGCAGCGTGCCCACGGTGAGCGATCCCCATCCGGTCTCGCGGAAGAACTCCGCCGCGAGCCGCTGGAACTCGTCGAGCGGCAGCGCCTCGGGCGCCCCGGCGCCCCGGCGGTCGAGCCAGCCGCGGAACGCCTCGAACAGCGCGCCGCCGCCGGCATAGCCGGCCTCCTGGAACCATCCGGCCGCGCCATGGCCGGCATCGCGCATCAGCGCGTTGCGCAGGGCGGCCAGCGCGTCGCGCGTCACCGCGAGCATTCCGTTTCCGGCGAGGTCGAGGGTCATATCGCTCATGGCGTAGTGTTCATCCGTGGACGGTCCGGCGCCAGGGGCGTCACGCTGGGGCGCCGGCCATCCCGCGCAACTCATCCTCGTCGATCGTCTTGACGCCCAGGGCGCGCGCTTTGTCCAATTTGCTGCCCGCATCCGCGCCGACGACGACGAAGTCCGTCGCCTTCGACACGCCGCTCGTCACGCGTCCGCCCTGCGACTCGATCAGCTCCGTCGCCTGGGCGCGCGAGAGCGTCGGCAGCGTGCCCGTGACGACGAAGGTCATCCCCTTGAACGCCCCGCCCGCCGCCACCGACACCGGCTCGGCGAGGGTCAGCCCTGCGTCGGCCAGCTTGTCGACCAGCGCCCTCGCCGACCGGTCCTCGAAGTACGCCACGACGGCGACGGCGATCGTCTCGCCGATCCCGCGCAGCGCCAGGATGTCGTCGGCCGTGGCGCGACGCAGCGCGTCCATCGTGCCGAAGTGCCGCGCCAGCAGCTGGGCCGCCGTCTGACCCACGTGCCGGATGCCGAGGCCGAAGATCAGCCGCGACAGCGGCTGTGCCTTCGACGCCGCGATCGCGTCGATCAGGTTCTGCGCCGACACTTCGGCGAATCGCTCGAGGGTGGTGAGCTGCTCCACGGTGAGCGCGTAGAGATCGGCGACGTCGTGCACGAGCGACGCGGCGATGAGCTGCTCGATGCGCGCGTACGAGAGGCCGCGGATGTCCATCGCGTGCCGCGAGGCGAAGTGCACGATCGCCTCGAGCTGCCGATCGGGGCACGCGACGTTCGGGCAGTAGATCGCGACCTCCTCCTCGTCGCGCTCGACGCGCGTCTTGCACGACGGGCAATGCGTCGGAACGCGGATCTTCTTCGGCGGGTCCTTCGGGTCGCGCTTCTCGGGCACGGGCCCGATCACCTGCGGGATGACGTCGCCGGCGCGCTTCACCTGCACCACGTCGCCCACGCGCAGGTCCTTCGCGCGAATGAGATCGAAGTTGTGGAGCGTCGCCAGCCGCACCGTCGTGCCGCCGATCTCCACCGCCTCGAGCACGGCGAAGGGGTTGAGCGAGCCGGTGCGCCCGACGTTGACCTGGATGTCGAGCAGCCGCGTCTCGGCGATGTCGGGGGCGAACTTGCGCGCGATCGCCCAGCGCGGCTCGCGTCCGCCGACGACGCCCAGCTCGTCCTGCAGCCGCAGCGAATCGACCTTGACGACACCTCCGTCGATGGCGAAGTCGAGCTCCGCGCGCAGCCGCGCCTCGACGTCGCGCGCCCACTCGTTCACCTCGGGGAGCGACTTGCAGCAGCGCCGAGCCGGCGCGACGGGGATCCCCCACGCGGCGAGCGTTTCGAGCAGCTCCCACTGCGTATCGAACGGCAGCGTGACGCCAGGGGGCGCCGCGACGGTATAGCCGAAGAAGCGCAGCGGTCGCTTCGCCGTGATCGACGGGTCGAGCTGACGCAGCGCGCCCGCGGCGGAGTTGCGTGGGTTGGCGAACACCGGCTCGCCGGCCGCGACGCGCTCCTCGTTCATCTTCTCGAACAGGCTGAACGGCATGTACACCTCGCCGCGGATCTCCATCAGCCGTGGGAGGTCGTCGCCGCGCAACCGGAGCGGCACGTCGCGCAGCGTGCGCAGGTTGGCCGTCACGTCCTCGCCGACGGTGCCGTTGCCGCGCGTCGCGCCTTTGGCGAGGACGCCGTGCTCGTAGGTGAGGCTCACGGCGGTGCCGTCGATCTTGAGCTCGGCCACGTAGCCGGCGCGTCGCGCGTCGTCGCCGACGAGGCGTGCGATGCGCTCTTCCCACTCGGCCAGCTCCGCCTCGGTGAAGGCGTTGCCGAGCGAGATCATCGGCACGAGATGCGTGTGCTTCGCCAGGGCGCTCGCCGGTTCGGCGCCGACGCGGAGGGTCGGCGAGTCGGCGGTGCGCAGCTCGGGGTGCTCGCGCTCGATCGCCTGCAGCTCGCGGAACAGCCGGTCGTACTCGGCATCCGAGAGGACCGGGCGGTCGAGCACGTAGTAGTCGTACGAAGCCTGGTGCAGCAGGGCGCGGAGCTCGGCCGCGCGCCGCTCGGGCGTGGTCGATGCCATCGGCGCTCGGGTCAGCCCTTGGCTTCCTCGTCGAGGACCTGCATCGCGACCGTCACGAGCCGCTCGAGCTCCTCGTCCGCGGCCTTGGGCAGCAGCGTCTCGGCCCAACTCTGCTCCTCGCCCTTGGCGTAGCGGTCGAGGAGGCGGCGCATGAAGCCCACGAGCGCGACGCGGTGCAGCTCGGCGCGACGCTGGGCGACGACGACGTCCTTCTGGCTGCGGAGCAGCGTCTCGAACCGGTGCGCGTTGCGCAGGGCCTTCGCCGTCAGCGACGCGACCGTCTGGCAGAACCGCACGTCGGCGTCGCTGAATGGCTCCGCCTCGCGCTCGGTGCGGAGGAAGATCGCGCCGATCACCGAGCCCTCCCAGCGGATCGGGACGACGATGATCGACCGGACGTTGCGCACGTCGAGCGTGGCCTTGATGCTGGCGAGCTGCGGGTCGTTCGCCGCGTCGGGGATGAACACCGTCTCGCCGCTCTCGAACGCGCGCTTGAGCTCCGGGTAGCGGTTCAGGTCGACGATGAGGTTGCGGATCGTCGGGTCCTCGTAGCTCGCGACGAGGCGCACCTCGTCCTTGTCCCCCGAGAGGAAGATCGAGCAGCGATCGAGGCCGAACGACTCGCCCAGCTTGCGGGCGATCGTCTGCAGGACGTCGACGAAGTGCAGCGACGACGAGACTTCCTGCAGGATGTCGACGATGGCCGCGAGGTGATCGCGCTCGCGCTCGACGGTGGCGAGGCGCGCATGGAGCCGGGCCAGCTCGTCAGCCGGAGACGGCGGCTCCGTGCTCTGGGATGGATGCTCGAGTTGCGGCGGGGGTGCGTGCGTCTGCTCCATCCTTCTTGGCCATATGCGCGTTGAAGTCGGCCCCGTCGAAGCGGATCACGCGATTGCGTCCCATCTCCTTCGCGACGTACAGCGCGTCGTCGGCCGCCCGCACCAGCGAGTCGCACGCCTTGATCTTGGGGTGCGGCCAGCCCGAGACGCCGAAGCTCGCCGTGCGCGACAGCGAGCCGCCGGGGAAGGAGAATGTATGCCCCTCGATCCGTTTGCGCACCCTTTCCGCGAACGTCACCGCGGCGTCGAGCACCGTGCCGGGGAGCAGGAGCATGAACTCCTCGCCGCCGTATCGCCCGACGCGGTCGATCTCGCGTGCCTCATCGCGGAGGATGAGGGCGAGCTGCTTGAGTACCTCGTCTCCCGCCTGGTGCCCGTGCGTGTCGTTGACGCTCTTGAAGTGGTCGAGGTCGCACATCACGCAGGAGAACGGCTCGCTGAGCCGCTGCGCGTGCTGGAACGCCTCCTCCAACCGGTCGTTCAGGTGGCGGCGGTTGTCCAGCCCCGTGAGCCCGTCGGTCTGCGACATGTGCCGCAGTCGCTCGTTGACCTCGAGCAGCTCGCGCTCGCGCTCCTCGAGTGCCTCCTGAAGGCGCTTGATGCGGAGCATGGAACGCAGCCGGGCCTTCAGCTCCGCGAAGTCGATCGGCTTGGTGATGTAATCGTCGGCACCCGCCTCGAGCCCTTCCACCTTGGCTTCGGTGGAGTCGAGCGCGGTCTGCATGATGATCGGGATGAACGGCAGCGACTTGTTCGCCTTGACGCGCCGCGCCACCTCGATGCCGCTGACCTCGGGCATCATCACGTCGAGCAGGATCAGGTCGGGCGGCGTCTGCTCCACGTAGCGCAGCGCCGCCGCGCCGTCGTTCACCGCGTCCGTGCCGTATCCCCAGCTCTCCAGCCGGATGCGCAGGACCTCGATGTTGTCCTCGTGATCGTCGACGACGAGGATCCGCGCGCCGTTCTCCGGCCGGTCGTCCGGTGCCGGCGCGGTCGCGACCTCGCCAGGCGCATCCTCAGCCGGCATTCTGTGCTGCGTCCTTTCCCAAGAACCGTTGCACTTCCGCGACGACCGCGCGTGGCTCGCACGGCTTCGCGAGGTAGCCGTCGCAACCGACCTCCATCGCCTTCTCGCGATCCGAGGCGAGCGCGTGCGCGGTGAGCGCGATGATCGGGATGTCGCGCGTCACGGGGTCGTGCTTCAGGACCTGCGTCGCCTCCCAGCCGTCGATGATGGGAATCGAGATGTCCATCAGGATGAGGTCGGGCCGCTCGCTCCGGGCCTTCGCGATCCCCTCCTCGCCATTCAACGCCTCCGACACCTCGTAGCCGAAGTGTCGCAGGATCGTGGAATAGACGATGCGGTTGTCCTCGTTGTCCTCGACGAGCAGGACGGTCTTTCCATTAGTAGCCATGCATGGCCTCACCGCTTGCACGTGAGCAGATCGCGTCCACGAGACCGCAGGAGAGTGGCGGTCCTCCAGGACGTCCGGCACGACGAACTGTCCTTCAGTACCGGAAACGCCCTGTCGACTGAAGAAGATTAGTAATGTACGTCACCAATCAGGACCGTACGGACGCAATTTCCAAACCATCACCGACCTCCACCGTACCCCTCCATGTCCTACGCAGGACCAGCATCGCGCTCCCGGGCTTCGGCCGGCCGCCAGGAGACCAAGGCTGCGGCCCCGACTCGCTCGATCGGCGGCTCCACGGGCCCGGCGGCGCGCCGCGCGCCCGCGTCCTCGAGCGCGAGTGACGAGGATGCGCACGAGACCGATTGGCAGCGGGTGGCTATCGTCGGCGCGGGGCTGGCGATCGGATTGACGCTGGGCGCCGGTGCCGCGCTGCTCGCCGCGCCCCGAACCGGGGAGGAAACCCGGGCCGCGATCCGTTCGCGCGCCCGCCGACTCTCACGGGTCACGGAGCGACGGAGCCAGGACGCCTGGGAGGATCTCCGGGACGAGCTGCGGTCCGCCGCCCGGTCCGTGCGCCGGCGCCGCGCCGAGCGCGCCGCCCGCAAGGCGCTCCAGCGCGAGCTCGAGCGGGAAGCGACGGCGGACTAGCCCCGACCGCGTTGCCGCGGTCGGGGCGGGACCCGGCCTACTTGAGCCCCTTCAGCTCCTCGGCCGCCTCGCGCTGGTAGTGCGCGTCGTTGTACTCGGTCCGCGCACCGCGGATGGTGTGCTCGTAGTGCTCGCGCGCCTTCGCCGGGTTGCCGCGCGCCGCGAGCACGCGCGCGAGGTCGAGGTGGTGGACGATCCGGCCCGGATCGACGGCGACGGACTGCTCCATGTACCGCTGCGCCTCGTCCCAGTTCGCCGTGTCGAAGACCCGGCCGCCGAGGAAGTTCTTCGCCATGAAGCGGGCCATGCCGCTCAGCTGCATGACGTTGTAGTTCCACATGCCCATGACGTGCAGCGCGCCGGGATGCTTGGCGTTGTACTTCAGGCTCTCGAGCGCGTGGGTCCGCACGTCGCCCGCGAACTTCACGCGGTCGCGCTTCCCGAGCGAGAGCGCCTTCCGGCCCAGCGCGCGCGCGAGGTGAAAGTGTCCTTCGGCGTCGTTCGGGTTCGCCTCGACGGCGCGCCGCGCGTATTGTTCCGCGAGCGGATACACGGAGTCGCGCACGGCGCGCGACGCGTACTCGCCGACGTCGATCGCCTCGCGCGCTGCCTTCCACAGCGCCTCGTACGACTTGGGCTCCAGCTTCATGGCCTCCTGATAGTGGTGCAGCGCGCCGGGCGCATTCATCGCCGTGTGGTCACGATCGCCCATGGCGGCGTGATCGGCCGCCGACTGCGCGGCGGCGAGCGCGGGCAGCGCGGCGATCGCGAGCACGGCGGCGCCGAGCGCGCGGCGCGGCAGCACGAAGGACACGAGCATGAGCAGGACTCCCGGATGCAGGTGAGCGAGCCGTTGGCCAGCGGGGCAGGCCGCGATCGTGCATTGGCGCGATCGCGGCGGCTGGCGCCGGCGGGTCACCGGATGGATACCCCACGGTCCGGTCAATGCTCGCGCTCCGGCTGATCGAACGGAAGCGGGACGGCGGGCGCATCGAGTCGGGGGAGTTCCGGGCCCTCGCCAACGCATACGCCACGGGCCACGTCCCCGACTACCAGATGGCCGCCTTCCTCATGGCGTGCTTCCTTCGCGGGTTGGACCGCGGCGAGACGCACGCCCTGACGGACGCGATGCTGCACAGCGGCGAGACGCTCGACCTCAGCGGCCTCGGGAAGCCCCGCGTCGACAAGCACTCCACCGGCGGCGTCGGCGACAAGGTCTCCATCGTGCTCGCGCCGCTCGTGTCATCGCTCGGCGTCGCCGTGCCCATGATGTCCGGCCGCGGCCTCGGACACACGGGCGGCACGCTCGACAAGCTCGAGTCGATTCCGGGATTCGAGACGACCCTCACCCTCGCGCAGGCGCGCGCGCAGCTCGAGCAGATCGGCTGCGTGCTCATCGGGCAGACGAACGAGATCGCACCGGCCGACAAGAAGATGTACGCGCTGCGCGACGCGACGG
>DASTSX010000478.1:0-8894 GCA_035760455.1 Gemmatimonadaceae bacterium | reverse complement strand
GTACACCGTTGCCGCACTCCTCACCCTGCACACCTCGGTACGCCAGCAGGTCGTCATCATCGGGTCGCTGCTCCTCGGCTACTGGTTGAGCATGACGGTGCTCCCCGTGCCCGGCGAGGGAACGATCGGCGCCCTCCTGCTCGACCAGCCCTCGAGAACGATGGCCGCCTGGGTCGACCGGCTGGCGCTCGACTGGAGCCGGTGGGGGCTCGGCAATCACCTCTGGGGCGCGACGGTGCGGTGGGACCCGGAGGGCGTGCTCTCCACGATCCCCGCCGTCGGCAGCGTGATGCTCGGCAACCTCGCCGGCCGGTGGATCGGCGAGCGTCGTCCGCTGACCGAGCGCCTGGCCGGCCTCGCGGCGTCCGGGGCGATCGCCATGATGCTCGGGCTCATGTGGCACTGGACGTTCCCGATCAACAAGAGCATCTGGACGAGCTCCTACGTGGTCTTCACCGGCGGCGTCGCCGCGCTCGCGCTGGCCACGGTGATGTGGATCGTCGACTTCAACCGCGTCCGGCGCTTCACCACCCCGTTCGTCGTCTACGGCGTCAACCCGATCGTCGCCTTCGTCGGGTCGGCGGTGATGGCGCGGTGCATCTACTCGATCTTCAAGGTCACCTACGCCGGGGAGCGAATCTCCCTCCAGCAGGGTATCTATCGCACGCTGTTCGCCTCGTGGCTCTCGCCGGAGAATGCGTCGCTGGCGTTCGCCCTCGCGTTCGTGGCGTTCTGGTACGGGGTGCTCCTACTGTTGCACCGGCGGGGGATCGTCCTCAAGGTGTGACGTCCGTCCCCGCCGCTCGTAGACCGCTCGATCGCTCGCCCCACCGCAACTGATCCCGGCAGCGCCGCATCCGCCTCTGGAACGCGAGTTGCCACCCCCCGTGCCGATGCATCACCTCTCTCGTCGCGTGCGCGCGCTGCGCGCCGCGGTCCTCGCCGGCGTGGCCGCCGCCCTCCTCGTCTCCACGGGCGAGGCGCTGGGTGCGTCTCCCGCCCCCGCGCCCAGCGCCGTCGAGCCGTTGGCGTTCCAGTCGTCCACCCGGACACGGAAGCAGGCTCCACGGAAGCGCCCGGTCCGGCGCGTCCGTCGCAGTCGTGCGCGCGCCACCCCGGTGGCACCCATCGCGTGGACCGCGCCGAACGGGGCGTCCGCGCTCGCGACCGACCTCTCGGGGATGGTGGCGGCCCGCGTTCGAAGCGGGCGGTTCGGCGCCATGGTCGCGTCGATCACGCGCGGCGACACGCTCTTCGCGTTGAACGCCGGCGAGATGCTGCAGCCGGCGTCCACGATGAAGCTGCTCGCCACGGCGGTCGCGCTGGACCGCCACGGACCCGAGCACACGTTCTCGACCGACGTGCTGCGAGACGCGCCGATCGGATCCGACGGCGCCGTGACCGGCAACATCTATCTGCGTTCCGACGCCGACCCGTCGATGTCGAGCCGCTTCTATCGCGATCCCAACCTGCCGATGGCGACGCTGGCCCGCTCCGTCGTCGCGGCCGGCGTGAAGCGCGTGACGGGAGACCTCGTCTTCGACGCCACCGCGTTCGACGACCGCAAGGTCCCCGAGGGGTGGAAGACGACGTACCTGGGCGCGGCGTACGCTGCCCGCGTCTCGGCGCTGTCGCTCAACGAGAACGTCGTCTGGGTCGTCGTGCGGCCGGCGGGGCGGCAGGCCGAGGTGACGCTCGAGCCGATGACCACGACGATCCCCGTGCGCAGCAAGGTCCGACTCGTCGGCGGCCGCGGCGGTCGCATCGTCGCCCGCCGCGCCGCCGACGGGGGGATCGACGTGAGCGGGTCGATCGGCGCGTCGAGCGGACCGCTGCGCTACTCGCTCGTCGTCGACGATCCGGCGCAGTTCACCGCCGGCGCCCTGCGCGCCGCGCTGCAGGTGGCCGGCGTGACGATCGATGGCACGGTGCGGCCGGGGAAGACGCCCGGCAACGCGGAGAAGGTCGCGAGCCTCGCCTCGCCGCCGCTCTCACGCATCGTCTCCGAGATGAACCGCGAGAGCATCAACATCGTCGCCGAGCTGCTGTACCGCGACGCCGCGCGCGCGACGGCGGCGAACGGCATGGGCACCGCCGAGACGGCGCTCGCCAACCTCCGCGAGTTCATGCAGAAGAAGGTCGGCGCCAACCCGCAGGAGGTGAGCGCCTACGACGGGTCGGGGCTCTCGACGCTCGACTACATGACGCCGCGTGCGATGATCCAGCTGCTCAGCTACGCGCACCGGGGGCCCTGGTCGTCGGCGTTCCACGGCTCGCTGCCGGTGGCCGGCGAGTCCGAGCTCCTCAGAATGCGCATGCGCGCCACGCCGGCGCAGGGGAACCTGCACGCCAAGACCGGGACGACGAACACGGTCGTGAGCCTGGCCGGGTACGTCACCTCCCGGAACGGCGAGATCCTCGCGTTCTCGTTCGTCTACAATGGCACCGACCGCTGGAACGCCAAGTCGACGATCGACGCGATGGGCGCGACGCTGGCCAATTTTGTTCGGGAGTAGGGATGGACTGACTTCGTGAGTTGGTGAGTTGGATCGTGAGATAGTGGGTCGGTTGATTGGTGGGTTGAACCGCGAAACGCCACGAACCGAGTGGAGACTCCACTGAGGGATCTCCACGCCGGTTCGTGGCGTTTGCCGTTCAACTCACTCGGAAACCGACCAACTAGCGCCCGATCCAACTCACGCACTCACTGATTCACGGTCTCTTCCAGCTCGATCCCCCGCTTCCTCAGCTCCGCAATGTACGCCTTGGCGGGAATGCACTCGTCCGGGGTCCACACGCCGGCAGGACCCACTTGCCGGCGCGCCTGCATCTGGCCCGTGATCGAGAGCGAGTAGCCCGTCGTTCGCATCATCGCGCTGATGCCGTGTGCCTCGTCGTACCGGTCGACCAGGTCGAACCGGCGCTCGGCTGAACGTCCGTCCTTGCGGCCGCGCACGAGGACGCGGAGCGCGAGCAGGTCCTTCCCCTTCGGCTTCGTCAGCTTGGGGCCCACCACGGCGACGAACAGCTCGCGCGGCGAGACCTTGACGCCCTTCACGTCCACCGGCTCGACGTCGAGCAGCCCGAGGTCGCGGATGGTCTCCATGATCTCGGCGTGGCCGGGATAGCGGAGGGTCTTGTACTCCATCTCCGGGATCTTGCCCTCGTAGCGGAATGCCATCGTGGAGAGACCGCCGGCGGTGTGGAACGCCTCGAGCGTACCCACCGGCGCGGGAAACTCGACCGGCTCGCGCTCCGACAACGCCGCCATCTGCGTGCGCTGCCCGCCGCGCAGCACCCACGACAGCGTCGTGTAGTAGTCGAGCACCCCCTCGAGCGAGTACACGACCTGGTAGTCCAGCGGCGGCTCGGGCTCCTGCGGGAGACCGCCCACGTAGATCCGCACCGACTCGACCGTGTCGAGCTGCCGGATGCCGTGCTCCGCGAGGATGTTCACCATCCCCGGCGCCACGCCGCAGTCCGGGATCACGGTGACCCCTTTCGTCCGCGCGCGCTCGGCGAGCTCCTTCTGCTGGAACACGATCTCGGTGTTGCCGCCCAGATCGCAGAAATGCACGCCGGCCTCGACGGCACACTCGGCCAGCGCCAGGTTGAAGTAGTAGGGGATCGCGCTCATCACCGCGTCCGACTCGCGCATCACGGCCAGCACCGCCTCACGGTCCCGCACGTCGAGGGTGGTCGGGATGAGCCGTGGGCCGGAGTGCGGCTTCAGGAACTCCGGGAGGTGGTCGAAGCGAACGTCGGCGAGCCGGACCTGGCTCACCTCGGGGTTCTGCAGCAGGTCGTAGGTGCACGCCGAGCCCTGCAGGCCAGCTCCGAGAACGAGCATTCGCATCGAGCGTCATCTCCGTGTCAGCGGGACGGAGCGGGTAATGTAACGGGGCGTCCAGCGGTCCGGACCGCAACGCCCGCGCACGATCCTGGCATCACCTCCACGCATGACGCCCCCATTCCCAGACGTCGCGAGTGACACCGCCTGGCGACGCCATCTGATCGACGACGACGACGGCATCCGCGCGCTCCTCGAGCGCACGCGCCGCATCGCCGTCCTCGGGATCAAGACGCCGGAGACCGGTCAGCCGGCGTACTACGTCCCCGAGTACGCCAAGCGCGCCGGCTACGAGATCGTGCCCGTGCCGGTCTACTATCCCGACGTCACGGAGATCCTTGGCGAGCGCGTCTATCGCACCGTCGCCGCGGTCCCTGGCGAGGTCGACATGGTCAACGTGTTCCGCCGAGCGCGCGACATCGACGCGCACGTGGACGACATCCTCGCCAAGCATCCCGCGTCGGTCTGGTTTCAGCTCGGCATCCGCAACGACGGTGCGGCCGAGCGATTCGCGCGGGAGGGGATCGACGTGGTGCAGGACCGCTGCCTCCTCGTGGAGCTCGGCGCGATCGGGCGGTGATGCCCGCGTGCGGGCTCCTCTCCCTCAGCGGGCGATGAGCAGCCCGTGAGGCAGATCGAGCTGCCACCAGCGCGGGGTCAGCTCGCGGAGCGCCTCGGCGAGCGGGCGGACGCGGCCCGGCGCGAGGAGAACGCGCACGTCGCGCCCGGAGCGCAGCACCGGATAGCGCCGGCCGACGGCCGACAGCGGTGCGCGCGGATCGGCGTGGAGCCGCAGCAGGTGATTCGCCACGTCGAACGAGGGAACCAGTCCCTCGATCGTCTCGATCCCGACGCGCGGGCTCGGCGCCGAGAGGCTGTCGCGGCCGATCGCGCGCGGCACGAGGTCCGCCCAGACGGTGTCGCGCGCACCGGCTCGCGTGATCGGCAGTCGCAGCAGCGCGCCCGGCGTCGAGGTCGGGCGGACGACGACCGTGGAGTCGCGCTCGAGGAAGCTCCCCTGCTCGCGCCAGTCGATCAGCGTGCGGATCGGCGCGGCGAGCGCGCGTGTGGTCGAAGCGGGAAGCCCGAACTCGGCCGCCTCCTCGATCAACACGAGGCCCGGCCGGAGCGCGCCCTTCATCGCCAGGTAGCGGCCGAGCCGTGCGCGCGCGATCGGGTCGCGCGGCCGTGTCCGCACCGCCGCGTACAGCGCTTCCTCGGCATCGGGCCACCGGCCGGCGTCGAGCAGCGCATCGGCCTCCGAGCGCGGAAGCACGCCCTCCTGCGCGTGCGACGGCCGCGCCGCGAGGCCGAGCGAGACGAGGACGAACGCGACCGCGAACCGACGGCGCATGATCACGGTGCGGACCGGGCCGCCGGGCGTCAGCGCGCGAAGAAGCGGCCGAGCCGGCTGCTCTCCTCGCCGTCCAGCTTCGCCGCGGCGGCGAGCGCCGTCGCGAACTCCGGTGCGGTCTGATAGCGGTCGCCGGGATCGCGCTGCATCGCCTTCTGCAGCACGCGCTCGACCGCCTCGAGCCCGAGCTTCGGCGCCGCCGTGCGCAGCGGGACCGGATCGCTGCGCAGCCGCGCGATCATCATCTCCTGCTGCGTTCGGCCACTGAACGGCAGCTTGCCGGTGAGCATCTCGTAGGTCATCAGCGACAGCGAGTACACGTCGGTGCGCGGATCGAGCGGTCGCCCGCGCAGCTGCTCGGGGCTCATGAACTCCGGCGTGCCGAGGATGATCCCGGTGGCCGTCAGCTTCTGGAGCTCCGCGTCGGCGCGCCGTTCCTTCGCCAGCCCGAAGTCCATCACCACCGCCCGCTCCCCGCCTCCCGGCGTCGGGCAGATCATCACGTTCTCCGGCTTGAGGTCGCGGTGCACGATCTTGAGCTCGTGCGCCACGTGCAGGCCCGTCGCGATGTCGCGCACGTGGCGCACGACCTCGTCGATCGCGAGCGTGCCGAGCCGGTTGTTCCGGTCGGACAGCACCTCGCCCTCGACGTACGGCATCACGACGTACACGAGCCCGTCGGGCGTCTCGCCGAGCCGGATGATGTGGCAGACGTTCGGGTGCGCGAGCCGCATGCCGAGGCTCGCCTCGCGGCGCAGGCGCGCCATCGCGTTCGCGTCGCTCGAGAGCGCGGCGGAGAGCACCTTGATCGCGTAGCGGTCGTCGGACGACACGTCCTGAGCGAGGTACACGAACGACATCCCGCCCTCGCCGATCTTCCGCTCGATGCGGTACCGCCCGTCGAGCACGCGGCCGGTGAGGTTGCCGTGCGTCACCTCTTTCGGCGGCTCGGCGCGGCCGGCGACCGTCTCGCGCGTGGCGGCCTTGTCCGCCATGACGATCAGCTTGGTCCCGTCGCGCGTGCAGAATCGCGCCTCGTCGCCGTACACCTTGCCGCACGCGGGGCACCGGTTCATCGCGTCACGGCTCCGCGAGCAGCGCCGCGACGCCGTCCCACTCGATGTTCCCCCCACTCAGGACGGCCACGGTCGGCCCGCTCGGCGCGACGAGCCCCTCGAGCAGTGCGGCCACGGTGATCGCGGCACTGGGCTCGGCCACGAGCTTCATGCGATCGAACAGCAGGCGCAGCGCGCTACGCAGCGCGCCGTCGTCCACCGTGACGACGTCGTCGAGGTACGCCTCGTGATGCGCGAACGGGAGGTCGCCCACCGCGACGGCGAGCAGGCCGTCCGCGAGCCCGGACGTGTTGGACAGCGTCACGGGACGACCGGCCGCGCGCGCGCGTGTGAGCTTCGCGGCGCCCGACGGTTCGACGCCGACGACGCGCGCCGCCGGCGCGCGCAGCTTGACGGCCGCCGCCGTACCGGCGCTGAGCCCTCCGCCGCCGACGGGGACCAGCACCGTGCCGACGTCGGGCAGGTCCTCGACGATCTCCAGCCCGACGGTCCCCTGCCCCGCGATGATCCATGGATGATCGTACGGGGGCACCATCGTGAGCCCTTCGCGTTCGACCAGCTCCACCGCGCGCTCCCAGCGATGCTGCGTCGTCGTCCCCGCCAACTCCACGCGCGCTCCGAGCCGCTCGGCGCCGGCGCGCTTCGCCGGCGTGACCGTCGTCGGCATGACGACGACGGCGGGCACACCGAACATCCGCGCGGCCATCGCCACCGCCTGCGCGTGGTTCCCCGACGACGGCGCGACCACTCCGCGCCGGCGCTCGGTGTCGCTCAGCCGCGCGAGGAAGTTGTACGCGCCACGAAACTTGAACGCGCCGCTGCGCTGCAGCATCTCGGGCTTCAGCCAGATCTCCGCGCCGAGCAGCTCGGACGCCCGATCGAACGGCAGCAGCGGCGTGCGCACGGCGACCGGCGCGATCCGCGCCGCCGCCGCCTCGAGATCGGCCAGCGTGACGAGCGCGGTCCGGGCGGGCGCCACGTCAAGCGAAGACACGATTCCGTCCTCCGCTCTTCGCCTTGTACAGCGACTGGTCGGCGTCCTGGAGCAGCGCGGCCGCCGAGATCGGGTCGGTGCCGCGCGCGAGCGCGACGCCGACCGAGATGGTGATCCGCATCGACGCCGTGGGCGACGAGAACGTGGTCTCGTCCACGCGCCGGCGGATCCGCTCGGCGAACGTCAACGCGCCCTCCCATCCGGTGTCCGGCAGCACGACGATGAACTCGTCGCCGCCGAGCCGGGCCACGGCGTCGGTGTCGCGCGCCGTCTCCTTCATGATGTTCGCGAGGCCGGTGAGGACGAGATCGCCGAACGGATGGCCGTGGGTGTCGTTGATCTCCTTGAAGTGATCGAGGTCGATCGCCAGCACGGCCAGCGTGTTGGCGCGCCGCTTCGCCTGGCGCAGCTCCGTGCGGAGCCGCGTCTCGAGCGCACGCCGGTTCAGGCATCCGGTGAGCGGGTCGGTGCCGATCTGCTCGCTGAGCCGCGCCCGCATCGCGTCGAAGCTCTGCGCGAGAAGCGTCAGGTCGTCCGGTCGCTTGTCCACGCCGAGATCGAGCATCGGGTGCAGGTCGCCGTCCTCGACGAGCTTGCAGAAGAGGCGGAGGCGGTTCATCCGCTCGCGGAAGGTGCCGTAGGCGGAGATGAGCACCCCGCTGACGAGCGCGAACAGCCCCACCGTGAACGCGACGTCGCGCAGCACCGGCGCCGCGCCCGGCGCTTGTGGGGGAAGCACCAGCGCGATCATCACGTAGGCCACGGCCGAGATGGCCGCAGCGTAGCTGCCGAGCGCGCGGCCGAAGTAGAACACGGCGAGCTGCACGACGAGCAGCGCGGCGAGCAGGAGCCGTGGCGCCACCGCCGGGCTGCCGGTCAGCCAGACGAGTGCCGCGAGGGCGAGGACGTCCGCCGTCACGAGGAGCGCCGGCAGCCGGCTCGCGTGCACCGTCTCGGCGCGTCGGATCTGCTCGCCGGTGATCGCGACGCACAGCACGTACGCCAGGGCGACGAGCGCCACCGGCATCAGCATGTCGCGATTGGCGCGCTCGCCGAGGACGAGCGCGAGCAGCACGAGGGCAAGGAGCCCCGCGTAGCGCACCCATCGCTGCCAGAGCAGCGCGTCCCGTACCAGCGACTCCCGGTCGCGATGCAGCGCCTCCTCGAGCTCCGGAGTGGACACCGGCAGCTCGATGGTCATCCCCATCGCACTGGGGACGGCCTGGAGGGAGATCGGCTCTGTGGGGCGGCTCGCGAACGATGACTGCACAGGCGAGAGGAGGAGACGAGGCAAAGCTACAGTCGGGTGCGGGGGCCGGAAAGACGATCGTCAGATGCGCGACGGCCCCGGCGCACGGAGCGCCGGGGCCGTCCACGTCCAGTCGGTGGCGGGAGGCGTCAGCCCTCGCCCTCCTCGCCGTCCACGCCCACCGGCTCGACATCGCCGTCGGCGCTCTCGCCCTCCTCCTCGTCGTCCGGCACCACGCGGGCCACCGCCATCACGAGGTCGTTCGCGTCGAGGTTGACCAGCTTCACCCCCTGGGTGTTGCGGCCCGCCACGCGGATGCCCTTCACCGACATGCGGATCAGGATCCCCTGCTTGGTCATCAGCATCAGCTC
>DASTSX010000477.1:0-24285 GCA_035760455.1 Gemmatimonadaceae bacterium | reverse complement strand
GATCGTCGCACCGCCGGCATTGAGCTCGCGGATGAGCGCCATGATCGACGCGCCGGTGGCGCTGTCGAGGTTGCCGGTCGGCTCGTCGGCGAGCACGATCGCGGGCCGGCCGACGAGCGCCCGGGCGATCGCGACCCGCTGTCGCTCGCCGCCGGAGAGCTTGGTCGGCCTGAACGTCGCGCGATGCGAGAGGCCGACCCGCTCGAGTGCCTCCTCGGCGCGCGCGCAGCGCTCGCCTGCCGGCGCGCCCGCGTAGAGCATCCCGTCGGCGACGTTCTCGCGCACCGTGGCGTGCTCGGCCAGGAAGAACTGCTGGAAGACGAAGCCGACGTCCCGGGCCCGCAGCCGCGACAGCTCCCGGTCGTCGAGGCCCGCGGCGTCGATCCCGTTGATGCGGACCACGCCGCCGGTGGGTCGCTCCAGCGTTCCGATGACGTGCAGCAGCGTCGACTTGCCCGATCCGGACGGCCCGACGATCGCCGCCAGCTCCCCTCGCCCGACAGAGAACGACACGCCGCGCAGCGCGAGGACTCGAGACCCACCCACCCGCTCCTCGCCGTAGACCTTGGTGATGTTCTCGAGCTCCAGGACTGCGTCGCTCATATCGATGGCACCGTCACGGCATCGCCCGCGCGAAGATCGCCTTCGACTTGGACCCGCCCGCCACCGGTGTCGAACAGACCCAGTGTCACGGGGACCAGCTCGCGGCGTCCGTCGGCGCGTACGACCTCGACGGCGAACCCGCCGCCGGCCTTGCCGACCAGTGCGGTGACCGGGACGCTCAGGACGTTCTTCACGCCCTTGGTGGTGATGTCCACCTGGACCGGGGCTTGGTCAAGCTCGTCCGTCGTGCCCGAGTCGTCGAGGTCGATGAACGTCGGGATCGTCGCGGCGGTCGGCTGACCTCCTGGCTCTGCCTGGGCGACTCGTCCGAAGCCGGCGACTCGTCCTGTCACCGTCGTGTTGCCCGGCAGCGCGATCTGGACCCGGTCGCCCTTGTGGACCTCGCCCTGCTGGGACGCGTCGAGCTCCACCCGCACGTGCAGCCTGTCGGACGTCGCGCTCAGCACTGCAGCGCCGGGCCGGGCCGGCGCCCCGAGGTCGCCGCTGACCTTGGCGATCCGCACCGCCTCGGGCAGGAAGACCGCGTCACCAGTCGCCAGCGTGCCGGTCACGCCGAAGCCCTTCTTGCGCTGGAGCACCCGGAGCGCCTGCTCCGTCTTCGACGTGAAGGCGCCGTCGGCGGGGTCGACACGCACGTCGGCATCGCTGTCGTAGCCCAGCTTGTGCAGGTTGCGGTTGAGCTGACGCACGTCCGGGCCGTTGACGCCCACGTGCAGAGCGCGGTAGATCGGAACGGTGCCGCACAACAGCACCACCGGGCGGTTGTCCACTCGGTAGAGCACGCCCCCGCAGCTGACCTTCTCACCGGCGTCGGGCAGCTGGGTGTACACGCCGCCGGCCTGGTTGACCGCGACAAAAGGCGAGCCGTCCGGTCGCGCGCGGTAGGTCAGCGTCCCGGCGCCGGAGACCAGCGCCGAGAGGTCGCCTTTCACCACTTTGTCGGTGTTCGCCGCCGGCGACGGGGCGGCCGCGGCCGGACGACCACCACCCGACGCTGCGATCGCGCCGCACGCCGCAGCGACCAGCACAGCCGCCGTGGCCAGCGGCCAGCGCTGGCGCATTACCCCTGTCCTCCGGCTGACTGCTCGAGGATGGTGCCGCATGCGTCGATCGCGGCGTCGAGGATCGTCATGCCGCCGGGCTTGTTGGAAGACGGGATCTCGTACGTGTTGATCAGCGGCTCACCGTTGACGGGGTCCGGAAAGTCCTTCACGCCGTGCTCACGAACGCACTGGGCGAACCGCAGACTCGCCGACTGCTCCTTGGGAGTCCGCTTCGCGCTCAGCGCGCCCGGTGGCTTCAGGGCCTTGCACGCGTCAACGGCCTTCGTCCACACCTCCGGGGTCACGTCGACCCCGAAGTTGAACTCGCCCTTCGGGTCTGGATCCGGGAAGTTCGGGACACCGCTCGCCCGCATGCATCCGGCGAACTTCACCGCCTTCTCCTGCGTGCTGAGGTTCTTGTCGGCGCTGTTGTCGGCGGTCGCGGTGCTGCTAGGCGTGTCAGTGCCGCCGGCGGCGCCACTCTTGGAAGACTCGTCCGAGCCGCAGCCCGCACTGACCAGGCCGATCAGGCCCACCAGCGCAAGAGCGACCAACGGTCGCAGTGTTCTTCTCATGTTTCGCTCCATACATCGTGTGCAGCCCAGCTCGGCTCGCGAGCGTTGCTGGTCAACGCTGCATCCGTGGATCGTGCGTTGGGTCGGGGTACGTGGCCGGGCAACCGTGAGCGATGGCGTCGGGGCGCAGCTCGTAGTGCCAGGGCTCGTTGTCGTAGATCTGGCACAGCCCGTATGCGGCGCCGTGCTCGGACAGCCACGACGCCGCGTTCGCCGGTCCGACGTCGACCGCGTCGCCCTTGACGTGCGCGGACGTGGCCGGCGTGGCGACCCAGCGGGTCGCCTCCGCTTCTGAGCCGTACTGCGCGATCGCCTCACGGAGAAGGCGCTCTTGGTACTCCGGAGACCGCCAGCCGCTGTCGACGGTGAACCGGATCCCGTCGCCCGTGGCGTCTGTCGCTGCACGGCGCACGGCGCTCAGCAGGTCGGAGTTGAGCTTGGCGACACCTGGGACCGCGTCGTCGAGCACCGTCGTGCCGTCCGGGATCGCGCCGTCAGCCGCGCCGAGCCCGAGCCGACCGGTCGAGTCGGGGCCGCCCGTCTCGCGCAGCGAACCAGGCTGTTCACCTCGGGAGACGTGCGGAACTGCAGTGGACGACGAGGTAACGCTCGAGGACGAAGACGCCCGCCAATCGAGGCTAAGCGCGGCGATCGCCACGACGACGACCACCAGGCCGGCGATCCGGGCCCTGCGAATCCGGATCCGGCCGGGCGCTGTGCGGGCTCGCTCCGTGTGGGCCATGCCGCCATTGAAGGCAGCGGGGTGTTGCCAGCACGTATCCGATTTTCGATACGCCGGCGATATGCGCCGGCTGCTTAGATCGAAGCGTGCGCGTCCTGCTCGTTGAAGACGAGCCCTACATGGCGGAGGCGATCCGCGACGGCCTGCGCCTGGAGGCGATCGCGGCCGACATCGCGGGTGACGGCGACACCGCGCTGGAGTTGCTGAGCGTCAACGCCTATGACATCGCGGTCCTCGACCGTGACGTCCCCGGCCCGTCCGGCGACGAGATCGCCAGACGCATCGTCGCCTCCGGCAGCGGCATGCCGATCCTGATGCTGACCGCGGCCGACCGCCTCGACGACAAGACCACCGGCTTCGAGCTCGGCGCCGACGACTACCTCACCAAGCCGTTCGAGCTGCAGGAGCTCGTGCTCCGCCTCCGCGCGCTCGACCGCCGGCGCGCCCACAGCCGGCCGCCCGTGCGCGAGATCGCCGGCCTGCGACTGGACCCGTTCCGCCGCGAGGTCTACCGCGACGGCCGCTACGTCGCGCTGACCCGCAAGCAGTTCGCCGTGCTGGAGGTCCTGGTCGCCGCCGAAGGCGGCGTCGTCAGCGCCGAAGAGCTTCTGCAACGCGCCTGGGACGAGAACGCCGACCCGTTCACCAACGCCGTGCGCATCACGGTCTCGGCGCTGCGCAGACGGCTCGGTGAGCCCTGGGTCATCGCCACCGTGGCCGGCGCCGGGTACCGCATCGACACCGGACGAGACACCCGGCCTGCGGAAGACCAGCATGGACAGAGCGCCCCAGACTGAACCACCGCCTCAGATGGGGCAACCAGGCCCGAGGATGTCGCGCCTCTCCCTTGCCGGGCTCGCGCCACGTCGCATGCTCCACGTGCAGTCGCGGACGGTCCGTCTGCGCCTGACCTTGCTCTACAGCGGCCTGTTCATCCTCTCGGGAGCGGCGCTGCTCGTGACGACCTACCTGATCTTTCGCGCCAACACCGGAACCAACCTCATCGTCCCGAATGGAGCCTCACGCGGATCAACCGATCCAGACGCCCTCCAACAGGTGCGCCGAATGTTCGAGGCCACCGTCGAGCGCGACCGGCACGGTCTGCGCCAGGGGCTCATCCAGTCCGGGATCGCGCTGGCGATCATGGCCGTCGTCTCGATCGTGCTGGGCTGGCTGGTCGCGGGCCGCGTCCTGCGCCCGCTGCGAAAGATGACGGCGACCACCCAGCGGATCTCCGAGCGCAACCTCAACGAGCGCCTCGCGCTCTCGGGGCCCCAGGACGAGCTCAAGGATCTCGCCGACACCATCGACGGACTGCTCGCCCGACTTCAAGCCCACGTCGCCCAACAGCAGCGCTTCGCCGCCAACGCCTCCCACGAGCTGCGCACGCCGCTGGCGCTCACCCAGTCCCTGCTCGACGTCGCCCGCAACGACCCCAACCGCGACACCGACGAGCTCGTCGACCGCCTCCACGCCGTCAACGCCCGAGCGATCGAACTCACCGAAACGCTGCTCCTGCTCAGCCGCACCGACCAACGCAGCTTCGTCCGCGAGCACGTCGACCTCTCGCTGATCGCCGAGGAGGCCACCGAAACGCTCCTACCCCTCGCAGAACAGCGCGAGGTCACCCTCGAGACCCGCGGCGACACGGCCCTGACCATCGGCTCGCCCGCGCTCCTGCTGCAGATGACGACGAACCTCGTGCACAACGCGATCGTCCACAACCTGCCCGAGCACGGCATCGTGTCGATCACGACCAGCGCCGATCCCGGGCATGTGGTGCTCACGGTCGAGAACACCGGAGAGCACCTCACCCCAGAGCTGGCCGCCACGCTCACCGAGCCCTTCCAGCGAGGCTCCAAACGCATACGGACCGATGACGCAGGCGTCGGCCTCGGCCTGGCGATCGTGAACAGCATCGCCCAAGCGCATGATGGAACCCTCACCCTCATCCCATCGGCAGCCGGCGGACTCTCTGTTGCGGTGAAACTCCCCGCCGCAACAGCGCTCCTGGCAGACGACCGGCTGGGAGATGCCACCACGCCCCAGGCCGAATAGTCCCGGCGCGGCATCATCGAAGCTGGCGATTTGGGCCCGCGATGTGCGATGCGGCGAATCGTCCGTCACGACGGCAGATCTCGCACCTCGGCAGCGAGGCCCGGTCGAAGCCGGAGGGCGTTTTGGTCTGTGCAGAGGTCGAATCGTTGTAGAGCGGCAGACGCCGGCTTACGTTCCCAGCCTGTCCCCGATGGAGCAAGCGCTCGACGCGCGACGCGACGAGCGAGACGGAGGAGATTGGGATGAGTAAGGGTCACCGCGGCGCGGGAATCCTCGCGCTGTGTGCCGTCAGCATCGCCATCGCTGCCTGCGGAGGTTCGGACTCGGGCGGAGTCAGCGACGAAGGGCCCGTCAGAGCGGCGGTGTTCCAGCCGTTCTCGGGGGCCGACGCCGGGTTCGGTCCGACGCTGCTCTCCGGCTGCCTGTCCGCACAGGCCTCGATCAACGAGGCGGGCGGCGTCCTCGGGCGCGAGTTCGACTGCGTGACCGAGGACACGGGCACCAACCCCAACGAGGCCGTGCCGGCGGCCAACAGAATGCTGTCGTCGGTCGAGAACCTCGCGCTCGTGATCGGGCCGTCCAACAGCGGGCCGGCCACCACGCCGATCATCAGCGAGGCGGGCGTCGCGATCTTCTCGACGTCCGGGGATCCGCACTACAACAACAACACGGATCCGAACATCTTCCGCCTCACGCCGTCGGACGACCTCAACGGCACCGTCATGGCGTACTGGGGCAAGCAGAACGGCTTCAAGCGCGCGGCGATCGTCTTCGAGGACTCCGCCGCGGCCGAGACGAACCTCGCTTCGCTCCAGCAGACCTTCGAGCAGCTCGGCGGCGAGATCGTCACAGAGCTGAAGCTCGTCCCCGAGCAGTCGTCCTACCGCACCGAGGCGGCGCGGCTCGTCGACAGCGGCGTGGACGGCGTCTTCACCGAGCTCGACGCCCGCACCGCCTCCACGTTCTGGAACGAGGTGCTGCAGCAGGCCGGTGAGCTCCCGCTCATGATCTCCGACGAGCGTCAGTTCTCGGCCGACTGGCTGAAGCCGTTCACCAAGGCGATCGGCGTGGAGCCGCTGAAGGGCAAGCTGCTCGGCGTCTCGCCCGGCAGCCCCGAGCCCGGTCCGGCGCTCGACGAGTTCCAGAAGGGCATCAAGGGCCTCGGCTCCGAGATCCAGGACCCCGAGCAGTACCTGGAGGATCCGTACTCGACGGCCGGCTACAACGCCGCGATCATCGCCGCGCTGGCGATGACCGCCGCCGACTCGGCCGATCCGACGAAGTTCCGGAGCTTCGTGAAGGAGATCACCGGAGAGCCCGCGGACGGCGCGACCAAGGTCTCGACCTTCGCCGACGGCGTCAGAGCGCTGAAGAGCGGCGAGAAGATCGCGTACATCAGCACCGCCGGGCCGATCGTCTTCGACAGATTCCAGAACGCGAGCGGCGCCTTCACGACGTTCGAGTTCGTGCCCAGCACGTTGCAGACCAAGCCGACGGACGAGGTGACGGCTGCGGAGATCGCAAGACTCCGAGGCGAATAACAGCAGTCAACGCTGCTGAGCCGGAGGCGGCCGTCGTCCGTCTCCGGCTCACGCGGCGCTCGTTGTTCAGAGAGGATCAACTGTCTAATGGATGAAGTAATTCGCGCCATCGGCTTCGGCCTCGTCACCAGCTCCGTGATCGCGCTGGGAGCAGTCGGCTTCACGCTTCAGTTCAGCGTGTCGCGGCTCTTCAACGTGGCCTACGGAGCGGCGATGACGGTGGCCGCCTATGTCGCGTACCTCGGGATCAACCAGCTCGGCGCGGGGATCTGGGTCTCCCTGGTGGTGGCCGCGCTCGCGGCCGCGGCCGTGTCGG
Source organism: Gemmatimonadaceae bacterium (assembly GCA_035760455.1). Taxonomy (GTDB): domain Bacteria; phylum Gemmatimonadota; class Gemmatimonadetes; order Gemmatimonadales; family Gemmatimonadaceae; genus AG11. The sequence continues at coordinate 17,386 of DASTSX010000477.1, read as the reverse complement.
TCGCGCTCCAACGCGGGATCTATCAGCCGTTCATCGCCAAGGGGTCGAACCACTTCGCGCTCATCATGGTCTCGCTGGCGATGGCCGTGATCATCCAGGAGACGATCCAGGCGATCTCGGGCCCCCGCTACGTCAGCCTCGACCTGCCGCACCAGACGGCCTTCCACGTGGGCTCGATCGTGCTCACCCCGCGGCAGCTCGTGATCGTCGCGATCGCGCTGGTGACGATGATCCTGCTGCACTGGCTGCTGCGCTCGACGCGTCTGGGCAAGGCCATGCGCGCGGTCGCCGACGACCCGGACCTCGCCCAGAGCAGCGGGATCAAGTCCCGCCGCGTCATCTCGATCGTGTGGTTCACCTCCGGCGCGCTCTGCGGCCTCGCGGGCGCGACACTCGTGCTCAACACCGTGACGTTCAACACCAACGTCGGGTCGCTGATGCTGCTGGTGATCGTCGCCGCGGCGATGCTCGGCGGCGTGGGCGACATCTACGGGGCCGTGCTCGGGTCCGTCGTCGTCGGCGTGGTGTCGGAGCTCACGGCGCTGTGGGCGCCGCAGCTCAAGAACTTCTCGGCCTTCGTGGTGCTCGTCATCATCCTGATCGTCCTGCCCGAGGGCCTGCGACCGACCGCCCGTCTCGGCCGGAGGGTCGCGGCATGAGCGTCGCGACGCAGTACTACGTCATCACGCTGCTCGTCCTCTTCGGCGTGAACGTCGTCGCGGCCTGGTCGCTGAACCTTCAGCACGGCGTCGCGGGCGTCTGGAACTTCGGCTTCGTCGTCTTCCAGGCGATCGGCGCCTACGTCACGGCGGCGCTGACGCTGGGGCCGCCCGAGCGGCTCGGCGGCTTCCAGGAGTACGTCCTGGCGGCCGACCTGCCGTGGCCGCTCCCGCTGCTGGGCGCGGCCCTCGCCGGCGGTGTCCTCGCGCTGCTGATCGGGCTGTTCGCGCTCAAGCCCAAGGGGCGCGACTATCAGGCGCTCGTCCTGCTCGTCGTGTCCGCGGCGTCGCTGGTGTTCGTCGTCTCCCAGAAGGAGCTCTTCAACGGCAGCGCCGGGCTCGCCGGCGTGCCGAAGCCCTATGCGGACGAGCTGGCGCTCGACGTCACCGAGTACGGCTGGTTCTACGTGCTGCTGACCGCGAGCGTGGTGGCGCTCAGCTACCTCGTGATCCGGCGGCTCACCTCGTCCCCGTGGGCGCGGCGCCTCAAGGCGCAGCGCGACAACCCCGACGGCGCCGCGGCGATCGGGATCGACGTCGGTCGCGAGCGGCTGATCGTGTTCGTCGTCGGCGGCGCGCTCGCCGCGGTGAGCGGCGGCGTGCTGGTCCAGTTCATCGGGGCGTACTCGCCCGAGGGCTGGGAGTACAGCATGACCTTCCTCTACTTCACCGCGATCATCGTCGGCGGCCTGGCGAACAACGCCGGCGTGGTGGTCGGGGTGCTGCTGGTGTGGACGGTGCTGCAGGAGAGCGTCCGCTATCTCCCGGAGGTCGCGCCGCCCACCATCACGGCCAACCTGCAGGGGATCGCGATCGGCCTGATCATCTTGGGATTCCTCTGGTGGCGCCCGCAGGGCCTCCTCCCCGAGCGCCGCGTGCGCCTGGGCGAGGACGGTGCGCGGCGGAAGGTCGCGGACGGGGGCCGTCAGGGCCAGGGTGTCGCGCACGAAGGAGCTGGTGTCAATGCGAGATGACGTCGTCGGGCCCATCGTCGAGATCAGCGACGTCCGCTGTCACTTCGGCGGGGTCAAAGCCGTGGACGGGGCGTCCTTCGCCCTGCAGCGCGGTCGGATCACCGGGCTGATCGGCCCCAACGGGGCCGGCAAGTCGACGCTGTTGAACTCGGTCGCCGGCAGCTTGCGGCCGACGGGCGGCACGATCCGCTTCGAGGGCGACGACATCACCGGCCGGCCTCCGCACGAGATCGCTCGCAGCGGCCTGCTGCGGACCTTCCAGCGCTCCAGCGAGTTCGGGCATCTGACCGTGATGGAGAACCTCGTCGCGGCGGCGCCCGGATGCCGGGGCACGACGGTGCTCGGCGCACTGCGCTCGAAGCGCTCGTGGAAGACCGACGAGGACGCCGCCGTCGTCGAGGCGCGCGCGCTGCTCGAGCGGTTCGACATGTGGGAGAAGGCGCACGACTACGCGGGCGAGCTGAGCGGAGGCCAGAAGCGCCTGGTCGAGCTGATGCGCGCGCTGATGGCGCGCCCCACGGTTCTGCTGCTCGACGAGCCGTTCGCCGGAGTGCTTCCGAGCCTCGTGCGGCGGATCGAGCGCCACCTCATGGATCTCAGACGGGAAGGGCTCACCATGATGCTCGTAGAGCACGACCTTGGAACGATCGAGCGGCTGTCAGACCACGTGGTCGTGATGGCCAACGGCCGGGTGCTTGCCGAAGGCATGCTGTCCGAGCTGCGCGAGCACCGGGGGGTGATCGATGCCTACCTCGGCGGTTGACGTGCGTCCTCCCGCGCATCTGCGCGTCGAGGCGGCGAGCGCGGGCTACGGCGGCGCGCCGATCATCCGCGACATCTCGCTGCAGGTCGCGCGTGGCGAGATCGTCGGGATCGTCGGTCCCAACGGCGCCGGCAAGAGCACGCTGATGAAGTCGATCACGGGCGTCATCAACCCGTCCGTCGGCCGGATCCGCATCGGCGAGGAGGACGTCACCGACGCGTCGGCCGACGCGATCGCCCGCCGCGGCCTGGGGTACGTGCCGCAGGTGAGACACATCTTCCCGTCGCTGACGGTCGAGGAGAACCTCGAGATCGGCGGCTACACGCTCCCACCACGGCAGGTGCGCGAGCGCATCGAGGCCGTCGTCGACGTCTTCCCGGCGCTCGCGGACAAGCGCCGCCGGCGTGCCGGCGACCTCAGCGGCGGGGAGGCGAAGATGGTCGCGATGGGGCGGGTGCTGATGACGTCGCCCTCGGTCGTGGTGCTCGACGAGCCGACCGCGAACCTCTCGCCGCTGATGGCCGGGCAGCTCCTGCGGGAGCAGGTCCCGGCGCTCGCCCGCGAGGGCGCGGCGGTCCTCGTGGTCGAGCAGCGGGCGCTCGAGATGCTGGAGATCGCCGACTGGGCCTACGTGCTGCGCGACGGCGAGATCGTGCTCTCGCAGGCGGCGGCCGAGATGCGGGCGCGCGACGACATCGGCCAGCTCTACCTCGGCCGCAACGCGGCCTAGCGCTAGCGCGCCTCGTCGTTGGGGACGAAGACGCGGAAGGTCGTCCACCCGTCGCGGTGGGCGATCTCGATGTCGCCCATCGCCGCGTCGACCGCGTCGCGCACGAGCGACAGGCCGACGCCGGCGTGGCCGGGCTTGAGGCTGAAGCCGCGATCGAACAGCCCCGCGCCGGCGTCCGGCGGCGCGTCGCCGCGGTTGCCGACCTCCAGCAACGTGTCGGCCCCCGCGTCCGTCACGCGCAGGTAGACCTCACGCGCGTCTGACGGGGCGGCCGAGGCGGCGTCGAAGGCGTTGTCGAGCAGGTTGCCGAGGATCGTGACGAGCTGCGTGTCGGAGAGCGTGGACGGGAGCCGCGTCAGCCGGGAGTCCTCCGAGAGGCTCATCTTGATGCCGCGCTGGGCGGCGATCGCCGTCTCGGCCAGCGCGAGCGCGGCCACGATCGGCACCCTGACGCGCTCCGCGACCGCGTCGCTCGTGCCGACGTGGAGCCCTTCGAGCGTCGTCAGGAGCTGCTTGGCGTCGTCGATCAGGTCGAGCGCGAGGAGCCCGCTGATCGCGTGGAGGCGGTTGGCGTGCTCGTGCGACTGCGCCTGCAGCGCTCTCACGAGCAGACGGAGTGCGTCGACCTGCTTCAGTCGCTGATCGAGCAGCTGAGCCGTGCGGACCGCGTTCGCGGCGTGCTCGGCGAAGAAGCCGAGCAGTTGCACGTCGTCGGAGTTCCACGGTCCGGGGGCGGTGCGGTACAGGTTCAACGTGCCGACGACGCGTCCGTGCGGCGCGAGCGGAAGCGACACGATGCCGCGGTAGCCCTCCTCGAACGCGATGTCGCGCCACGCCCAGCGCTCGATCAGGGGATCGGTCTCGACGTCGTCGACGATGACGGCCGAGCCTGCGCTGTACGCGACGCCCGATGGGCCCTCGCCGGGCTTGAGCTTGGCCTCCCCCGTCGACAGCAGGTCGACGTAGCCGGCGCTCAGCCCGTGGCTGCCGGCCAGCCGAAAGCGCCGATGCCGGCCCTCGACCAGGATGATGCTCGCGCGGTCGGCTCCGGCGACGACGCCGGCGGCTGCCGCCGCGATCCGATCGAGGATGTCCGAGACCGACCCGCCGCGGACGACCGCCCTGCTCACGTCGAGCATCGCCAGGATCTCTCGCCTGTCGCTGAGGCTCGTTCTAGATTCGTTCATCTCAGATCCGTCGTACCCGGGAGGCACACGCTACGACGCTCGCCGCCGCCGTCCCGGATGTGGTCTGGGAGAGCGACCAAAACCTTCGTGATGGAGCGTCCTCCGGCTTAACCTGCCGCTGTGCCCGAATCACTCGACTTCACGCCAGCGCTGCGCGCTGTGGATCTCTCTCAGGAGATCTATCAAGGGATGCCGGTTTACGCCGGACACTTGAAGACTGTTATCTGGCAGCATCATTCTCACGCAGACACGTCGCCGCAATTCAGCAGTGACTTCTCCTACCAGAGCCTGGGGATCATGCTCTGCGATCACGGTCCCACGCACGTCGACGCGCTCAGCCATCTCGACGTGCGTCCGGAGGCTCCGACGATCGACCGCATGCCGCTCGGGACGTTCTGGGGGCCCGGGACGTGCATCGACATCTCGGACCTGGCGCCGCACGAGTACTGCGACGCCGACCGTCTCGACCGCGCGCTGGCGGAGTCGGGGGCCGAGCTGCGCCCCGACGACGTGCTCCTGCTCCGCACGGGCACGGCCGACAAGTACGGCGGCACGCCTGAGTATGTGACGCAGTACCCGGGCCTCGACCGCTCCGCCGCCGACTGGCTGGACGCGCGGGGCGTGAAGGTGTTCGGCGTCGACTCGCCGAGCCCGGACAACCCGATCGACAAGGAATACCCTGTTCACCTCTTCTGCCGCGAGAAGGGCGTGACGCACTACGAGAACCTCGCGAACCTCGGAGAGGTGGTCGGGAAGCGCTTCATCTTCGCCGGCTTCCCGCTGCGGATCCGCGGCGGCCATGGCTCGCCCGTGCGCGCGCTGGCATTCGTGCCGGATGATTCACCTACCGGAGGTCAAGAGCTGTGACCGATGTCGCAACCACGACGGGCGAGCTGCTCGTCGTCGCCACCGAGGGCAACGCCCTCGAGACCCTCGACCTGTCGACGCTCGAGCGGACCCGCTCCGTCGCGCTCAAGCCGATGCCCCACGAGGCGGCCGTCGACCTGGCGGCGAACCGGGCCTACGTCGCGATCAGCTACGAGGACGGCTACTACAACGCGTACGAGAAGGCCTCGCACTACGTCCAGGTGGTCGATCTCGACACGTTCGAGGTCGTGGAGACGATCGACGTCTCGCCGCACTGGGGCCCGCACGGCGTCGCGCTGGACCAGAGCCGCTTCACGCTGTATGTGACGTGCGAGTCGAATGGCGGCGAGGTGATCGCGGTCGACACGGGAACGTCCCAGGTCACCGGCTCCGTCGGGGTGCGCGCGCACGGGCCGCACTGGATGACGCTGCTGCCGGACGACTCGAAGATCTACACGGCGAACAAGGAGGACGAGTTCGTCACGGTGGTGGACGTCGAGTCGATGTCGGTCACCGGGACGATCTCCACGCCGCACGGCACCGAGCAGATCGCCTCCGCGCCCGACAGCAGCCGCGTGTACGTGACGAGCCAGCGCTCGCCGCACCTCTACGTGATCGACACCGCGACGGACGCGGTCGAGCGCGTGCTGGAGCTCGAAGAGGCGTCCGGCGCGATCGCCGTCACCCCCGACGGCTCGAAGGTCGTCTTCACGAGCTTCAACTTCACCTACTGGGAGGACGCGCCGCAGCTGACGCAGGGCTACGTCCAGGTGCTGCACACCGACGGCATGACGCTCGGCCCGCGGATCCCCGTCGGCCGCTTCCCGTTGAACGTCACGACGAGCCTTGGCGGCGAGCTCGCCTACGTCAGCAACTACAAGGACCACACGATCTCGGTCGTCGACCTCGAACGCATGGTGGTCGTGGACACGGCGAGCACCGGCGACGGGCCGCACGGCCTCGTGGTCCTGCCGCGATGAAGCTCGCGCTCTACACACCGCGCGCCGGCGGCGAGGCGTCGCTCGGGATCGTCGTCGGCGAGTCGGACCTCGTCGACGCCGGGGATCTCGTCGCGGGCGCGCCGCCCGATGCGCCGCAGCGGCTCATGACCGAGGCGATCGACGTCTTCGAGCGGCGGCGCGGGGAGTTCGAGCGCGCCGCCGATCAGCGCGACCGGATCCGCCTGGACAGCGTGGAGCTGCTGTCCCCGCTCCCGCGGCCGGGCAAGATCCTCTGCTGCATCGGCAACTACTGGGAGCACGCCGAGCGGGAGCCGAAACCGCTCAACATGTTCCTGAAGAACCCGGACGCGGTGATCGGCCCAGGCGGCACCGTGCGCCTGCCGTCGACCACGGAGCCGTGGATCTTCATGCACGAGGCGGAGCTCGCCCTCGTCGTCAAGGGGCCGGCGAAGGACGTGCCGGCGGACCGCTGGCAGGAGGCGATCTTCGGCTACACGTGCATGATCGACGTGACGGCCCGTGGCGAGGGGCGCATGACCTGGCGCGCCGGCAGCTGGATGGGCAAGTCGTTCGACACGTTCGGGCCGTTGGGTCCCGTGGTCGTGACCGCCGACGAGATCCCGGATCCCAACGACGTGCGCGTGCGCCTGTGGGACGACGGCGAGCTGCGGCACGACTACAGCACCGACGACATGGAGCACCGCGTGCCCGAGATCGTCGAGTTCGCCTCGAGCATCATGACGCTGCACAGCGGCGACGTGATCGCCTGCGGCACGAACCACGAGGGGCTGGGCGCGGTCCAGCACGGGGACGAGCTGCGCATCGAGATCGCCGAGGTCGGGTCGATGTCCGTCGGCGTCGTCGACCCGCTCGAGCGCTCGTGGCCGCGCGGCGTCTACATGGGAGCCGACTCGACCAACCACGAGGCTGTGCGGCAGCACGACCCCCAGGCCGCCGCCCGGCTGCGGCCGTCTTCCTGATCGAGGCCGCCGGTCAGGCGGCTCGGTCGGGCCAGGCCCAGCGGTAGAGGTTGTGGGGCCGCCCCGGGCCGCTGCCTGCGTCCGGCTCGACGACCATCTGGCCGGCGGTCACGAGGTACTCGAGGTAGCGGCGCGCGGTGACGCGGGCGATCGAGGCCCGGGCGGCGATCTGGTCGGCGGTGACGCCGGCGGCGCCCTCCGTCGCCGCTCGGCGCACGAGGTCGAGCGTGTCCGCGCGCAGGCCCTTGGGCAGCAGGTCGCGATCGCGATGCAGGCAGCTGTCGATGTCGGCCTGGTCGAGCGCGGCCGAGGTGAGCGTGCGCGTGCGGTCGCGGAAGCGCTCGAGTCCCTCCCGGAAGCGCTCGAGCGTGAACGGCTTGACGAGGTAGTCGACGACGCCGAAGCTCAGCAGGGCGCTGACCGTCCTCGTGTCGCGGTGGGCGGTGACGGCCATCACGTCCGGCCCGCCCGCGGCGCGCAGCTTGCGCAGCAGTCGCACGCCGTCCGCTCCGGGCAGCATCAGGTCGAGGATGAGGAGGTCGATCGGCGTGCCGCGCGCCAGCACCTTGAGCGCCTCTTCGGCGGTGGTGGCGGTCGCGGACACGACGAAGCCCGGGTGCGAGTCGACGACCGTGCGGTGGATCTTCGCGACGGTCGGATCGTCCTCCACGATCAACACGCGAGCCGGGTGCTGCGAGCTGGCGCGCGCCGCAGGCGCCGGGACGCGAGCGGCGGGCGAGGCGGCAACGGGGGAGACGGCGTCGCGGGCGGTCGGCGGTCCACCGCCCGGCGGCCAGGCCCAGCGGTAGACGTTGTGGGGTCGGCCGGGGCCGCTGCCGGGGTCGGGCTCGACGACCATCTGGCCGGCGGTGACGAGGTACTCGAGGTAGCGGCGTGCGGTGACGCGGGCGATCGAGGCCCGGGCGGCGATCTGGTCGGCGGTGACCCCGGCGGGCTCTTCGGTCGCGGCGTGGCGGACGAGGTCGAGCGTGTCGGCGCGCAGGCCCTTGGGCAGCAGGTCGTGGTTGCGGTGCAGACAGGTGTCGATGTCGGCTTGCTCGAGCGCGGCGGAGGTGAGCGTGCGCGTGCGGTCGCGGAAGCGTTCGAGCCCTTCGCGGAAGCGCTCAAGCGTGAACGGCTTGACGAGGTAGTCGACGACGCCGAGGTGCAGGAGCGTGTTGACGGTCCGCGCGTCGCGGTGGGCGGTGACGGCCATCACGTCCGGCCCGCCCGCGGCGCGCAGCTTGCGCAGGAGCTGCACGCCGTCCGCACCGGGCAGCATCAGGTCGAGGATGAGGAGGTCGATCGGCGTGCCGCGCGCCAGCACCCGGAAGGCCTCCTCCGCGGTGGTGGCGGTCGCGGACACGACGAAGCCCGGGTGCGAGTCGACGACCGTGCGGTGGATCTTCGCGACGGTCGGATCGTCCTCCACGATCAACACGCGAGCCGGGGCCATGACAGATGGTTACCCGAGTCCGAAGACCCGCGTGGGGGTGTCCTCCATGATCTGACGCGCCTGGTCTGACGGGACCGCGGCGTCGAGGCCCCCGACGGGGTCTGGCGTCGCCATGTCGAACGGGATGTCGGTCCCGAGCACGAGGCGCTCGGGCCCCATCCGCTCGACCAGCATGGACAGCACCTGGGGGTCGTGGGTGATCGTGTCGCAGACGACGTTGCTCAGCCACGTGGCCGGCGACCCGACGACCTCCGCCATCTCGGCGCGGACCTGCTGCGTGTGCGCCAGGCGGCCGATCTGCCACGGCAGGAAGCCGCCCCCGTGGACGAGCACCAATCGCAGGTCGGGGAAGCGCGCGAGGTGGCCGGAGCAGATCAGCCGCTCGGCGGCCACGGTCGTCTCGAGCAGGTTCCCGATCGAGTTCTGCAGGTACCACTGCTCGAGGCCGGGATGCGGGGCGTTGAAGGCAGGATGCAGCATCACCGGCGTGCCGAGGCGTGCGGCCTCGGCCCAGAAGCCGTCGTACTCGGCGCCGTCCAACGGGGTGCCGGCGACCGTCGTGCCGATCTGCACCGCCACCGCGCCGGCGGCATGCGCGTCCCGCAGCACCTCGGTCGCGAGCTCCGGCGACTGCATGGGGACGTGCGCCATCCAACGCAGGCGGCTGGGGTCGAACGCGCAGAAGCTCGCGAGGCCGGCGTTGACCCGGCGGGCGAAGTCGGCGCCGCGCGTCGCGTCGACGTCGTAGAAGAACAGTGCGGGCACGAGCGAGACGATCGCCGCCTCGATGCCGAGCTTCGCGAGGCCCTCGAGCTTGGCCTCGGGATCGGTGAACTCGGCGGTCAACGCGAAGCGGACCCGATCTTTGGTGATCGTGTCGCCGTCGATCTCCACTGGGAGCCCGTCGGCGAGCACGTCCAGCATGTCCGAGGGCACTGCATGGTTGTGGGTGTCCCAGCGCACGATGTCGGCCTTCCTGGCGATGTCTTGGAGTAGAGGGCGCGAGGGTAGGACGCGCGCGATCCGCATACGTCGTTTCGGTCTCCGGTGCGACCAGATCGTTGTCCGTCGCGCGGCGCGAAGCATGATGGACGCAGTGAGAGACTCGCCGTCGAAAGGGAGCCAGCCATCATGAGCCCAGCCGTTGAACGCGTCCTGATCGCTGGAGCCGGCATCGGAGGCCTCGGCCTCGCGGTCGGGCTCGGCCGACGAGGGATCGCGGTCGACGCGATCGAAGCCCGCGAGGACGAGCACGTGGCCGGGATCGGCATCAGCGTTCCCAACAACGCGCTGCGGATGATCAACGAGCTCGGCCTGCTCCAAGACGTCATCGACGCTGGGTTCGTCTTCGACCAGTACGTGATGTGCGACGACGCCGGCGAGGTGATCGTCGCCCTTCCGACCCCTCCGTCCTCGGACGACGTCCCCGGCTACATGGGGATCAGCCGCCCGGTGCTGTCGGCGATCCTCACGGGGGGCGCCGTCGGCAACGGCGCGCAGATCCGCCGAGGCGTCACCATCGCGGCCGTCGAGCAGGACGGCGACGGCGTCGACGTCACCTTCTCGACGGGCGAGCAGGACCGCTACGACCTCGTCGTCGGCTGCGAGGGCCTCCGCTCGCCGCTGCGGCGAGAGCTGTTCGGCGAGGACTGCGGACCGCAGTTCACCGGCTACGCCTGCTGGCGCGCGAAGCCGACGATCCCGCGGGCGGTGAGCGCCATGACGAAGTACGCCGGCGCGACCACCAAGGCGGGGCTGGTGCCGATCAACGAAGACGAGATGTACCTGTTCCACGTCACCGCCGAGCCCGGCAACCCGTGGTTCGATCAACGCGACATGCGGGACCTGCTGGCGGCGCGCCTGGAGGAGTACACAGGCGTCGTCGCCGACGTCCGCGAGCATCTGCCCGAGGCCGACGAGATCGTGTACAGCCCGCTCGAGGAGGTGCGGCTGCCCGCACCGTGGTACCGGGATCGAGTCGTCGTGATGGGCGACGCGGCCCATGCCGTGGTGCCGCATCTCTCGCAGGGCGGGTCGCAGGCGCTCGAGGACGCCGTGGTGCTCGCCGACGAGCTCGGCAAGAGCCAGTCGGTGGCCGCCGCGCTTCATTCGTTCATGAATCGACGGTTCGAGCGCGCCTCTCACCTGCAGGAGGTCTCGCATCACCTCCTCGTCAAGGAGATGACGAAGAACGGGAGCGCTCCGCCGAGCCGGGAGCACCTGCGCGAGGGCATGTCGCAGGAGATGGCGTCGATCCGCGCGTACCTCGACCGTCCGGTGTAGTTGACGCCTTGACGGCGACCAAAACCTTGGTCGCCGTCAAAGTCGGGGATAGCTTGGCGGCATGAGTGCTTCTGGTGACCCGAGATTCATCAAACTGCCGGCGAAGTCCCCTTCGGATGTGACGGACGACGTCCGCCGAACCGTCGAGAGAATCCTCCTCGACATCCAAGACGGCGGGTACGACGCCGTCCGTCGCTGGTCGAAGGAGCTCGACGGCTGGGCTCCCGATTCGTTCGTCGTGACCGAGGACGAGTTCGAGCGGGCCGCCGCCGGCCTGGAGCCCGCCCTCGTCGAGCACATCCAGTTCGCGCAGCGGCAGATCGGCGACTTCGCGCGCGCGCAGCTCGCGTCGCTGACCGAGGTCTGCGTGGAGCCGGTGCCGGGCGTCGTCCTGGGCCACAAGCACATCCCGATCGAGACCGTGGGCGCCTACGTCCCCGGCGGGCGCTACCCGATGCTGGCGTCGTCGTTCATGACGATCCTCGTGGCCAAGGTCGCCGGCGTGGACAACGTCGTCGCCGCCGCGCCGCCGCAGGGCGCCGACGGCGTTCACCCCGCGATGCTCTACGCGATGTGGACGTCGGGCGCCGACGTCGTCGTGTGCCTCGGCGGCGTCCAGGCGCTGGGCGCGCTCGCGTTCGGCCTCGTGGAGGGCGCTCCCGCGGTCGACATGCTCGTCGGCGCGGGGAACGCGTACGTCGCCGAGGCGAAGCGCCAGCTCTACGGCCGCGTGGGCATCGACCTGCTCGCCGGTCCGACCGAGGTCCTCGTCATCGCCGACGCGTCCGCGGACCCGCGCCTCGTCGCCGCCGACGTGCTCGGTCAGGCCGAGCACGGGCCCACCTCGGCCGGCGGCGTGATCGCGATCGGAGCGGACGTCGGCGAGGCGGTGGCGCGGGAGATCCACGACCTGCTGAGGACGTGGCCGACGCGCGACGTGGCCGAGGTGGCGTGGCGGGACTTCGGCTGGATCGCCGTCGTCGACGACGACGACGCGGCGATCGCCGCGGCCAACAAGGCGGCGAACGAGCACCTCGAGGTGCAGGTCGCCCCCGAGAAGCTGGACACCTACCTGGAGCAGCTGCGGAACTACGGCTCGCTGTTCCTCGGAGACGAGGCGACAGTCGCCTACGGCGACAAGGCCGTCGGCACCAACCACGTGCTGCCGACCGCCGGGGCGGCTCGCTACACGGGCGGACTGTGGGTCGGGAAGTTCCTCAAGACCTGCACCTGGCAGCAGCTCTCGAAGCAGGGCACGCGCAGCGTCGCGCCCGCCGTGGCGGCGATCTGCGAGGCGGAGAACTTCGCAGGGCACGCCCTGACCGCCACGATGCGCCTGGATCGCGCATGACGTCCGGCGCGCGCGGCCCGCTCGCCGGGCAGCTCGCGATCGTCACCGGCGGCGGGCGCGGGATCGGCCGCGGCTGCGCGCTCGCGCTGTCGCGCATGGGCGCCGGCGTCTTCCTCGTCGCGCGCTCCGCCCCGGAGCTCGAAGCGGCGGCCGACGAGGTCCGCGCCCGCGGCGGCGAGGCCTTCGCGCACGTGGCGGACACGACGCAGCCGAGCGAGGTCGCGCGCATGGTCGAGGAGGCCGCGCGCCGCGGGGAGGTGCGCGTGCTCGTCACCGCGGCGGGGACCAACCGGCCGGGTGCGGCGGCCGACTATCCGATCGCGGACTGGGACGCCCTGTTCGACGTGAACGTGCGCGGCACGTTCCTCGCCTGCCAGGCGGTCGGGAGGCACCTGCTGGCGCAGGGGAAGGGCGGCAGCGTCGTCACGCTGTCGTCGCAGATGGGCGCGGTCGGGTACCCCGGCCGCGTCGCCTACTGCGCGACGAAGCACGCCGTGGAGGGGTTGACGAAGGCGCTGGCCGTCGAGTGGGCGCGGGAGGGCGTGCGCGTCAACTCGGTCGCGCCGACGTTCGTGGAGACGGAGATGACGAAGGCGTTCCTCGCCGACCCCGCCTTCCGCGAAGAGGTCCTCGAGCGACGGCTGCCGACCGGGCGGTTCGCGACGGTGGAGGAGGTCGCGCAGGCGGTCGCGTATCTCGCGTCGAGCGCCGCCGGCAGCACGACCGGGCACGTCCTGCGCGTCGACGGCGGCTGGACCGCTTGGTGACGGCCGACCGTCGGCAGCTGTTCCGCGGTGCGATCGAGCGTGACGGCAGGCTGGCTGCTGAGTCCTTCAGGCGACTTCGACATCGCCGCAAACCGATACGCGGTCGCTGATGTCTGTTCAAAACCCGCCCCCGCCATGACCTAGGCTCCCGCTCCTGCACGGCGGTTCTCGAAGAGTTCGATGTGGGCGTGGTGGCTGGGGGCGGCCGCGAGGCGTGCGTCGGAGGTGACGAGCGGGACGTCGAGCGCTTCGGCGAGCGCGACGAACGTGGCGTCGTAGGCGGTGAGATTGTCGCGCAGCTCCCACACACGGTCGTTGAGCGGCTCGTGTGGGTAGCGCACGAGCGTGAGCTCGGCGTAGTCGGTGCGGGCGTCGTGAGCGCGCTCGCCGCTGATCTGTCCTTTGCGCAGCATGCGACGCAGCGCGTGGAGGACCTCGGTGTCGATCAGGTGCGGAGCGTGCAGGTCGCCGTCCCCGGCGAGGCGCTCGACTAGCCCCGTGGCAGGGTCGCGGGCGGCGAGCGCTTCGAGCACCGCCGAGCTGTCGACGACGAGCACGGTGTGTCAGGCCCGGTCTCGTCCGGAGCGGACCGCCGCAACGATCGCTCTGCTCGACGCTCCGCCGGCGCGCGAGCGGGCGCGCTGCAGCAGCTCGGCGACCGGCGGCCGACGTGCGGCACGCTCGAGCTCGCCGAGCGCGAAGTCCGAGAGCGAGACGCCGGCGGCCGCCGCGCGGGTACGCAGCGCACGGTGGACGTCGTCTGGGACGTTGCGAACCTGGATCGTCTTCATGCCCATGATTGTACCGATCAGCGTGTGGGACACCCAAACTGCATGTGTGCGACACACTCGTGACCTCTGGCTTCGGGTCCGACACCGTAGCCGCGGCTCTGTTCGGGCTCGTTCGCGTCTGTACGCGCCGGTTCGCTTCTGCTGGTGTTCCGCCAGGGTCGGTGGGTGCCGCGCCGAGGACGTCGCAGTGGGACCAGTCCGCCACGCCAGAGGTCATGCGTCCGTTCCCCGCCTTGCTGCCCTGCAGCTCCGCCAGCCCCGCCTGGCAGCCCGTGCGGTGACGGCTGGCCGGATCCTTCCGCCGCGAGATGCGTGGAAAACCCGGATGAACGCGACCGTGCATCGGACCTAGCCTGCGCGCATGGCGGGCATCGGGGAGGCTGCGAGGCAAGCGGTCGCGACGGAGGTCACGGCGCGGCGGCGGACGGTCGTCGTCGACGGCGACGTGACGCTCGACTGGAACGTGGCGTGCGGTCAGGACGCGGGCGGGTCGAGCGCGTGCGCATACCGCCAGGCGGGTGGAGCGGCGTTGCTGGGTGAGCTCGTCGGCGCGGTCGTGGACGCCCCCACGGACGACGGGGCGATGGCGGTGGACGTCGAGGCGCCGGCGGCGCCGAACGCCGATCCGATGGACGCGCGCTTCCATCACCGCTTCGTGATCTGGAGACGCTACGAGGACGCGGGCGGCGCCAACGCGGCATGGCGCGTCGAGCGCTTCCTGGGCACCGAGCGCGCCGCCGCGGGTCCCGTCGGCGCGCGCGGCGCCGCCGTGGCCGAGCGCGCGGACCTCGTGGTGCTCCACGACGCCGGGCTGGGCTTCCGTGACGACCCTGCCCGCTGGCCCGCGGTGATCCGCACGCTCGCCGACGAGCCGCCGTGGGTCGTGCTGCGGATGGCCAAGCCGGTGGCGCGCGGGGCGCTGTGGAAGCACCTCGAGCCGTTCGCCGAGCGCGCGGTCGTCGTCATCCACATCGACGACCTGCGCCTCGGCGCCGTGCACGTCACGCGCGAGCTGTCGTGGGAGCGCACTGCGCAGGACCTCGTGGACGAGCTGCGCGGGAACCCCGGCGTGAGCCCGCTCGCGCGCTGCGCTCACCTCGTGGTCTCGTTCACGACCGCTGGCGCGCTCGTGTGCTCGCGCGAGCCCGGCGCGTCCGAGCCGCGCGCACGGCTCGTCTACGACCCGGCCGTCATGGAGCGGATGTGGAACGAGGCGCACCCGGGCGGCATGATCGGCGGCGTGACCGCGCTGACCGCGAGCGTCGCGCGGCAGCTGCTGCTGAATCCCGACGATCCCGACGTGCTGCTCGGCGTGCAGCGCGGCGTCGCGGCGATGCGCGCGCTCGACCTCGGCGGCTACGACGCGCTCGCGCGTGACGCGGACCGGCCCGCGGACGTCCGCGTCGTCTATCCCGTCGCGCGCATGGTGGAAGAGCTGACAGCCGGCGAGCGGCCGTTCGCGGAGGCTGACGCCTGTGGCCCGGGGCAGGCCGAGGCGCGCGCGGACGGGCACGTCTGGACGATCCTCGAAGATCGCTACCCGAGAGATCTCGAGACGCACGCGACGCGGATCGTCCATGAGGGTCCCGAGCGGGCGCTCCCCGACGTGCCGATCGGCCGCTTCGGGGAGCTGCTCACGTTCGACCGGCTGGAGATCGAGGGGCTCCAGAGCGTTCGCACCCTGATCCGCCAGTACGCCGATCGCGACCGCGCCACGGCGCCGCTCTCGCTGGCGGTGTTCGGGCCGCCCGGCGCGGGCAAGTCGTGGAGCGTGAAGCAGGTCGCGAAGGCCGTGCTGCCCGGGCGCGTGAGACCGCTCACGTTCAACCTCTCGCAGTTCGACGATCCGCGCGAGCTGATCGACGCGCTGCACCGCGTGCGCGACATCGCGCTCAGAGGCGAGCTGCCGCTCGTCTTCTGGGACGAGTTCGACACCGCGCGCGTGACGGTCGGCGGGCGCCAGCCGCTCGGCTGGCTTGCGCACTTCCTCTCGCCGATGCAGGACGGCGAGTTCCAGGACGGGCAGCTCACGCACCCGATCGGCCAGTCGGTCTTCGTCTTCGGCGGCGGGTCGTATGAGCGGATGGACGCGTTCGTGGCCGACAGCGCCGAGCTCCGGCAGGTCAAGGCGCCGGACTTCGTCAGCCGGCTCAACGGCTACGTGAACGTCGTCGGCCCCAACCCGCGCGGCGAGGACGACGCCTACTACCTGATCCGGCGAGCGGTGCTCGTGCGGTCGGTGCTCGAGCAGCACGCGCCCGGGATCTTCCGCCAGGAGGACGGCGTCAGACGGCCGGAGATCGATCCTGGCATCCTGCACGCGCTGCTGCTCACGCGCGAGTACCGGCACGGTGCGCGTTCGCTGTCGTCGATCGTCGCCACGAGCGTGGGGCCCGGACGCGACCGCTTCGAGCGCTCGGACCTCGCCTCCGAGCCCCAGCTCGACCTCCACGTCGACGCGCAGGACTTCCTCGCGCTGGTCCATTCGCATGCGGCGAGCGCGTAGGCGGCGCGGCGCGGGGTTCTACGGAGCCGCTCTTCGCGCTGCTGCGGATGGCGTGCGGGCGCGCGGGTCGTAGCGTCGGCCTTCCTGCATCCGACTCGGGAGGTGACCTCAGATGGCACGCACCGGAACCCTCGCGCGCTGGCAGCCGTTCGCTGAGCTGGACGACCTGCGCGCCCGCTTCGACAGACTGTTCGCCGACTTCGGCGACGGGGAGCGCGGCGCCGGCTGGCGCCCGGAGATCGACGTCGTCCAGCAGGAGGGCGAGATCGACGTCCACGTGAACGTCCCCGGGATCAGACCGGAGGAGATCAAGGTCGAGGTCGAGGACGACGTGCTGACGATCTCCGGCGAGCACACGGAGGAGACGGAGGAGAAGGACAAGCGCTACGTGCGGCGCGAGCGCCGCTACGGCTCCTTCTCGCGCTCGATCGCGCTCCCCGACAACGCCAAGCGCGACGAGATCGACGCGTCCTGCCATGACGGCGTACTCGAGGTGACGATCCCGCTCACGGCGGAGCCGAAGCACGAGACGCGCACGATCACGCCGAAGGCGGCTTGACGCCGCCTCTCGGTCGGCGGCGGCGAGGGGCGGATCGGATGCTGCACTTCGTCGTCGTCGACCTGCGGCGCCATCCCGGGCGCACGCTGCTGACCGCATCGGGCGTCGCGATCGGGGTGGCGATGATCGTCGCCCTGCTGTCCCTGAGCGCGGGGATCGAGCGCAGCGCCTCCGGGCTGATCCATCTCGGCGGCTCCGAGCTGGGCCTGTTCCAGGGCGGCGTGGGAGAGCTGACGGCGTCCTCGCTGCCGCGCTCGCTCGTGCCGCGCGTGCGCGCGCAGCAGGACGTAGCGGACGCCGCGCCGATCGCCGTCGCGACCAACGCGTTGCCGGCGCTCGGCTCGTTTCTCGTCTTCGGGGTCGAGCCCGACAGCTTCGTGATGCGCCGGCTCGTGTTCCTGCGCGGCCGCCCGCCGGCGCATGAGGGCGAGGCGGCGGTGGGCGACGGGGCGGCGCGCCAGCTGGGGCTGCGCGTCGGCGAGTCGCTCGCG
>DASTSX010000476.1:0-10303 GCA_035760455.1 Gemmatimonadaceae bacterium | reverse complement strand
CATCACGACGAAGCAGGGGACGACGGGCCGCCCACAGGTGGACCTCACCCAGCGCTTCGGCCGCGCGACGCTGGCCAACAAGCTCGGCTCCCGCTGCTTCTCGTCGGCCCAGGAGTACTCCGACTGGGCGGTGGCGAACCTCGGCTTGAACGCGGCCGGCGCCGCGGCGGCGGCGGCGCAGTGGACGGCCGCGCCCACCAAGTGCCACGACTACGAGGAGGAGTACTACTCGAACGACGACAACTCGTACGAGACGGTCGCCTCGTTGCGCGGCGGCACGCAGGGCGGCACGAACTATTTCGTGTCCGGGCTCGTGCACCACGACAACGGCCTCGCGCCGAACGACTTCTACAACAAGCAGGCGCTCCGCGTCAACGTGAACCAGTCGTTCGGCTCGCGCCTGACGGTCGGGGCGAACTCGGAGATCCTGCACACGCTGACGCAGCGCGGCATCTCCGGGAACGACAACACCGGCATCACGCCGGGCGACATCTTCTCGCAGACGCCGTCGTTCTTCGATCTGGAGCGCCGGGCCGACGGCACCTTCCCGGTGAACGGCTCCCCGCTGCTCCCCGGCTCGAACCCGTTCCAGAACGCGGATCTCATCAAGACGCCGAACAACACCTATCGCTTCATCGGCAGCATCACGGGCAACCTGTCGATCTATCAGTCGTCGGGGCACAAGGTTGATGCGCGGTTCACCGGCGGCATCGATTCGTACTCGTCGAAGGACCGCCTGATCTCCCCGGCGACCGGGTACACGGAGCGGGCGACCTTCGGTTCGAACGCGGGCACGCTGTTCAACAGCGACGCCTCGATGCTCAACGCGAACTTCGGCGGATCGCTCGTGCACCGCTGGGTGATGTCGAGGTTCACGGCCCAGACCTCCGCCGGCTTCGGAAAGTCGCGTCGCGAGCAGAACATCGCGCAGATCACCGGCCGCGGCGTGATCTTCCCGGCCGTCACGAGCATCTCCTCGGCGGCGCAGACGTTCCCGGACCAGACGATCCTGCTCAATCAGGACTTCGGCATGTTCGCCCAGGAGGAGTTCTTCGCCCTGGACGACCGACTGCTCCTCACCGCCGGCATCAACGCGGAGAAGTCGAGCAGCAACGGCGACCAGAACAAGTACTATTCGTACCCCAAGTTCTCCGCGTCGTACCGGCTGCCCTTCCTGCCGTCCTTCGTGAGCGAGTTCAAGGCGCGCGCCGCGTTCGGGCGTGCGGGCAATCTGCCGAGCGCCGGTCGGATCACGTTCCTGACGGGCCTCCTCTACGAGGGCGCCTCGGGCACCCGTGCGTCCACGGTCAAGGGCTCGTCGGAGATCAAGCCCGAACAGGCCACGGAGATCGAAGGCGGGTTCGACGCGACGATGTTGAACTCGCGCATCCGCCTCAGCACCACGTTCTACAAGAAGCAGATCACCGAACTGCTGCTCCAGGCGCCGATCGTGCCGTCGCTCGGCTTCACGACGCAGTACCTCAACGGCGGCCAGATCACCAACCGTGGCACCGAGATCGAGCTCGACGTCACGCCCTACCAGCGCGGCTCGATGATGTGGGTCTCGAACATCACCTTCGCCAAGCAGACGGGCTTCATCGACGACCTGCCCGAAGGGATCGCGGCGTTCAATCCGGGCGTCGGCTCGTTCAGCCCGCGCTACGGCAACGCGTGGATCCAGGAAGGCGAGTCGACGACGATGATCCAGGCCACGGTCGGCTGCTCGGTGGCGCTGCCGTCGAGCGGCGCCTGCCCGGCGGCGAACCGCATCCTCGGCAAGGGCGGGGACGCGAACCCCGACTTCAACATGGGGTTCAGCAACCAGCTCGAGCTCGGCCCCGTGCGGTTCACCGGTCTCGTCGAGTGGCGGAAGGGCGGGGACGTGGTCAACCTGACGAACAACTATTTCGACTCTGCGGATCTGGCCGCGGACACCGCGGTCTCGCGCGCGCGGTACCGCACCTACCGGGCCGGCGGCACCGCGTACGTCGAGAACGCGGGCTTCGTCAAGCTGCGCGAGCTCACGGCCGCCTACGAGATCCCCGAGCGTTTCATCCGGACCGCGTTCCGCGGGCGAGCCAACTCGGTGCGCCTCGAGCTCAGCGGCCGCAACCTCAAGACGTGGACGAAGTACACCGGGCTCGATCCGGAGGTCTCGAACTTCGGCAACCAGCCGCTCGGCCGGTTCCAGGACGTGACGCCGTACCCGCCGAGCCGGACCTACTTCATCTCGATCATCTCCTCCTTCTAATCGACGAGTGACTCCATACATGCGGAAGCATCTCATCGCGCTCACCGCGGGCCTCGCGCTCGCGGCGGGCTGCGTGGACAAGACGATTGTCTATCCGGAGGGCACCCCGACGGTCGACGCGCTCGCCGGAGACCTGACGGCGGCCGGCGTGCAGACGCTCGCCCTCGGCGTGCTCGCGGCCGACCGGGCGCTCGTCCGCGGCGATCTGACGTACCTGACCCTCACGGCGATCTACGCGCGCGACGCGTACCGGATCGATCCCAACGAGCCGCGCTACGTCTCGGAGACGCTCGGCGGCCAGCCCGACCCGGGAAGCTTCGCCGGCGGGGGCGGGTGGACCAACGGCTTCGTGGCGATCCGTGCCGCGAACTCTCTCCTCGCCGCACTCCCGGCTGCCCTCGAGACGCAGGTCTCGCCGGCGGAGAAGAGCGCGACGGCCGGCCTCGTCCAGACGATCAAGGCGCTCGACTACTATCGTCTGCTCGAGTTGCGCGACACGATCGGCCTGCCCATCCAGCGGCAGTCCACCGACACCGTGCCGCCGATCAGCTGCAAGAAGGACGTGATGAACTACATCGGCGCCGTGCTGGACAGCGGCCTGGTGTCCCTCACCGCGGCGGGGACCACGCAGCTGCCGTTCGCGCCGCCGAGTGGCTTCACCGCGTTCGGGCGCAACTACCGGCTGCCGGCGAACCTCATCCTCCTCAACCGCGGACTGAAGGGAAAGCTGGACGTGTACCGTGGACTTCAGCGTCCCACGCCGACGGCCGGGGCGCTGACCGCGGCCATCACGGAGCTCACCCAGGCACTGGGGGGCGCCGCGCCGGGCGCGGTTCCCGCGTCGACGTTTGCGAACGGCGCCTATGTGACCTTCGTCCCGACGGGCACGGAGGGCGCGGCCAATCCGCTCGCCGACGCGCGGGTCGGCGTCAACCCCAAGGCGCAGGCGGCACTGCAGGCGGGCGACACCCGCGCGTCGAAGATCGTCACCCGTTCGTCGCTCGCGGGGCAGGGCCTGTCCACCACGATCACCTACATCGGGACGCCGGTGAGCGCGACTAACCAATCGAGGCCCGTGGCGATCCTGCGTGACGAGGAGCTGGTGCTGCTGCGCGCGCAGGCGTACATCGAGACGAACCAGCTGGCCAACGCGACGGCGGACCTCAACTCGGTGCGCACCGCGTACGGGCTCGCCCCCTACGCCGTCTTCGCCGATCAGGCGAGCGCTCGCACCGCCCTTCTCTACGAGAAGCGCTTCTCGCTCTTCTTCGAGGGGCCGCAGCGCCTCGTCGATCTCCGTGCCTATGGCCTCCTGAAGGCTCCGGCCACCCCGGCGGAGCTATCGGGCGACCCGTACAACTCGGCGTTCCCGATCCCGAAGGCCGAAGCCGATGCGCGCGGGGGCACGGCGAAGCTCACCCTGGCCTGCACCTGACCACCGTCTGACGGGCGCGTCTCCGGAGCACGTCCGCTCCGGAGGCGCGCTCGCTTCCGTCAGGAGGCACCATGCGCCGAACCATCCGGCTGCTCCTGCTCCCCCTCATCGTCGTCTCGTGCACGCGCCAGACCGGCCGCACGCTGGGGGCTGATCGCGACGTCATCACGGAGGAGGAGATCGCGACGACCAGCGCGATCACCGCGTACGAGGTCGTGCAGAAGCTCCGGGGCAACTTCCTGAGCAACCGCGGCAAGACGACCATCCTCGGGAGGTCCTCCCCGCTGCCGATGGTGTACCTCGACGGCGTGCGCTATGGGGAGCTCGCGTCGCTGCGAAACATCTCGGCGACCATCGTCCAGTCGATCCGGCTGTATCGCGCGTGGGATGCGCAGCAGCGCTACGGCAACGACGTGACCGGCGGAGTCATCGAGGTGACGACGAAGAAGTGATCGCCGGCCCGCGAGACGGCTAGCGGTACCCCGCCGCCTGCATCTCGAACAGCTCCGCGTACAGCCCCTCGCGCGCGAGCAGCGCCTCGTGCGTTCCCTCCTCGAGGACGCGTCCGTCGCCGAGGACCACGATGCGGTCGGCCATGCGCACCGTCGAGAACCGGTGCGAGATCACGACCGCCATCCGACCCGCCATGAGCTGGTTGAAGCGGACGAACACCTCGTACTCGGCGCGCGCGTCCAGCGCTGCGGTCGGCTCGTCGAGGATGAGCAGCTGTGCCTCGCGCATGTACGCCCGGGCGAGCGCGATCTTCTGCCACTCTCCACCCGACAGGTCCACGCCGTCGTCGAATCGCCGGCCGAGCATCTGCCGGTAGCCGCGCTCGAAACGGGGCAGCAGGCTGGAGGCGAGCGACCGCTCGGCGGCATCCACGAGGGCCGGCGGCGGCGTGGCGCCGTTCCCGGGGGCGTCGCGCACCGCCGCGAGATAGTCGGTCACCCCCTCGATCTCGCCCACGCCGACGTTCTCGTCGAAGCGCATGTCGTACCGGACGAAATCCTGGAAGATCACGCCGATCGCCTCGCGCAGCGACGCCAGATCGTACTCGCGAAGGTCGATACCGTCGAGGAGGATGCGCCCTTCCGTCGGATCGTACAGCCGGGCCAGGAGCTTGGTGATGGTCGTCTTGCCCGCGCCGTTCTCCCCGACGAGCGCGATTCGCTCGCCGGGTGAGATCGTGAGGCTCACGTGGCGGATCGCCCACCGCTCGCTGCCGGGGTATCGGAAGCCGACGTCCTCGAACACGAAGCCCCGGCGAATCGGCGTCGGCACCGGCTGCGCGCCCGGCTTCGAGGAGATCGTCGGCCGCATCTCGAAGAAGACGAACAGGTCCTTGAGGTACAGGCTCTGCTCGTAGATGTCGCTCGCCGAAAGGAGCAGGCGCTGGATGAGGTCGCGGCTCCGCGCGAACGCCGACGCGAGAAAGGTCAGCGTCCCGAGGGAGATCGCACCGGCGACCGCGCGGAGCAGGATCGTGACGTACGCGCCGTAGTAGCCGAGCGTGCCCACGAGCGAGAGCAGCGCGCTGATGACGCCCTTCCGGATGCTGAGCGCGCGATTCTCCTCGAAGTACCGTTGCGCGAGCGAGGCATAGCGGTCGGCGAGCCACCCGGCGAGCCCGAACATCTGGACCTCCTTCGCCGTCTTGTCGCTCGCGCCGACGTACCGGAGGTAGTCGAGCTCCCGCCGCTCGGGCGTGCGCCGGAAGAGCAGGGAGTAGGAGAGCGACGCGAAGTGCGTCTCGCCGAGGAAGCTCGGCAGGATGGCGAGCGTGAGCAGGAGGAGGAGCCACGGGTTGTGCACCACCAGCGCCGCGCCGAGCGTGCCGAGCGTGATGATGTCCTGACCCATCGTCAACAGCATCGCGATGAGGCCGATGCGCGCCGTCGTCTGCCGGCGCGCCCGCTCGAGGTGATCGTAGAAGTCCGGATCCTCGAACTGCTGCAGGTCGAGGGTCGCCGCGTGTCGCATGAGCCGCACGCTGATGTGGTTCGAGAACAGGTCCCCGAGCAGCGACTCGACCAGGGCGGACGCGCGCGCCAGCAGCTCCCCGGCCACGACGATCGCGAGCTCCAGCGCGACGACGCGCCACAGCGCGGTGAGGGGGGTGCCGGGCTCCCGCGTCAGCAGCACGACCTCGTCGATGATCAGCTTCGCCGCCCACAGCGTGGCCACCGGGACGAACGCGCGCACGAGGCGCAGCACGATCATCGTCGTCGTCAGCCCCCGGTGCGTCTGCCAGACGAGCCGCACGAGCTGCGGCAGGTAGCGGAGCGCCTCGAGGCGCGCGCGCATCCCACGCGGCCGCTCCAGATCGGGGAGCGGCGCGCGGGGATCGGTCATGGGGGCGGGATGTGCCATCCGAGCAACCTAATCCGCCCGCCCCCCTCGTCGTTCGTCGCTGTCGCTACCGAGCGCGCCGGAAGGTCGCCGCGCGCACGGGCCCGACGTGCGTCCCCAGGAAGGTGCGTGCGAGAACGGAGATGCCGTCGGCCGGCAGCGCGAGGCGGAGCGGTCCCGTATAGCGCGCCGACGTCGGCGTGGGCTGCGAGCCGTCCAGGGTGTAGCGGATCTCCGCCTCCGGGAGCGCGCTGCGCAGCTCGACGACGATCGAGTCCCCGCTGACGACCCGGTTGCGCTCGAGACCATTGTCCGCGCTGGGGAAGCGATAGTTGACGCCGAGCCGGTCGAGGCCGAGGAGCCGCGGCAGCAGCCGCTTCCGGAAGCTCTCGTAGTCGCGGGCGCTCTTCGGCGACCACGCCACTTCGGCCAGCGCGAGGGCGCGCGGGTACGCCATGTACTCCACGTGGCTCGTGGTGTACATGTACTCCGTCCACAGCTGTCCCTGGGTGCCGATGATGTGCTTGGCCTGGTCGGCGGTCAGGGAATCGGGGACGGTCGGCTCGAACGCGTACACCGTCTCGATCGGGAGGTAGCTGCCGGTCCACGTGGGCTCGTAGCGGCGGTCGCCCTGGATGTAGTCGAAGTAGGTGTGCGAGGTCGGCGTCATCACGACGTCGTGGTTCTGGCGCGCGGCGGCGATGCCGCCGTTGATGCCGCGCCACGACATGACGGTGGCTTTCGGCGCGAGGCCGCCCTCGAGGATCTCGTCCCATCCGATCAGCTGGCGGCCATGGGCGTTGAGGAACTTCTCCATGCGGCGGATGAAGTAGCTCTGCAGCTCGTGCTCGTCCTTCAGCTTCTCGCGCTTGATGACGGCCTGCGCGATCGGGCTCTGTTGCCAGACCGTCTTCGGCGCTTCGTCCCCGCCGATGTGGATGTACGTGCTGGGGAAGAGCGCCATCACTTCAGTGAGGACGTTCTCGAGGAAGGTGAACGTCTCCTCCTTCGGGCAGAAGATGTTCGGGTCGACGCCCCACGTCGTCCACACCTCGTACGGGCCCGGACCGCACCCGAGCTCGGGATAGGCGGCGAGTGCGGCCTTCGCGTGTCCCGGCATCTCGATCTCGGGGATCACCGTGACGTGCCGCGTCTTCGCGTACGCGACGACGTCCCTGATCTGGTCCTGGGTGTACCAGCCGCAGTAGCGGATCGAATCGCCGACGTACGGATTCCGATTCCTGGCGAGCTGCGTCTCCTTGCGGCAGCCGCCGACCTCGGTGAGCCGCGGGTACTTCTTGATCTCGATGCGCCAGCCCTGGTCCTCGGTGAGGTGCCAGTGGAAGGTGTTGTACTTGTAGCGCGACATGAGATCGATGTAGCGCTTCACGAACGCCACCGGCGAGAAGTGCCGGCCGACGTCGAGGTGCAGTCCGCGATACGAGAAGCGCGGCGCATCGGTGATGCGCATCCCCGGAAGCGTCGCCTCCGCGAGCGTCGCCGGCGCGGGCGAGCGCCGCGCACGCTCGGCCTCGAGCAGCGCGCGGAGCGTCTGGAGTCCGTAGAACAGCCCGGCGGGCTGCGGGGCCGTGATCGCGACGCCACCGGAGGTCACGTCGAAGCGATATGACTCGCGTCCGGCGGCGGCGTCTCTTGGCGCGAGGATGAGCGACACGGCCGCACCCGACGTCGACGCGGCCGCCGTGGGCGCGAGCCGCGCTTGCCCGCCGAGCTCGTGGCGGAGGATGTCCACCGCCAGATCGCCGAGCGCCCGGAGCTCCGCGTTGGCCGGCGCGGACAACGCCACCACCGGCGCCGCGCCGAAGACGTAGCGCACGGCGGAGTCGACGGTCACGGAAGCGGGATACGGGATCACCGACACCGCGGGCGCCGCTTGCGCGCGCAGGAGCGTGGGAGTGCAGCCGAGGAGGAGCACCGATGCTGCGCGTCGCAGCACCGTCGGCAGATGTGTCGTCATGGCGAGTAGGGAGTGATGGGTTGACCGGAGATGGATGCGTTGCCTCGCGCGCGCGTCCGTCGCAGCTTTGCCGGCATGACGCTCGTTCGATCGATCACGACGCTGTCGCTCGTCTTCATTCTGTACTTCTGCACGTCGGGTGGCGCGTTCACCACGGAAGCGCTCGTCGCCTCCGTGGGACCGGGGCTGGCGCTGCTGATCCTGATTCTCGTGCCGATCGTGTACTCGCTGCCCGAGATCCTGATCGTCGGCGAGCTGGCGAGCATGCTGCCCGTCGAGGGCGGCTACTACCGGTGGGTCCAGCGCGCCTTCGGGCCGTTCTGGGCGTTCCAGAACGGCTGGATGACGTGGATGTACTCGCTCGTGGACATGGCGATCTACCCGAAGCTGTTCGTCACCTACCTGGCCTGGTTCGTCCCGAGCCTGCCGTCGTGGGCCGTCTGGGTCGTCGGCCTCGTGGTGATCTGGGGGGCGACGGCGCTCAACCTCGCCGGTGCCGCTCGCGTCGGACGGAGTTCCGTCGTCGCCGGCGCGTTCATCATCGGATCCTTCGTGGCGATCTCCGTCGCCGCGCTGGCCCACGCCACGCACGCGCCGTGGCGGCCGTTCGCCGCGCCCGGACTGACCGGTGCGGGCGGACTCGCCGTCGGACTCTCCATCGCCCTGTGGAACTACATCGGCTGGGACAATGCCTCCACCGTGCAAGGCGAGGTGCGCGACGCGACGCGAAGCTACCCGCGCGCGCTGGCGATCGCCCTGCCCCTCGTCGCCGCGGGCTATCTGATCCCGCTCGTGGCCACGCTCGCCGCGACTGATTGGACGGCGTGGACCGAGGGAGGCTGGCCGCGGATCGCGCTCGCGTCGGGCGGGCGGTTCGGGCCGCTGCTCGCGGCGTGGGTCGCCGTCGCGGGGATGGTGAGCGCCCTCGCGCTGTTCAACGCGCTGCTGCTCGCGTACTCGCGCATCCCGTTCGTGATGGCCGCCGACGGACTGCTCCCGGCGGCGCTCGGCCGGACCGATGCCCGAGGGACACCGCGCGTCGCCGTGCTCTTCGCCGCCGTCTGCTACTCGGCCTTCATGCTGCTGCCCTTCAGTGGCCTGGTCGTCGCCGACGTCCTGCTGTACTCGCTCGCCCTGATGCTGGAGCTCGGATCGCTGCTCGTGTTTCGAATGCGGGAGCCGGAGCTGCGCGGCGCGTTCCGCATCCCGGTGGGAACCATGGGCGTGGCCGTGCTGGCCGCGCTGCCGCTCTGCGTCCTGCTGCTCGTCGTGGCGCTCAGCTTTCTCGATGGCGAGTACGGTCTGCCGGCGCTCGTGGGCGCGGCCGCCGCGATCGGACTCGGGCCGCTCTGCTACGCATTCGCGCGGCGTCATGCGCGTCGCATCGGCGCCGTCACGGATCCTGCCTGACGACGGTCCCGCCCTTCATCACGAATCGCACGTCGCGGAGGGCGCGGATGTCGCGCGACGGGTCGCCGCGCACCGCGACGAGGTCGGCCAGGAATCCCGCCTTCACCGCGCCGATCTGGGTCTCCATGTGGAGCATGCGCGCGTTGACGCTGGTCGCCGCGCGCAGCGCGTCCATCACCGGCAGCCCGACGTCCACGAGCAGCTCGAGCTCGCGATAGTTCTCCCCGTGGGTGAACACACCGACGTCGCTGCCGTTGCACAGCGTCACGCCGGCGGAGATCGCCGCGCGCACACTTGCGCGCTTCGCCGCGAGTCGCGCCGGCTCCGGGGTGCCCGGCTTCCATCCGCGGTAGCGACTGAGCGCCTCGTCCGCGGCGATCGTCGGGCAGAACACGACGGCGCGCTCGCGCATCAGCCGAAACACCTCCGTCGTGCCGGCGTCGCCGTGCTCGATCGTCTCCACCCCGGCGAGCACGGCGCGCCGGATCCCCTCGGGCGAGCTCGCGTGGGCGACGACGGGCCGCCCCGCGCTCGAGGCCACCTCCACGATGCGCCGCAGCTCCTCGAGCGTGAACGTCGGCCGTACCGCGCCCGACGGTCCCCATCCGTAGTCGGCGTACACCTTGATCCAGTCCGCGCCCCGTCCGATCTGGTCGCGCACGACGCGCACCAGCGACGCGTCGTCCGCCTCCTCGGCGCCCTGCAGCACGTCGATCTCCGGCGTGAGACGCGGCGCGTAGCTGCCGGTCGCGACGATCGCGCGGGTCGTGACGATCATGCGCGGCCCCGGGATGATCCCCTGCGCGATCGCCTGCTTGAGTCCGACGTCGGCATAACCGGCGCCCTCGGAGCCGAGGTCGCGGACAGTGGTGAAGCC
>DASTSX010000475.1:0-9434 GCA_035760455.1 Gemmatimonadaceae bacterium | reverse complement strand
CACCTTCCAGAAGTCGATGCCGCCCGCCTGCTGGCCGACGTCGATCGTCGCGACCTTCTGCAGCGCACGGAGATCGATCACGTCCACGGTGCCCGGCTCGGAGCCCACGCCCTCCTGTGAAACGAAGGCGTAGCGGTCGTCGCTCGACACGACGGCGCCGTGCACCACGCGTCGCGTCGTGGCGATACGGGCCAGCTCCGCGCCCGTCGCGAGGTCGATCACGCTGGCCGAGCGCCCCCGCTTGTTCGTCGCGACCAGCAGCCGGCCGTCGCGGGTGACGGCGAGGTTGTACACGCCGTCGCCAGCGGGGATGCGCCGCGTGAGCGCCCAGCGCGTCGCGTCGATCTCCACGATGTCGTTGCTCTTGTTGCACGCGACGTAGATCCGTGAGCCGTCGGCCGAAGGCTGCACCCATGTCGGCGAGCAGCTCACGTCGCCCGGCTTGGGCGGTTCCATGCCGTGGCCGCCGGCGTCGTGCAAGGCATGCGGAGATCCCTTCGCCGGGGGAGCGCCCTGCACGCCACGCTCCTTCCCCTTGCCGACCAGGAAGTGGCGCGAGACGGCGAACGCACGGGTGTCGATCTCGACCGCCATGTCGTCCATCATGCACGCCGAGTACTGCCGCGTCCCCTGCGCGTTGATGCGCGAGCCGTGCGGCATCGTACAGGTCGGCACGCGCGCCACCTCCAGCATCTCGCCCGTCGCGACGATCGACACGCTCGACGGCACCATCTCGCCGTGGAGGTTGAAGTTCACCACGTACGCGAACTCCCCGTCCGGGGTGATCTGCATCGTCGCGGGAAAGTTGCCGAGCATCACCCGTCCCGCGAGCGAGTCGTTCGCCAACGCGTACTTCCACAGGAAGCCGAACGGCGCGCCGTGCGCCGTGGACACGTAGTAGTGCTTGCCATCCGGCGACACCGCGACGCCGTGCGGACCGTCGACGTCGGCCGGCATGATCCCCGTGCGGTTCTTGCGCTCGATGCGGATCCCCCCGGGGCCGAACCGCAGCACCGCGATCTCGTCCACCGACTCGGACGCGACCAGCACGAGATAGTCCTGCGTCGGCGCCTCCACGGCGTGCGGCAACGCGACGCCCTGCTGCGTCGCCGGCGGCGACGACGAGGGTCGCGTCTGCGCGGCGCAGGCCGTGGCGAGGGCGAGCAGGATCACGCGAGCTCGCGCGTATCGAGTCAGCATCGGTGCGTGGGCGGCACGAGTGAGCGGGACGGGCGTGCGCCGATCAACATCACGCATTACGGCGAGCGACCGCAAGCGTGTTTCACTCGCCCATCCACACCTGGCGCGGCGGCTTGCGTGGCGGAACACGACTCGCGAGTTTGGGTACAGTGATCGTTCGCCCGCATGTTGAACCCGAGATCAGAGGAGGTGATCCATTGTCTACTGACCAGAGTACGGCGCGGATCGCCGGACGCCGCTAACCCGGCACTCGAAACGCCGACCGGCGCTCCGCGCTGACCGGTCTGACCATGTGGGGCTTGCTGCGACCTGGGCGTCGTGGCAGGCCCCACAGTCCGTTTCGGCCGCCCACCCGGTGGCCCGTCGCTACCGGTGGCCCGTGCTCCCGAACCCCCCCGCCCGCTCCGTCGTCCGCTCGACCGCGGCCTCCTCCAGCGTCAGCGGCACGTACCGCGCGAACACCACCTGCGCGATGCGCTCGCCGTGGACGATTCGCCGCGCAGCCGGCGCATCGTTCCGAACGATCACCATCCACTCTTCCGCGTAGTCGGCGTCGACGGTGCCCGGCGCGTTGGGGATCGTCAGCGCGTGCTTGAACGACTGCCCGCTGCGCGGCCGCACTTGCGCCTCCACGTCGTGCGGCAGCCGCGTCCGAAAGCCAAGCGGGATGAGCGCCATCTCTCGCGGCGCCAGCTCGACGCCCCACTCGCCCTCGCGCTCCTCGGCGCTCCGTTCCGACTGCATCGCACCGTCAGAGCAGCGAACGACGCGTCCGCGAAGGTACGCCCGCACGTCGTATCCGGCCGAGCCCGCCGTCGCCCGGGTTGGCAGCACGACGTCGTCGTGCAGTCGTTCGATGATCGCCGACGTCTCGTGCATGTGCGTTAGCTTTTTGGGGTGAGATGACTCTGCCGAAGGTCTCGAGCGAGGACTCAATACTAGCTTCCCGGTGCAGCCCATGATCGTACGCGTTCTGTTCTTCTTCGCGGCCTCGCTGCCGCTCGCCCGCGCGACGGCGCAAGGCGTGGAGTACGCCGACGGCACCACGCGCTACCGCGTGTCGACCACCACCCACGGCAGCCAGACCACTCCGCTCGGCAGCAGTGACTTCGAGCTGGGGATCCAGCAGCAGATCACGCTGAATCTCTCGCGGCAGGCGAAGGACACGCTGCGCGCCACCGTGACGCTCGATTCCATCAGCATCAGCGGCGCCGCCGCCCTCGCCGACGTCAGCGCGCTGCGGGGCGCCCGATTCGTCTCCCTCGTCTCGCCGACGGGTCGCGTCTACTCCACGACGGCTCCCACCAACGCGAACCCTCTCGTCTCGCAGCTCGCCGAAGGGATCGCGCGCTTCCTGCCGGCCTATCGCGCCGACCTGCGGCCAGGGGCGACGTGGTCGGACACCACGGTCGGCCGCGTCACCCAGCAGGGGATGGAGCTCGACCGCAGCGTGGTCTCCAACTTCACCGTTCAGCACGACACGACGATCGGGGGCGTGAAGGCGTTCAAGGTCGCGCGCGTGACGTCGGTGAAGGCGGCCGGCAGCGGCAAACCGCAGGGGACGCCCGTCTCGATGGAGTCGTCGAGCACGAGCAACGGCTCCTTCTTCCTCGGCGCCAACGGCATCTTCCTCGGCGCGACCTCGACCGACGACGTCGACCTCAAGCTCAAGATCCTCGCGCAGGGCGCCGAGATCAGCATGAAGCAGAAGGCGCAAACGCGCATCGAGCCTCTGCCCTGAGCGCGGCTCCCCCGGACGTGACAAGGGCACGGCCGCGGCCGTGCCCTTCGTGCATTCGATGCTCCGCCGCGGGTCAGCGCGAGACCGCCCCCGCCTCCCGGTTCCCCATCATGCTGCCGATCCAGGCGACCAGCCCCTCGCCGCCGACCGCACGCTGCTCCACCGGCGCGATCGGGTCGATCGCGCTGTCGGAGGGCAACGGGATGTCCATGCGGGGGACCGGCGGCGTGGTCGTGTCGCGAAGCGATGCCCAGAGCGGAAGCGCGACGCACTCGTGGAAGTCGCGGCCCGAGCAGATGGTCTGCGCGCTCTGGTCGACGTGCCGGCGGACCTTCTCCGGATAGTTCTGGCAGGTCGGCGTGTTCGAGCCGCGCACGCACCCGTTGTATCCCAGTAGCGCCACACGGGTGACGCCCCTCGCGTCGAGCGTATCGGGAGTCCGCCTGGCGAAGTACCGGAGGATGTAGACTCCGTAGCGGAGGTTCGTCTCGTCGTCCTTCAGGTTCCGGCCGAGGATGGGACCGAGGTTCGGCGTCCACATCCGTGGCATGATCTGCATGAGCCCGAGCGCGCCGACGTTCGAGCGGGCGGTCCGCTTGAACCGATCGTTCTCGGTCAACATGACCCCGAACACGAGCGCAGGCGGGATGCGGCGATGATACGCTTCACGGACCGCGACCTTGGCGATCGAGTCCGCGCGGCCCGCCCCGAGCTTTCCGGTGCGGCGCAGATCCGTGGAGAAGGCGTCGACGTCGCGCAGGAACTGGGGATGCCGCAGCGCCATCGGCTCGGGGAGGCTGAGCCAGGGCGCGCGCACGGCCGACGAGTCAAGATACGCGGCCGCGAGGACCCGGCCGGCGACGGGGGCCTGACCCAGGAACACGGGCTTCGTTCGGGATGCCGTGAACCACACAGTTCCGGCGGCACCAGCAGCGAACAGGAGCTGACGCGCGAGCGACGGAATACGAATGACTGCCTCCGGTCGGGCGGGCACGGGCCGAGGCGAGCGCCAGCAGAGGGCCGGCGCCGATCAGGGTCTTAGATGGTAATATGGATCACCAAGCGGAAACAAGCTCGGCCGCAACGTTTGTTACAGAACCGCTCGGCATGTCATACCCTGAAGCGGCGGCATCGTTCTTTCCATTCATCCGATGCACCCGAGCCCCGAAGCCCACGTGTCCGACGCACCGAGACCGATCCCCGCCGAGGGCGTGTGGAGCGGTGACCTCGCCGATCTGCCGAACTGGGATGCGATGCCTCGCCGCAACCGGCGAAAGCGGCGCCGCGCCCCGTATCCGATCTGGCTGAAGTACCTCGTCGTCAGCGTCGTGCTCGCGCTCGTGCTGAGCCTCGCCCAGATCGCAGTGCATGCCTATCGCGCCGATCCGCGCGACGCGCGCGTATTCGCCGAGCGCGAGCTGCGGCTCACCGTGCTTCGTCCCACCGAGCGCGTGGTCGCGTCGGTGAGCGTGTGGCAGCGGCCACTCATCGACTACTTCCGGGCGACGCGCGGAATCTTCGTCGTCACGGACGCGCCGCCGGATGCCACGCATCCCGTCGGTGGCCGGATTCTCTATCTCGGGCTCCAGCCGCGCGATCCACTCAGTCCGGCCGACGCGCCGCCGACGTTCGACCAGCGCGAGTGGCCGATCGACACCCTCGTGCGCGTGGAGCCGACGCGCACCTTCTTCTTCGTCGCGCACGCCTTGTCGGTCGCCGCACCGCGCGAGCCCAGGCTCGTCATGGGATTCCCCGCCGGCGCGGCGTCCGACGCCGCCGCGGTGCGGGCGGCGATCGCCAAGAAGTACGCGA
Source organism: Gemmatimonadaceae bacterium (assembly GCA_035760455.1). Taxonomy (GTDB): domain Bacteria; phylum Gemmatimonadota; class Gemmatimonadetes; order Gemmatimonadales; family Gemmatimonadaceae; genus AG11. The sequence goes on along the minus strand of DASTSX010000475.1, from coordinate 4,681 downwards.
CGCTCCGCGCCATCGGATGGCAGCGCCGCGAGGACCGGCGGGCGCGCGACCGGGCACGACTGGCGCAGGTGTACGAGGGTCGGCGCGCCTGGTATCACACGGTGAAGCGCGGCGAGGCGCTGTCGTCGGTCGCGACGCTGTACGGCGCGACTCCCGATCAGGTGCGGCTCTGGAACAACCTCGTCGGCGACCGGATCAGGGTGGGCCAGACCCTGCTCGTGAAACCCTGGACGCGCACGCCGATGCCCTTCCCCGCCGGCGTCGTTCCCGACACGGCACCGTCGGGCGCCGTCTCACCTCCCTGAGACGATCCCCCGGCATTCGCCGAAGCCGATCCGCCGCCGACCTGCTGCCGCGCAGGCCGCGCGCATGATCACCTCGTCGCCGTCCTCGAGGAATCGGCGCTCCTCGCCGGTGGCGAGGACGATGGGCTCCGTACCGCGCCACGTCCGCTCCAGAAGGCACCCGCGCGACTCCTTGGAAGGCCCGCTCACCGTTCCGCTGGCGAGGAGGTCTCCGGGCTGAAGGTTGCAGCCGTTGCTCGTGTGATGCGCGACGAGCTGCGCCACGGTCCAGTACATCGCGGCGAAGCTGCCCACGCTCACCCGACCCGGTGGGATGCCTTCGTCGCGCATCCGCTTCGTCGCGAGCAGTACCTCGAGCTCGATGTCGAACCCGCCTCGCGCGCGATCGTGCGCGTCGTCGAGATACGGCAAGGGGTCCGGGTCGCCATCGCTTCGCGCCGCGGCGGGAACGCGAAACGGCGCGAGCGCGTCCAGTGTCACGATCCACGGGGAGACGGTCGTCGCGAAGCTCTTGGCGAGAAAGGGACCGAGCGGCTGATACTCCCACGCCTGCACGTCGCGCGCGGACCAGTCGTTCACGAGACACAGCCCGGCCAGGTGCTCCTCGGCGCGACCGATGGCGATCGACGTGCCGAGCGCATTGCCCTCCGCCACGATGACGCCGACCTCGAGCTCGTAGTCGAGCCGTCGCGTCGGGCCGAACCGCGGCGGTGCCGCCGGATCGTCGCGCGTCTGTCCCTGCGGACGATGCACGGGTGCGCCGCTCGCCACGATCGACGACGCTCGGCCGTGGTAGCCGATCGGCACCCACTTGTAGTTGGGCAGTAGCGGGCTGTCCGGGCGGAACATGCTGCCGACGTTCGTCGCGTGGTGAATGGACGCGTAGAAGTCGGTGTAGTTCCCGACGCGCGCCGGCAGCACCGGTTCGACGTCGCGCATCGCGACGAGCAGCGACTCACCCTGCGTACGCGCCCGCGCGCCTTCGGGCGTATCGGCGCGCAGCAGGGCGCTGAGCGCGCCGCGCAGACGGCGGAGCAGCGGACGACCGCGCGCGAGGAGCGGGTTCAGTGCGCCCGCCGCGACGCACGCCTCGATCGCGTCGTTCAGCGCGGGCTCGAGCCCGAGCACGTGGCGCGCCGCACCGAGGTCGAGCACGCGATCCCCGATCGCGACCCCCGGACGAACGCCGCCCGGTCCGCGGAAGCACCCGAGGGGCAGGTTCTGGATCGGGAAGTCCGTGGCCGGCGAATTCGCGGACTCGACCCACGAGCCGAGGTCCGCGCGGTGGGTCTCGTCGAGGACGTCGCTCACAGGAGCTTCAGCTCCCGCAGCCCTTCCACCGGCTCCCGAAACGAGCACGAGCCGAACGCGAGGCCGAGCGAGCTTCGCGCACTGGCGACCTGGCGCGTGGTCGCGACTCGCCCGCGCCACTCGAGGGCGAGCTCGCCGAAGTCGAATGCCGTCGGCTGCTCCTCGTCGACGATCTCGGCGAGCAGTCGCTCGTTCACGCCGCACTGCGCGAACGCCGCCGCCGCGAAGATGTTCAGAAAGCCGAACATCCGGCCGCGCGGCGACTCGGCGTCATAGGTGAGCGGATACTCGCCGCAGAACGGATGATGCAGGCCGGCGGTCGCCTTGAACGGGACGAACAGCTCCGCCGCCCGCGCGATGAACCGCCCCACCTCGCGCGCGGAGGGGAACGCGTCCACGGTCACGCCGCCGGTGCGCATCTTCGCCCACGCGCCGGCGGTGCGAATCTCGAGGAGCATGCCGCGCGGGTCGTCGAGCAGCGGCAGCTCCACGAAGATCCTCAGCTCGCCCGGCAGATCGCCGATCGACGCGGCGACCGCGCCGGCGGCGACGGCGCGACACTCCACGACGTCCACGACGAGGCGTCCGCGGTGCGCCGCGTTGAACGCGCGGATCACCGGGCCCGCCCTCGACGGATCGGGTCCGACGAGCGCGCTCACCCGCCACGCCTCCGATCCGTGCGCGGCATACTGCGCGGCCGCCTCGGCGAGCTCGCCGAGGCGCTCCACCGGCACGACGAACCTTCCGAGCATCCACGCGTCGGCCGATGCCAGGTGCGCCGCGTAGTGTGCCACGGCGTCGTCCATCGAGAGCGCCGCCGGGGGGAACAACCCCGCATAGTCCACGAGCCGGCGCATCATCGCGCGCAGGGTGGCGGCGGCGACGGCCACGTCAGTCGTCCGCGGACTTCGGTGCGAGAATCGTCCCGCGGCACTTCGGCGAGCCGCACCGGCACTTGTAGAACTGCTCGTCCTCGTCCGTGTGATCGTCCGAGCGCTCGTACTGATAATCGTACACCAGCTCGGTGCCCGCGGGGATCGTCTTCTTCGCATCGATGAAGATGCGCTTGCGATCGTTGATCGCTTCGCAGTTCGGATCGCACGAATGATTGATGAACCGCGCGTCGTTGCCGTTCACCGCCGCGTCGATGCACGTCTTGTCGTCGATCGTGAACAGGAACGTGTGATGACGATTCATCTTCTCGTCGTCGTAGCGCTTGTCCGCCGTGCGCCACGAGATCCGCTGGCCGAGATACTCGATGATGCGCGTTCCCTTCCTGATCGTGCGCGTCGCGAACGCGCCCGTGCCCTGGATCGACGAGGTGCGGAGCTCGAAGTATGGATTCGGCTCTTCCTTCCATGGATACCGCGCGTGGATTCCCCGGCGGGCCTTCCCGTCGCGCGATGCGCTCGGCCGCGTGGCGGTCGGGCGCTGCGTTCCCTTGCGCGCGCCGCGGGTCGTCTTCGATCGCTTCTTGCCGGTCGTCATCTCGTCAGCTCAGATCCGGACGCGTCTTCCGATAGGCCTCGGCGGCATGGCGCAGCGCGAGCAGCGCCGAAGCCTCGAGCTCGTACTCCATCTGCATGGCGGCGAGCTGCTCCGGCGGGTGCTTCGACGCGATGCGCTTCGAGAGCGCGTCGCATCCCGCGTGGCGCCGCTCGTACTCGCGGCTCGCATGCCAGAGCGCGTTGGCCTTGTGCCACCAGTCCACGTTCTTCTCGACGTGCACGTGCGCGGCGGCGGACTCGTAGGCCTTCGCCAGCTCGGCGAGCGAGCCGTCGCACATCGCGCACAACGCGTCGAGGTGCTTGTGCTCGAGCTCCGGCTCGGCGGCATGGGAGAGCTTCGCGGCGCGGTCGTGCTGGCGGCAACATTCGACCGCGGCGCGATACAGGGCGTCGGCGCGGGCACGCACGATCGCGACCGGATCGGCGGGCGCCGCGTCGGGGGCGGCGGAACGGCGGGTAGTTGGCATCGGATCCGGCGGGTAGGCGGGGACGGCGGGCGGTGATCTGCGGGCCGTCGCACAAAGATGCCCGCTCTCACTCGCTTCTCCAAGTCCCACCCTAGACGGCGCCCATCGCCATCCGGTCAACCAGGCGGTGGCGTCCGTCCGCGCGCCGCGATCGGCCAACGCTGCTCCAGGCGTCCGCCCCGGATGCCGTACATCGCGTCCTGCAGATGCACGGCCACGCAGACGTGATTGGGCACGACACGCACGACGTCCCCCACCATCGGTCGCCAGCTCGTGTCGGCGAGATCGAGAATGCCGTGCTCCTCCGACATCCGCGACACGATGACGTCCGGCCGGTCGAGCAGCTGGCCGAACCCGGCCGAGAGCTCGTTCATCGGCTCGCGACCGAGCGCCTTGGTGCCCGCATCGATCACCGCCTGCCCCGGGATCGCCGTCGACACGACCGTCGCGAGCACCGTGACGGCGCAGTCGTCCCATGTGCACGCGCCCGTCGCCACCGTCTGCCGGTCGTTGAACACGTAGGTCCCCGGCCGGATCTCCGTCACCCCCGGCACTTCGTGGGTCCGCCAGAGCGTCGGTGTGGAGCCGCCGCTCACCACCCGTGGCGGCAGGCCCGCCTCGTGGAAGCGCTCCAGCACGCGCGTGAGCTCGGTGTCCAGCGCGACGAGCGCCGCGTCCTGTTCCTGCACCGGCTGCCGGATGTGTCCCGGATAGAACGCCAGCCCGTCGAAGGTGAGCCCGTCGCACTCCGAGACGTGCCGCGCCAGCGCCACCGCGGCATCGACCGTCGGTGCACCCACGCGCCGCATGCCGAGGTCCAGCTCGACGTACACGCCGATGTCCCGCCGAGCGTCGCGCGCCGCGCGCGCGAGCTCGGTCGCGGCGTACTCGGAATCGAGCGCCACGATCACGCGCAGCGGCGACGGCAGGTTGGCGATCCGGCGCGCACGGGCTCGCCCGACCGGTGGATACGCGAGCAGGATGTCGTCCGAGACCTCCGACATCACCTCGGCCTCGCGCGGCGTGGCGCACGTCAGTCCCCTCGCGCCGAGCCGGAGCTGCGCCGCGGCGACGTATGGCGACTTGTGCG
>DASTSX010000474.1:0-13344 GCA_035760455.1 Gemmatimonadaceae bacterium | reverse complement strand
CGCCGGTGAAGACGATTCCGCGGGCGGAGCCGCGGCGATCGTCTCACCGTCGCCACCCGCCCGGTCGGCGGGCTCGGCTTCCGGGCTCGGCTCCGCCGCTGCTCGATCTCTGTGCGGCTGCTCGTGCGCCGCCGCTCCGCCGATCAGCGCATCGCCGTGCGGCGGCTCGTGGCGGTCCTCTGGGGCGAGCACGTGCGCGCGGTCGTCCGGGTGCGGCGCCTCGGGCGCCGGGTGCGCGTGATCGGCGGGCTCGGCCGCCGGCGCGGCCTCGTTCGGGGCCCGCTCGCCCTCGGCCGCCGCAGGCTCGCGGCGCACCGGTCCGAGCGCCTCCTGCTCCAGCCGCGCGACCTCGTTGGGGTCGGCGCCGCGGCGGCGCTTGAGGTCCAGATGCTCGCGGATCGCGTCGTCCAGCAGACCCATGAGCGGCCAATGCTATCGGCCCCGCAGACGCGCGGGGGATCAGCCGGCGCCGCTGGCGCTCACCGCGGGATCGGCCCGCACCGTGCGGTTCTTGCCGGCGCGCTTGGCGGCGTAGAGAGCCGCGTCCGCGGCCGCGACGAGCGCGACCGGGTCGCCGTCGGAGGAGGCTGCGACGCCGCAGCTGACGGTCACGTGCAGGGTCCCCCGGCCGTCGAGCCGCGGCAGCGCGAGCGCTTCCACCGCGGTCCGCACGCGCTCGGCGATCGCCTCGGCGCCGTCGAGATCGGTCTGCTGGAGCGCGACCGCGAGCTCCTCGCCGCCGTAGCGGGCCGGTTCGTCGACCTCGCGCGAGCAGTCGCGCAGAACGGCCGCGATCTCGCGCAGCACGAGGTCGCCCTGCTGATGGCCGTAGGTGTCGTTGACGCGCTTGAAGTTGTCGACGTCGAGCATCAGCAGCGCGAGCGGCTGGTCGAAGCGGCGGGCGGCGGCGGCCTCGGCCGCGACCACCTCCTGGAAGCGACCGTGGTTGGAGAGGCCGGTGAGCTCGTCGGTCACGGCCTGGCGCTGCACCTGCTCGTGCAGCTCGACGTTCTCGAGCGAGATGCCCGTCTGGCGCGCGAGCGAGGCGACGAGCTCGCGCTCGGCGTCGGTGAACGGCCTGCCGCGGCGGGCGAGCGAGAGGATCCCGTGCGGGATCGCGGCGGCCAGCGCCGCGACGTCGCCGACGGTCGCGGCGACGGCGAGCGGTCGTACGTCGTCGCGCGGGTCGAGGTGCGTCGCGCGCGCCAGCGCCTCGGCGGCGGCGATCGCCGGCTCGGCGCCGGCGAGGTCCCCGACGCGGGCGGCCTCGAGGACCGGCCCGTCGCCGGCGGGGCTCGCCTGGATCGCCGCGCGGCCGCAGTCCGCCTGCACCGCGTCGACGATCGTCTGCGTGCCGATCTCCAGCAGCGCTGCGCGGTCGAGGTTGGCGGCGAACGTCGCGCCGATGCGCTGGATCGACTCGCGCAGGCGGCCGCGCTCCTGGCCGAGCTCGCGCATCCGCCGCTCCAGCTCGCGCGACATCTTGTTGAACTCCTCGCCGAGCTGCGCGAACTCGTCGCCGCCCTCGACCGGGACCGCCGTGGAAAAGTCGCCGCGGCCGATCCGCCTGGCGGCGACGAGGAAGCGCGCGAGCTGGCCGTGCAGCTGGCGGGAGATCGTCAGCGCCCCCGCGAACGCGAGCAGCAGGAAGAGCATCAGCAGCGCGATCGCGATCCACTGGCCGCGCGTCGCGGCCGAGGTCGCGGCGCTTGTGTCGGTGAGGATCGCGACGGTGGTGCGGCGGCCGTCGAAGTCAGGCGCGCTGAACGTCGCGACGGCGTAGTCGGTGCCGTCGAGCGTGACCGTGCCGTGGGTGGGGAGGCGCGGGCCTTGTGCGGTCGTCGCCGGGAGCGTGCTGGCAAGCGGCGCGCCGTCGCGAGTGAGGACGGCGCGGACGCCGGGCGTGGAGATCGTGCCGGCGAAGCGGCGGGCGGTGAGCGTGGCGGCGTCGATCGTGACCGCGGCGCCCTGCTCCTCGCTGGGCGCGATCCGCACGACGCCGCGCGCGATCGCGCGGCGGTCGCCGACGTCGGCGAGCGTGCGGCCCGCCTGCGCGATGCGGACGCGCGCGAGCCGTTGCCGGGCGGCAAGGGCGGTTGCGACCGCGCGGTCGTCGGCGGTCGTCGGCGTGTTCAGGGCGGCCGTGAGCTGCGGGTCGTGCGCGAGCGAGCGGGCCGCACGGGCGCCGTCCTGCTGCAGGCGGTGGAAGGAGGCGAGCGCGGCGGCCGCGCTGGCGCGGTTCTGGGCGGTCGCCTTCGCGTGCTCGCTGTCGGAGACGATGCGCGCGACGACGACCCCGAGCGCGATCATCGGCACGACGACGATCAGCACGAAGAACAGCGTCAGCCGAGCGCGAAAGCTCATCCCCTGGCCATCACCGTGGTGGAGGCTACCGCCGTTGGGCGCAGAGCTGGTGACGTACCGGACACTCGTTAGACTCGCCGCGCCTATGAGGCTGCGTGCACAGGCGCGAGTGAACCTCGCGGCGATCGAGCGCAACTGTGCGCAGCTGCGGTCGGCCGCGGGGGCGGGCACGGCGTTGTGCGCGGTGGTGAAGGCGAACGCGTACGGGCACGGGACGGTGCCGGCGGCGCGCGCGGCGCTGGCCGGCGGAGCGGAGTGGCTGGCGGTCGCAGCCGCCGACGAGGCGGTGGAGCTGCGCGCCGCGGGGATCGAGGCGCCGGTGCTGATGATGGGGGCGCTGAGCGCGGACGAGCTGCCGACGGCGCTGGCGGCGCGCGCCGACGTGGTGGCGTGGCGGACGGGGTTCGTGGAGGCGGTTCGGGCATGGGCGCGTGAGTCGGGCCGGCCAGCGCGGGTGCACGTGAAGCTCGACGTCGGGATGGGACGGTTGGGCGTGCGCGACGCCGACGAGCTGCTTGGCGTGGCCGAGCTGGTGGCGGGGTCGCCCGAGCTGGAGCTCGTGGGCGCGATGACGCACCTGCCGTGCGCGGACGCGGACGCGTCGCGCACGAGGGACGAGGCCGAGCGCTTCCGCGCATTCGGCGAGCGGCTGCGCGCGATGAAGCCGGACGTGGTGCTGCACGCGGCCAACAGCGCGGCGACGCTGTCGGTGCCGGAAGCGCGGTTCGACATGGTGCGCTGCGGGGTGGCGGTCTACGGGCTGGACCCGTTCGGCGTCGATCCACGGGAGCACGGGTTGGAGCCGGTGCTGGAGCTGCGTTCCTACGTGGGGGCGCTGAAGCCGCTCGCGGTCGGCGAGAGCGTCGGGTACGGCGCGACGTTCGTCGCGCGCGAGCCGACCTGGATCGCGACGTTGCCGATCGGCTACGGCGACGGCTGGCGCCGCGCGTTCTCCGACAACGCAGAGGTCTTGATCGGCGGGCGCCGGTGCCCGCTGGTGGGACGCGTGAGCATGGACAACGTGACGGTCGACGTCGGGCCGGATCCGACCGGGATCGCAGAAGGCGACGAGGCGATCCTGCTGGGAAGCGACGCGTCGGAGCGCGAGTGCGTCACCGCCGAGGAGCTCGCACGCCGCATCGACACGATCAACTACGAGATCACCACGGCGCTCACCGCGCGCCCCACGCGCGTGTACCACCGCGACGGGGTGCGCCCGTCGTCCGGCTGAGCCGGCCGGGTCCCTTCCCCGGAAGGTGCCTGATATCGTCAGGAAGCCCGCTGTGGCAGGACGTAGGGGCTATAGCTCAGTTGGGAGAGCGCCTGGATCGCACCCAGGAGGTCGGGGGTTCGAGTCCCCCTAGCTCCATCGGACGGAAGCCCTGCTAAGGCGGGGCTTCTGTTGTTTCCGGGCCTGTAGCGGCGGGTGCGGCTGGGGCAGTGGATACCGCGTTTGGGTACCACATGGATCTGCAAGGGACCGCCCCGAGCCAGTGCGCTTCGGCTCACGGCCTATGCTCCTCCCCCGCCCCGCCATGCTCGGGTCGACCGTCAGGTTCCGCGGCGAGAGAACCACAGTGCTCTGCGCCTGGCGGAGGGGGATACGGCCGCAGACTCTGCGTGGCATCCCGGCGAACTGGCACCTGACCAGTAAACCGATCTCTAGGTTATCGGTGTGTCACGAAGCCGAATCTTCGTCGGGTTCTCCTCTGAGCCAGCGATCCTGGCAGAAACCGTTCGCTCGGCAGCCAAGAGCATCGATCAGCTCCCGGACGTGCAGGTCCAATCCTGGGAAGACATGCGTATCGGCGGAACCGTGCTGCTGGACACGATCGAGTCAGCCATTCGTGCGTGTGACCTCGCGATCTTCGATCTTACCCAGCTGAATGAGAACGTCATGTTTGAGCTGGGGCTCGCCATTGGCGCCGACAGAGCTGTGTGGCCTCTGCGTGACGCTACAGACGTTTCGCGGGGTGCCGAGTGGAACACCTTGGGACTGCTGGACACCGTAGGACAGGTTCGTTTCACGAATTCTGATCAGGTGTTCGCCAAGTTCACGTCCGAGCGTCCAGACCTCGCAAGAGACGCGCTGCTGAGCACATCGCTCGCTCCAGAGCTGGTTGGCGGGCGCCCCCCCTCCATCCTGTACCTGGCCGAGCCCTTCCAGACGGATGCGGGGCGCAAGGTCATCCAGGCGCTCGAGTCTCGCGCTGACAAGACCCTGGAATTGGTCGTCGCCGACCCTGTTGAGGCGAGCCTCCAGTCGCTGGCTTGGTTCACGCAACACATCTACGCCGCTGAGGCGGTCGTAGTCCACCTCGCATCGGTGCGGCGGACTGGTGCGATCGCACACAACGCGCGATCGGCACTTGTCGCCGGGCTCGCCCGAGGACTCGGGAAACCACTCCTCATGCTGGCCGAGCAGGACTTCAGACCGCCCCTCGACTACCGAGACCTTCTGTTCCGGTATCCGACGGCTAGCGAATGCGCCACCCGCACCGTTTACTGGCTGGTACGCCAGACGGCTCCTGCCCATCGCCGAGTCGCCGAAACGCGCGACCGGGCAAAGGCGCTGGAGCTGTCAACCGAGCTGCAGTCTGTCGACCTTGGCGAGTACGTGGCCGAGAACGAGGCCGGGGCGCTTTCAAGATACTTCGTGGAGACCGCTACGTTCCGTGAAATCCTCTCTGGGGCCAGTCGGGTTTACGTCGGGCGCAAGGGAGCTGGGAAGTCGGCGACCCTGATTCAGAGCGAAGGAGCGCTGCGAGGTGACAAGCGCAACCTTGTGTGCGTCATCAAGCCACCCGGCTATGACTTGAATGGTCTGGTGCGCCTCCTCGCTGGATACGAGCAACGCGACGCTAAAGGATTTGTTGCTGAGAGCCTGTGGAAGTACCTGCTCTACACGGAGCTCTGCCTAGCCATTGAGCGAGACCTTGGCGCTCGCCCGGCGGGAGCAATGCCGGAGAGCCCGGAGTGGCAGCTGATGCAGTTCGTGTCGGAGCAGAGCGATTGGATCAAGACGGATTTTGCCTCCCGCCTGGAGGCTGCCGTCGACCAACTGCTCGCTGCCCCACGAGGCTCTGGAGTCGCTGAGCAACGCCAGAACATCTCGGAGGCGCTGCACGCCGGACCGATGCGGCAGCTGCGCCAACTGCTCGCTCCTGCCCTGTCAGTACGAGATCGCGTGTTCGTCCTTGTTGACAACCTCGACAAGGCATGGGACCGGTATGCAGACATCGACCAACTTACTCGCCTGATCCTGGGCCTCTTGGGCGGCATGGACAACTTCCGCCGGGATCTGGAAACCGCGACAAGAGGCTCTAAGACTCCGCTCGCCTTCTCTTTGTTTCTGCGGAGTGACATCTACGCGGCAGTTCGGAAAGTGGCGCGCGAGCCAGACAAGCTGCCAGTCCGTCACCTGCGGTGGGAGGACGAGCTTCCCTTGCTTGAGATCGTCGAGCGTCGCTTCGTGGCGTCCCGCACGTACGAAGTGCAGGGGAGCCAGCTGTGGGACTACTTCTGCGAGCGGGTACGAGGGATTCCAGTGAAGGAGTACCTCGGCAACGTTACCCTGCCGCGACCGCGCGATCTTCTCTTCCTGTGTCGAGCGGCTATCGATCACGCTGTCAGCAGTAGACACGCGAGAGTCGAGGAAGAAGACGTCCTCGCTGGCGAGCGGCTGTACTCGCAGTTCGCATTCGAGGCCGTGGCTGTGGAGACGGAGCTGCGGTTCGAGCGCGTTGACGAGGTTCTGCTTGAGTTCGCCGGGATGAGTGCGGAGCTGTCAGAGCTGGAGGTTCGCGATGTCCTGCGAGCCGCACGCGTCGACAGCGAGAGAACGGCGGAAGTCATTGACGAGCTGCGCAATGTCTCCTTCCTCGGTGTGCAGACCGGCGGCGATAGCTTCTCCTACGCTGACGAGGAACGAGAGAAGCGTCGTGATGATGTCTTGGCAAAGCGACACGCTGAAGCAACAGGAGCGCCACGGACTTTCCGGGTGCATCCCGCGTTCTGGTCCTATCTGGAACTGAGCACCAACCCCGCATCACTTCGGCTTCAGGTCTAGGAAACGTGCCGCGTCCGTGCACGTCCCACGCTGACCCCGCCGTGCCCAAACCCGTTAGGCGGCGAGTCTCGCCGAGTACGGATCCGCCAGCGCGGATTAGCGGCGCATTAGCTTCTCGCCCTTGGGGTCCATCAGCGTGAGCGGATCGATGCCGATCTGTTCGGCGATGCGCTCGACGCTGCGGAGGGTCAGGTTGCGCTCTCCGCGCTCGAGGCCGCCCATGTAGGTGCGGTGGACGCCGACGAGGTCGGCGAATGCCTCCTGGCTGAGTCCGCGTGCTTGGCGGTAGGCGCGGAGGTTGCGGCCGACCGTCTTCTGAAGGTCGCCCTCCATGACGCGGAAGCCTGTCGGTCTGCTACTTGACGGTCTACAGACTTATAAGTAGCATCCTGCCAATGACGACGGCTGACAAGCAGGTGTCAGAGCTTCGGAACCTCGGCCGCGCCGCGCGGTTCCTTCGCGCGCGCAGAGAGCTGTCACAGGAGGTCTTGGGAGAGCGCGCCGGACTGCACCGAAACTACGTCGGGGCCATCGAGCGTGGCGAGATCAACCCCACTTTTCGAATCATGCTGAAGCTCACCCGGGGCCTCGGCGTGCCCCTCTCCACGCTGATCGGCGACTACGAGTCGCTGCGGCGCGAGCAGCAGTAACCAACGTGCGGAGATGGTCGCCGTCCGGTTCGGCTTGGTGGTGTCACACATGTACACCGTGCATCTAGTCTGCGCTGCTTTTACGGTCACAGATTGGGTTCCGCGAGGAGTTGGCCGGCGCGCCTGGCATCAGTCGCGCGGATTGCTGACAGACGCGACGAAGAGGCGCGAAGGGAGCGGTGGCGAGGCCGCGGGCTGCTCGGCTGTTGAGCGCGGTGGCCGGATGCGCTTGCGTGATTGGCTGGCGCGGACCGCGTTGGGGACGTACCTTCCTTCCATGGCCAGGGTGGTCGCCAAGCTCCCCAACGGAGCCGTCCTGATCGAGGTTCCGCCCGACGACACCGCGGACCTGGAGATCGGCGCCGAGGTAGAGGTCCGCCGTGTGCAGCCTGCTCCGCTGCGTGAGTGGCCCGCCCTTCGGCGCGCTCGCCGGCCGGATGCCTTCGATCGAGATCGAGGACATCAAGGCGGCGCGGCGCGAGGCGCTGCTCGGCACGCTGCCGTAGCCGGCCTTCGGTCGGCCGGCGCTCTAGTCGCCGAGGCGGCGCAGCGTCGCCTCTATCTCCGACGTGAGAAGGTAGAGGTCGGTGTTGGTTGGATCGTCTGGGTGGAATGAGTGGAAGCCGAGGCGCTCCCACCAGGCTCGTGCTCGCGCGTCCAGCGCTGCGACGACGACGGCGCGACAAGCGGCCTTCGCGTTCAGCTCGACCGCCGTCGCCAGCACGTAGGCGACGAGCGCCGTGCCGACGCCGAGTCCGGCGAAGTCCTTGTCGACAGCGAGGCGGCCGAGCAGCAGCGCCGGCACGGGATCGGGCGCTTGCTTCGCCACCTTGCGCGGCGCAGCGCTGCGATCGATCGCGGTCATCGACAGGCTCGCATAGGCGACGACGCGATCCTCTGGCGTGGCGATCACCCAGGTGGCCGCGGTGTCGCGACGGCGGTTCTGGCCCGCAAAGCGACGCAGCCAGTCATCGAGCGCCGGCTCGCCGGAGTCAAAGCGGCTGCGATCGTGCCGAGCCGCGTCGAGCAGCTCAGGGCGCCGGAGGTCAGTCAACCCAGCGGAACCGCTGTGGGCGATCGAGCGCCGCGGCAAGCCGTTCGTTCACACGCGCAGGCTGGGTGAGCGCGTCGCTGAACGCTTGTGCCGCCTGCGGAGACAGCTCGACCACCGTGCGTTCAGCAAGCACCTCCTCGGCGTGCCGGGAGGCCGCGCCCAGCACGAACGCCGAGAGGTTCTGATGCGCCGCGTCCGCGGCGCGCTCGAGAAGCTGCTTGCGCTGCGGGTCGACGCGGATCTGCAGCCGCTGTTCCTTGGTCGTGCTCATGTACTCACTATGGCAGTACATCGGTTCGGCGTCAACATCTACGCCACTGCCTTCTCATCTGCCGCGTCGCCTACACCGAACGCCGCATTGACCGCCACGATCGCCGCCGCGTCGATCTTGCTGTGCAGGTAGCGGTTGGTGGTGCGCAGCTCGGCGTGGCCGAGCACGTCGCGGACGGTCACGAGGGGCAGCGAGCGGGCGAGGACGGAGCCGGTGGCGTCGCGCAGGCCGTGGAGCTTGAGCGGGCGCAGGCCGCCGGCCTCGGCGGCGCGCTTGTAGCGGCGGCGCACGGCTGACGGGTCGAGGCGGCGACCGAGCCGGTTGCAGAAGACGTAGTCCTCGGCGCCGGTGAAGTGGTCGCGCTGGCCGAGCCGGGCGAGCGCCTCGGCGGCCGGGCGGGGAATCGGCACCCGGCGGCCGCGTCTGCCCTTCGGCTCCTTCTCGACGCCGGCGCTGACTGCGCGCTCTACGTTGATGACCGCGCCCGAGAGGTCGGGCAGGAAGTGGACGTAGCGCCAGCGGAGCGCCACCAGCTCGCCAAGTCGCATTCCGCTGTAGAAGGCGACGCGGAACAGCTCGGCGTCCTGGCGGTCCTCGGCCGCGCGTGCGGCTTCCTCGTCGTCGCTCATCTGGTTCGGCCTGCCTCGGTAGCTCGGCGGCGCTGTGCGGTGCTCGCCGCGCTCGCTCGCGCGCGCGAGCGACTCCAGCTCGGCGACCTCGTAGTGGTCAAGCGGCGGCGGGGGCGGCTGGTAGCGCCTGTCCGTTGCCGCCACCGGGTTCGACGGCAGCGCGTACGTGTCCGGCTTCATCGCGTAGACGAAGATCGAGTGCAGGACGGCGCGGTGCTCGTTGACGTTGCGTGCCGACATGCCCTCGCTGTCCAGCTCGCGCAGGAACGCCGACACCTCGCGCGTCGTCACCGCGTCGATCGGGCGGTCGCCGAAGCGGCCCATGATGCGCCCCTTCGACTCGCCGCTCCCGCGCTTGTACGCGGTCCCCGGCTCGCGCAGCAGGATCTCGTTCTCGCGCAGCGTCGACGGCGCGCCCCCCTTCACGTCGCGCTTCCACGCGAGCCACTCGTGTGCGACCCGCCGAACAGTCGGGACACCGGCACGCCGGACGGCCTCCGCAGCCGCCTGGCGCTCCCCCTCCACAGCCGCAACCTTCTCCGCCGCCGCGACGTGCGCGGAGCGCTCGTCCAGCCAGCCCGGCGGGGTGCGCCCGCGGCGCTTGACCCAGCCTCCCTCGCTGCCCTGCTCCAGCCACGCCCGGCCCAAGCGACGCTTGAGCTGGTTGCCGTCCGCGTCGCGCCACTTCGCCTCGAAGAAGGGGGTGCCGTCGGGGCCGATGCGGACGAGGACAGCGGGGCTCTTGGGGTTCACGTGCGCGAGGGTACCACGTGGGTACCACGATTTCCGTGGGTACCACTTTGGGTACCGAACGTGCCGAAACGAGCGGCATAATGGGCTATTCAGTCGGCCTAGTCTGCCCGTATCTAAGCGTCTCGGCCTTGAAGCGCCTGGATCGCACCCAGGAGGTCGCCGGTTCGAGTCCGGCTAGCTCCACTGAAGTCGTCGTCGCGCAAGCCACGAGGTTCGCGCGGCGTCGGGCGGGGCAGTCCTCAGCCTTCGATCACGGTCACCGTGATGCCCAGACCCGTAGCGCGTGCGAGTGCTCGGTCGCAGGTGATGAGCGGGCATTCAAGGCTGCGCGCAAGGGCGATGTAGAACGCGTCATAGGAACTGACGTTGTGGCGCAATGCCCATGCATCGACGACGAGCGGAGCGATCGGGAAGCGATCGATGTCGGCATCGATCAGAAGCCGGAGCGCTTGCTCGGCGCGTTGGTCGGACATCTCGCCGCGTCGGACATAGCGCGTGATGGCGTGAAGCACTTCGGCGTCGAGCAGCGCCGGTGCCATGCCATCGATGCCCTCCAGGGCCGCCCTGACTGCCCGCGCGCGTGGATGCGCGACGAGCAGATCGACGACGACGGACGCGTCAACGACTGCGTGCGCCACGGTCAACGCGAGCCATCAGCTCGCGATCGCGTTCTTCGCGCGCCTCGCGGACGACCTCGGCAGCGGATTGGGTCACTGAGACGGGTTCCAGCTCGGAGACGCGATCGAGCCAGTCCTGCTTTGAAGGACGACGCTGATCCCGCTCGATCAGCTTCATCACGTAGTCACGGATCGTCGTGCCTTCCTGCCGAGCACGGCGCCGCAGCTCATCGTGCACGGCCGGGGGGACGTTCTTGACCTGGATAATGCTCATGGCATGATCCTAGCATGCTATAAGCATGCCGGTTCGGCGTCAGATGGCGAGAGACAGGGCCACAACGCGGTTTGCGCGGTGGCAAGTTCTCTCCATGGAGAAACCACTCCCCTTAGCGTCGCCCTGACATCAGCTTCGCTGAGTGCTAGCAGGCTGCTAGCATGGTCGCATGGCCACGCTCTACGTTCGCGACATGCCCGACGACCTCTACGCCCGTCTGCGTGACGAGGCGCGCGGCTCGCGTCGCTCGATCGGGGCAGCAGCGATCCAGATCCTTCAGAGCGAGTTGCGCGAGCGCGGTGACCTGACCGTCGGCGAGCTGCTCAAGCGGGCAACGAAGGTCCGTGCTCGCGCGGTTCGTCCTGCGACGGTCTCTGTCGCTGACGAGATCCGCGCTGACCGCGAGCGGTAGTCGTGCCGGCCTATGTGCTTGACGCGAGCGTGCTTGCCGCGCTCTACGTCGACGACCCGGCGACGAAGCCGTCGGAGGCTGCTTTGCAGCGGATCGAGAACGACGAGCTGCATGCTCCGGACTTCGTCGTCCTGGAAGTCGCCAACGTGCTGTGGAAGCGCGTCCGACGCGAGGAACTGCACGCCGAGGACGCGATGGCGGCCATCGGAGACCTCTCTGCCGCATCGATCCAACTCCACCCCCTCAGCGGGCTGGTCGCCCAGTCGCTCGCGCTCGCCCTCGCCCACGGCTTCACCACCTACGACGCGACGTACGTCGCATTGGCGACCCGTGTCGGCGGGATCGTGGTCACCAACGACGGCGGAATGCGCCAGCGCGGCGTCGAAGCCGGACTCGCAGTCGTCACACCGCACGAAGTCGCCTGACCGCGCGCCGTCGACTCATCCGCCGGCGATCACGGGAGCGCTGAGCATCACGCGGTCTGCGCAACGCCAAGTTCTCTCCACTGAACCGGTCGTCAACCGAACCGTCGGGGTCGCCGGCGATCGGCCGGGCCGGGCCAGACCAGATCGGTGTTGCACTCACGTGTGCGTGCTACACTCGCCCCATGCCAACTGCCCGGCCACGACACATGATCACCGTGACGGACGAGGTCGCCCGCGCGCTGGACGACGCCGCCCGCCAATGGCCCCACGACCGCGAACGGCCTGCCAAGTTGCTGCTGGACCTGGTGCGCGAGGGGCATCGGGCGATCACGGCCGACGCCGCACGCACAACCGCCGCTCGACGTGCCGCAATCGAGCGCACCGGCGGGGTCCTTACCGGGACCTACCCGGCCGGCTACCTCGATGACCTTCGCGGCGACTGGCCCACGTGATCGTCCTTGACGCGAATGTGTTGATCGCCCACCTCGATCAACACGACGCGCACCACGCAGCAGCGACCGAGCGCCTGCTCGCGCTCGCCGATCGGCCGTTCTGCGCAAGCTCGATCACACTTGCGGAAGTCCTCGTCGCGCCTGCACGCACCAGAAGCCTCCCTGCTGCGCAAGCGGCGCTGCGCGCGCTCGAGGTCGCCGAGTTGCCGCTACCGCCGAACGCGTCCGAACGCCTCGCGGTCCTCCGAGTCGAGACGGGCCTCAAGCTGCCCGACTGCTGCGTCCTGTTGGCGGCCGAAGGCGCCGCCGGAACCGTGGTCACCTTTGACGACCGGCTTGCCCGCGAGGCTCACCGGCGCGGGCTCGACTCGTAGCGTCGGCGCAGCGAGCGCGTGGTTTGCACGACGCCAAGTTCTCTCCACAGAGAACACGCGGAATCATCTAGCTGCTGTCACCGCGCGCGACGGCCTCGCGCAACGCTCGGACGCGGGCGGTGCGGGCGGCCTTGACGGTCAAGACGGGCGGCGGCGCACTCGCCGCCGCCCCGGGGTCGTCCGGTTGGCGTCTAGGCCTTCGCAAGGAAGCGCCTCCCGACGGCGGTGAAGAAGTCGTGGCGGGTGACGATCCCGACGACTCGGCCGTCGTCGACGATCGGGACGATGAGGACGCGGTGGTGCAGGAAGATCTCTGCAAGCTGGGTGTCGGAGTAGTCGGGCCCGACGTCGATGTGCTCGGTCGTCATGTGCTGGCGGACCGGCTCGACGCGGCATGCCTCGCGACGCTCGAGCGCGGCGTCGATCGAGTGCGAGAGAAACCCGGCGCCGCGGAGCTGGCCGAGGTAGCCGGGAAAGACGGCGGCCATGAACTCGCGCTCGCCGAAGATCCCGACGTAGCGCTCGCGTTCGTCCACGACGGGCAGTGCGGGGAGGTCTGAGTCCAGCAGCGTGGCGAGCGCGTCTCCGAGCAGGTCGTCGGCGTGCAGCGCGGGCGGGTGGTGCAGGGCGTCGTCGCTGATCGTGCGGGGGCTCATGCGTACCTCACCATCACGTAGAGGGTGGCCAGGGCGAGCGACCCGAGCGTGACGGGCAGCCCGTACTTCATGAACGTCAGGAAGCCGATCGGGTGCCCGGCACGGGCCGCCATGCCGGAGGCGGCGACGTTCGCGGCGGCCGCGACGATCGTCGCGTTGCCGCCGAAGCACGCACCGAGCGCGAGCGCCCACCAGTAGGCGTCGTCCTGCATCCCGCCGAGACTGTCGACGACGGGGATCATCGCCGCGGTGAAGGGGATGTTGTCCACCAGCGCCGAGCCGACCGCGGACGTCCACAGGATCCCGTACAGCTCCGCGGTCCGGTCCCCGCCCGTGACGGAGGC
>DASTSX010000473.1:0-2851 GCA_035760455.1 Gemmatimonadaceae bacterium | reverse complement strand
GCGAAGCTCAAGCCGGCGTTCGCGAAGGGGGGTGACGCGAGCGTCACCGCCGGCAACGCGAGCTCGCTCAACGACGGCGCTGCCGCGCTCGTCGTGACGTCCCTGGCGTACGCGGAGACGCACGGGCTGCCGGTGCTCGGCCGCGTGCGCGCGTACGCGACCGGCGCGGGCAACCCGCAGGAGCTGTTCTTCGCGCCGATCACCGCCGTGCGGAACCTCATGGAGAAGGAAGGCTCCAGCATCGGTGACTTCGATCTCATCGAGGCCAACGAGGCGTTCGCGTCGCAGGCGCTGGCCGACGGCGCGGGACTCGAGTGGGACTGGGACCGCGTCAACGTGAACGGCGGCGCCATCGCGCTCGGTCATCCGATCGGGGCGAGCGGGGCGCGCGTGCTCACGACGCTGTTGTACGCACTGCAGGATCGGAATCTCCGCACCGGCCTCGCGACGCTCTGCCTCGGCGGCGGCGACGCGGTGGCGCTCTCCGTCACCCGAGGGAAGTGACATGACCACGCTCGCTCTCACCGTCCGCAGCCCTCGTACCCGCGCGGTCGGCATTCTCATCGTGGCGGCCGCGCTGGCGCTCGCGTCGCAGATCGCCGTGCCGCTGCCGGGAACCCCGGTGCCGCTGACGCTGACGCCGTTCGTGGTGGTGCTGGCCGGCCTGCTCCTCGGGCCGCTCGACGCGGCGGCAGCAGCGGTCCTGTTCCTCGCCGCGGGGGCAGCCGGGTTGCCGGTGTTCGCGCCGATCGGCGCCCCGGGGCGCGCCCGCCTGCTCGGGCCGAGCGGGGGATATCTGCTGGCGTATCCCCTTGCGGCCGCGGTCGCCGGCTGGCTCGGAGCGGGCCGCGAGCGGTTCGCGGCCCGGCTCGTCGCCGCGGTGGCCGGGATGGTCGTGCTGTACCTCGGTGGGCTGGCGCAGCTGGTCGTCATCACGGGAAGCGTCGCGGCGGCGACGGTGATCGGCGTGCTTCCCTTCGCGGCGGCCGATCTCGCCAAGGCGATCGTGGCGGCCGCGCTGTCGGGACGCCGGAGCGGAACCACTTCCTGACCGACGCGCGGGAAGGGGACGCTCCGCGGACCCTCGGCCGCACGATCGCGCTCGCGGTCGCGTTTCTCCTCCTGCTCATCGTCGCGGAGGTCGCGGCCGCGTACATCGCCACGTCGTTCGTCGCGCCAGGGCGGCTCGGTGCCGAGTCGTCGCTGCTCCTTCAGGTGTCGCTCCAGCTCGCAGCCGCCGTCGTCGCCACGGCGATCATGCTGCGCTCGATCGACGTCCGCCCGTGGTCGGACGTGGCGATGCACCGGGGCGCGCTGCGTCCGCGGGTCGTGCTCGAAGGTTGGCTGCTCGGCGGCGGCGCGATCGCGCTCGCGTGCGGTCTGCTGCTGCTCGCTCGCTGGCTGCGGATCGTCCCCGCGCCGGACGGATCGTCGCTCGCCGCCGCACTCTCGCTCACCGTGTTCCTCCTCGTCGCGGCGCTCGGCGAAGAGGTCATCAGCCGTGGGTACCTCCTGACGACGTTGAGCGACGGCCTCGGCGCACGCGCCGCGATCGGCATCACGAGCTTCCTGTTCGCGCTCGCGCATCTGCGCAACGCCGGCGTCTCCGTGCAGTCGTTCCTCATCGTCGCGCTCGCCGGCGTCTTTCTCGGCGCGGTTCGCATGATGTATCGCAGCGTCTACGCGTCCACCGCGGCGCACGCCGCGTGGAACTGGGTGCTCGCGGTGGCCTTTCACGCCTCGGTGAGCGGCATCCAGTTCCAGGCGCCCGACTATCGCATGGTCGAGCAGGGCCCGGATTGGATCACCGGTGGCCAGTGGGGCCCCGAGGGCGGGCTCGCCGCCGCGCTCGGGATGCTCGGCGCGCTCGCCTATCTCTATCGCACGCGGCTGCTACGCCGCGAGGAGCCGTAGACCGTGACCGATCGCATCGCGGTGGTCGGAGCAGGACAGATGGGAAACGGGATCGCCCACGTGTTCGCGCAGCACGGCTTCCCCGTGACGATGATCGACGTCGCCGACGCGGCGCTGGCGCGCGGACGCGAGACGATCGAGAAGAACCTCGACCGGCAGATCAAGAAGGGTGCGCTCGCGGCCGACGAGCGCGGTGTCATTCTCGACCGCCTCACCACGAGCACCTCGCTCGACGCCGTGCGCGGGGCAGCGCTCGTCGTCGAGGCGGCGACCGAGCGGCGCGAGCTCAAGTTCCAGATCTTCGCCGACCTCGATCGCCTCGCCGATCCCGCGGCCGTGCTCGCGACGAACACGAGCTCGATCTCCATCACGGAGATCGCCGGCCGCACCTCGAGGCCGGAGCAGGTGATCGGCATGCACTTCATGAACCCGGTGCCGCTGATGCAGCTCGTCGAGGTCATCCGCGGCCTCGCGACGTCGGACGAGACCATGCATCGCGTGCTCGCGTGGAGCCGCACGGTGGGGAAGACGCCGGTCGAGGTGAACGACTATCCGGGGTTCGTCGCCAACCGGATCCTCATGCCGATGATCAATGAGGCGGTCTACTGCGTGATGGAAGGCGTCGGCACGCCCGATGCCGTCGACACGGTGATGAAGCTGGGGATGAACCATCCGATGGGCCCTCTCGCGCTCGCGGACTTCATCGGCCTCGACACCTGCCTCGCGATCCTCGAGGTGCTCCACGACGGCCTCGGCGATCCGAAGTACCGGCCGGCGCCACTGCTCCGGAAGTACGTCGCGGCGGGGTGGCTGGGGCGGAAGTCGGGGCGGGGGTTCTATGAATACTGAGTGCTCGCTTCTCATGGAGTTGTCGGTCGTCGGTGCTCGGTGTGCGGTAACGGCGTTCGCGGTTACCGAACACTCACCGCCGCAGATC
>DASTSX010000472.1:0-5371 GCA_035760455.1 Gemmatimonadaceae bacterium | reverse complement strand
GATGAAGACTTCCGAGTCGGCCCGGACGGGGGTCTCGAGGCCGGCGGCGTCCCGGATGTTCTCGCCGTCCACGAAGATGTTGATGTGCGGGCGGACGCGGCCCGCCTCCGTGATGACCCGGTCGCGGACGGCGGGGCACTCGGCCCACAGCCGCGCCAGCGCGGCCGACAACGGCCCCGGCGCGGCGTCGATGCGAACTTCGGAGCGGTCCCCGGCCAGCTCGCGCAGGGCGCCGGGGATCATGAAGACGATGGCCATCAGCCCACGGCGGTCTTCACCGCGATGACCGGGGGCAGACCGTCGGCGAGCGCCGCCCACGTCTCCCCTTCGTCCGCGGATCCGAACAGCTTGCCGCTGCGCGTGCCGAAATAGACGCCGGGACGCTCGAGGGTGTCGACGGCCAGCGCGTCGCGCAGGACCGTCTCGTACGCGCCGTCCTGCGGCAGGCCGTGTGCCAGCGGCTGCCACGACTCACCGGCGTTCCGCGTGCGATACACCCGCAGCTTGCCGTCCGGCGTGCAGCGGAACTCGTCCGATTCGAGCGGGACGATCCAGGCGGAATCCGGATCGGCCGGATGGATCACCATCGGGAAGCCGAAGTCCGACGGGACGCCGTTGGCGATGTCCTGCCAGCTGTCCCCCCAGTCGTCGCTGCGGTAGAGGCCCCAGTGGTTCTGCAGGAAGAGCCGCTCGGGGCGCGACCGATGGTGCGTCACCTTGTGCACGCACTGCCCGAACTCCGGATGCTGGTCGGGGAGGAACACGGCGCGCACTCCCGTGTTGCGCGCCCGCCAGGTCGCGCCGCCGTCGTCGGTTCTATAGAAGCCGGCGGTCGAGATGGCGATCCCCATCCGCTGCGGGTTCGACGGATCGAGCACGATGGTGTGCAGGCACAGCCCGCCGCCTCCCGGCTGCCAGCGCGGACGGTGCTCGTGGGTCAGCAGCCCCTCGACGGGCGACCAGCTCACCCCCGCGTCGTCCGACCGGAACAGCGCCGCCGGCTCGACGCCGCACCACACGACGTCCGGCTCCTCCGGCCGCCCCGGCACGATCTGCCACACCTGCGCGAGCGAGAGCCCCGACGACTCGGGGAAGCGCACCGCCTGTCGCTCGGCGTCGGTCCAGGTCCGGCCGAAGTCGTCGCTCGTCCGGATCGTCGCCCCCCAGTGGTTGCTGTGCACCCCGGCGAGGAGGCGGAACCGGCCCCCGCGCTGGTCGAACGCGAGCGAGTACACGGCCTCACCCGGGAAGTGCGGGCCGTCGACCCGCCAGCGCCTGCGTGACGCCGTGGAGGTGAAGATGAACGCGCCCTTCGTGGTGCCGACGAGGACCATGACGTCGGTCGGCACGTAGCGGGCGGCGGAGATGCGCTTGGACATGACGGGGTGGGTTCCAGGGCGGAGGGGCCCCAACGGTGTGCCAGCCGGGGCCGGCGCGCAAGCCGATCCCGCCCGTTGCTTTCGGTGTTTCTTCGGCTTAGTCTTTGCCCCTCGGGAAGTGGGCCGCGGCACCCCCTCGGTCATCCCGAGCGGAGCGCGTAGCGCGGAGTCGAGGGATCTGCACCCAGCCCAGGATCAACGGCGGACGGCCGTGGGAGGAGGCGATGCTGAAGACGGGAATCGGCGAGCACGACCCATCCGACTACGCGCTCGTGGCCGACCGGATCACGCTGTTCTACCAGCGCTATCCGGCGGGCCGGATCGTGACGGAGCTGTACTCGCGGACGGAGCGCGAGATCACCTTCCGCGCCCTCGTCTACCGCGGGCCGGCGGACGCGGAGCCCGCCGCCACGGGGTGGGCGTCGGAGCGCGAGGGGAACGGGCAGATCAACCAGGTCGCGTGTCTCGAGAACACCGAGACCTCCGCCGTCGGGCGCGCCCTCGCGAACCTCGGCTTCACCGCCTCGAGCCGGCGGCCGAGCCGCGAGGAGATGGAGAAGGCGGCGCGCCAGCGGGCGCGAATCGTCGCGCACCACGCACCCGTCGAGCCCGTCCCCGTGCGGCCCATCCCGCTGGACGCCGACCCGCTCCAGCGGCGCGCGAACGCCGTGTACGACGTGCTCGGCCTGATCGAGCGCGCCGAGGCGATCGGGTTCTCCGAGCGCCGGGGGGCGACGCTGCGCGACGCGGTCCAGCGGGCGGACCTCACGCCGCGCACCCTGATGCGCCTCGAGCGCCGCATCCGCGCGTGGATGGCCAGGCACCGGCCGCACGGCCGGTAGACCGGGCGATGTCACGGCCCGGTGCCTTTCTCGGACAGCCCGGGCAGCCGACGACCAGCGACGCCGACGGTCGCGCCCCGCGGGCGAGCAACGAGGGGGCGTCGTCGATGCGGAAGGCTGGGCGGTCGGGTGGGGGCGGGGGCGGGGGAGACGAGGCAAGAGGAGGGGCGCGCGAATGGACCGTCGAGCGACCGGTCGCGTCGTCGACCGATGCCGGCGCGACGAAGGACTACGACATCGTCATCGCCATGCGGCGCGGCGAGGCGGTGGCGTTCGAGCAGTACGTCGGCCGCTTCCACCGCATCCTGCTCGACTACGCGCGCCGGGCCGGCGTGCCGCCGGGCGAGCGCGACGAGCTGGTGAGCGAGCTGCTCGACGACGTGGCGATCCAGCTCATGACGCGCAGCGCGCCGCTGCCGCAGAACCCGCGCATGTACCTGCTCTCGGCGCTGCGCCACAAGCTGTTGAACCGCAAGCGCGGCAGCGAGCGGCGCCGGCGCGTGGTGTCGGAAGCGGCGCGCGCCGCGTACGCCGACCGCGATCCCGCGGCCGGCGAGACGGCGGCCGGCTGCTCGGAGGAGATGCTGCGCACGAGCCGCGGCCCCGAGTGGGAGGACGCGCCGCTCCCGCGCGTGCTCGAGCGGCTCGCCGCCCGCCTGAGCGAGGCGCTGCGCGACGACGAGCGGCAGCTGCTCGTGGCAGTGGCCGAGAACATCCCGCAGCGCGAGATCGCCGAGTGGCTCGGCGTGTCGTACGTCGTGGCGCGCAAGCGGCTCGAGCGGCTGCGCGCGCGGCTCACCGAGGTCGCGATGCAGTACGCGAACACGCTCGAGCCGGACGACGCGCGCGAGCTGCAGCGCTTCTTCCACCGATGCCGTGCGCGGATCGGCGCACGCACGATCGCGGGCCCCGCGGGCGACGCGATCACCCGCGAGGCGTAGCGTGCCTCGTCACCCGAGGATGAGACGATGAGACGCACCACCGACGACCCCATGCCGCAGCCCGAACGCGACGAACGGATGGCCACGCTCCGCGGCCAGCAGCTCCTCGCCGAGCTCGCGGCGCGCGCCGAGATGGCGCGCGGCGACTCGCCGTACTTCGTGGACGAGCGCGTGGTGGGCTGGCTCGCGCGCGAGGTGAGCTCGCCGCACCGCTCGGGCGACGGGTGGAGCCCGGCGCGCATCCGCGCGGCGGCGACGCGCCTGCGGGCGCGCGCGGAGGCGGCGCGGCTCAAGGTGCGGCTCGTCGCCGGCTCGCCGCCGGTGGAGCGCGCCGCGACGACGGGGATGATCGCCGACGTGCTCGACGTCGCGCGTGCGATGCGCGCTGCGCCGCGGCTCGACCTCGGCGCCGCGGCGGGAGTGGGACGCGACTTGTGGGACGAGCCGTGCGAGCAGTGGGTGCGCGTGCCGGACGACGCGCCCGCCGGCAGCTACGTGTCGCTGCGCGTGGTGGGCGAGAGCATGGATCCGCTGCTGCACACGGGCGACTCGGTGCTCGTGCAGGTGGGGAGCGCGGTGGCGCGCGACACCGTGGTGCTCGCGCGCGTGCCCGACGCGGGGTACGTGGTGAAGAAGGTGGGGAAGGTGACGCGCGCGCAGCTCGAGCTGCAGTCGCTCAACGAGGCGTTCCCGCCGATCGTCGTGCCGCGCGACGAGCACACGATCGTGGGGACGGTGGTGCTGCGGTGGTGCCCGCATGGGGGGCGCGGCTGAGGTTTGCGCAATGCGCACCGCGCACTGCGCGATGCGACGTCACACGCCGGTGCTCTTGTCATGCGATCGCGAACGGGGCGAGACGAATGGACCGAGAGCGAGCGGAGGAGAGCAGCGATGCGAACGACGAGAGCGGCGCGGGCGCGCGAGGGTGTGGCGAAGGTCGAGGTGGCGAACGGCGTGAGCGGAGCGGAGCAATACGTCAGCGCATTCGCGCGCGTGCGGTTGGTGCGGGCGTGGATCGCCGCGGCGGCGGCGCTGGTCGGGATGCTGTACGCGTTTGTGGCGTTACTGGAGCGGATGCTGAACTGACGCGGGTGCGGAGGTGCGCGCGGGGTGGTGGGGGGGGGGGCGGCACAGCAAACGACCTCGGGACGCCGGTACCTCCCGAGGTCGTTCGCGCATCGCGCACCCGCGCACCGCACACCCGCTAGCTTCTCCCCATGCCCCTCATCGACCTGCTCCGCCAGCGCCGCTCGGTCAAGCGCTTCACCGAACGCCCCGTCACGCGCGCCGAGATCGAGACGCTGCTCGACGCCGCGATCCTCGCCCCGAACCACCGCCTCACCGAGCCGTGGCGGTTCTACGTGCTCGGACCCGAGGCGCGCGAGGCGTACGGGCTCGCCGTCGGCGTGCGCAAGGCGCGCAAGATCGAGGACCCCGAGGCGTCGCGCGCGATGCGCGACCGCGTCGCCGCCGAGCATCGCGCGCTGCCGGTCATGATCGCCGTGGCCATCGTGAAGAGCGACAACCCCGAGATCGCCGAGGAGGACTACGCGGCGACGATGATGGGGCTGCAGAACCTCGCGCTCACCGCCGTGGAGCTGGGGCTCGGCACGGCGATGCGCACTGGCGCGGTGATGGGGGACGACGCGGCGCGCGCGGCGGCCTGCGTCGCCGAGAACGAGCGCATCGTCGCGATCGTGAACGTGGGCGAGCCGGCGGAGTTGCCAGGGGGGCCGAAGAAGAAGGCCGCGGCGGACCTGACGAAGTGGGTGGCTTGAGGAGAAACTGCCACTGAAGTACCCGGTACCGAGGTACCCGGTACGCAGTAGCGGCTGGATGCTTCCGGTAATCCCGTCGGCCACCAAGCAGTGAATCGTGCAGATCCCCTCGACTGCGATCGGGATGACCGAGGCCGTCATCCCGAGCGAGCACAGCGAGTCGAGGGATCTGCACTCGAGGGACTTCCGGGAGCCTCCAACCGGTACCCGGTACGTGCTACGTCAGTCGTACCGGGTACGTCGGTGGCAGTTCACGGCCGCACATCCCTGCCGCCGACTGGCTTCCGGATGATGATCTCATCCCTCCCGTCCTCGCCCTTCTTGAGCACCACGGCGTCCTCGCGCTCGACGGGCACGCGGATCTCGCCGTCGCGCTCGACCGGCACCTGCCTGACCTCGCGGTCGCGCAGGTCGCGGTCGGCGGCGACACG
>DASTSX010000471.1:0-2188 GCA_035760455.1 Gemmatimonadaceae bacterium | reverse complement strand
CGCCTCCTCGATGAAGTCGATCGCCGCACTGTGCGGGCCTGCCGCGCTGCGCGATGCGCCAACGCCGCGCGCCTTCTCGAGATTGAGGAAGCGGTCGTCGAGCGCGTTGGCGAGGTGGGCCGTCGTCCGCCCCGACTCGCCGCTCCCGATCTGCTCCTTCTCCACCACGACGACGCGCTTCCCGGCGCGCGCGAGCGCGTACGCGACGCTGAGCCCCGCGATGCCGGCGCCGATGACGCAGACGTCGGTGCTGACGTGATCGTGAAGCGGCTCGCGAGCGGGCACGGTGAACGTGTCGTGCCAGATGGAGTGGGTGCGGAGCTCAGGCATTTGCGGAGGTGCGGAGGTACGGGGGTGCGGTCGCGCGGGTGCGCGGGTGCGCGGGTGCGCAGCCATTTTGCACGGGGCGCACCACTGGCGCGGCCATCGCTGGACAGTCGATGCGGTATGGGCAGGCGTGCTGGCGGCGCTCGCGGCCTCCGCGCATGTTGGCGCCGATGTCCGTCGCCTCCCTCCTCACCGTGTTCGTCACCGGCCTCTTCGCTGGCGCGGTGCTCGCGCTCGGGATCACATTCGTCGTGCGGCGAGAGCGCCGTGCCGACGAGTCCGCCGGCGCCGATCGTCTCGCCGAGCTTCTGACCCCACTGCGCGCCGAGCTCGAGCGCTATGACGGTCGGCTCACTGCCTTCGATCGCGAGCGCGCCACCCAGTTCGGTGCGCTCGCCGCTCGCCTCGACCTCGTCGCCGCCGCGAGCGACGGGCTGCGCGATCAGACGCGCCAGCTCGCCACCGCGCTCCGCTCGCCGAACGTGCGAGGGCGCTGGGGCGAGGTGCAGCTCAAGCGGGTCGTCGAGCTCGCCGGCATGGTCGAGCACTGCGATTTCGAGACGCAGGTGTCGACGGTCGCCGAAGACGGCGACGGCGACGCGCGGCGCATGCGGCCGGACCTCGTGGTGCGTCTGCCGGGCGACCGGTGTGTCGTCGTGGACGCCAAGGCGCCGCTGCTCGCGTACCTCGACGCCGCCGAGTGCGCCGACGAGCGCGAGCGCGCCCGGCTGCTCAGGGCGCACGCGGGACATCTGCGCATGCACGTCGAGACGCTGAGCCGCAAAGCCTACTGGGAGCAGCTCGGCGCGGGCGCGACGCCGGAGTTCGTCGTCCTCTTCCTCCCTGGTGAAGCGTTCTTCTCGGCCGCGCTCGAGCACGATCCGGCGCTGCTGGACGAGAGCGCGGCGCGCGGCGTGATCCTCGCCACGCCGACGACGCTCATCGCGCTGCTCCGTGCGGTGTCGTTCGGCTGGCGCGAAGCGCGCATGGCCGAGAGCGCGCGCGAGATCAGCACGCTCGGCGCCACGCTGTACGACCGGCTCGCCACGCTCGGCTCGCACATGAGCGAGCTGGGCACATCGCTCGATCGGGCCGTGTCGAGCTACAACCGCGCGGTCGGCTCGCTCGAGGGACGCGTGCTCGTGACGGCGCGGCGGTTCCGCGAGCTCGGCGCGGCGGGCGACCGGAGCGACATCGAGGTGATCGAGCCGGTGGACGCGCGCGCGCGCGGGGTGCAGGCGCCGGAGCTCGCCGGCCCGTCGCACGCGCCGTCGCAGCCCGGTGTGCGCTGAACCTCACGCGCGGGACGTGGGGTAGGAGGCAGGATGCCGTCGCCCCGAATCGCGAGCTTCGCGCTCGCTGCCCTGCTGCTCGCCACTCCATCATGGTCCCACGCCCAGCAGCGCGACGAGCCTCCCGTCTGCCTCGGCTTCACCTTCGGCCAGTGGACCCCCGCGCTCGATTGGAAAGCGGCGGGTCACGTCACGCAGATCGACCCGGCGACGCATCAGCGTGCCGGCGACGGACGCGACTGGGCGACGACGCAGGCCGTCCAGGACGAGCAGACGATCATGCTCCTGCCGTCGTGGTGGCCGGCCGGCGTGAGTGTCACGCTCCCGAACCGCGCCCCCGCGCTTGGTGACACCGTCGTCGGCTCGGCGTTCGCCTTCATCGCCGACGGCCGCAAGAAGGCGCCGAGCGCCAAGGTCTGGGCGTGGCGGGTCCCGTGCACACCGCGAGCGCGCTGATCGGGCCGGCTTGTTGCGTCCGGGGTTCCGCGATCAATTTGTGGTTCGTGAAGCTGGCCTTCCCCCTGGAGAGTCGTCGATGGCGATCGATCCCGCCGTGCTCGATGCCGCAC
>DASTSX010000470.1:0-10286 GCA_035760455.1 Gemmatimonadaceae bacterium | reverse complement strand
CTGACGCTCGAAGATCGTGTAGAACGTCTCCGGGCCCGCGGCGGTATTGAAGTGGTAGGCGGTTCGCAGCTGCTGGGTGAACGCGCTCGATCCCGACAGCGCCATCGTCTCCAGGCTCGCCATGGCGCGACCGCGATCGCCCTTGCTGAGCAGCAGATGCTCCTGCGTGTGCGGCTCGCCCTTGTCGTTCCGCGGAAACGAGCGGACCCAGATGAAGCCCTGCGGTACGCTCTGGATCTCGAGCAGGTCGAGTGTGAATCCCGTGCGCTCGTGGATCCATCGCCCGCCCATCGGCCGATCGGCGTCGTTGAGGTACGCCGCGGCCTGCCGGAAGCCGTGCACGCGGGCGCCGGACGTCGGCGTCGGCGCCTGAGCGCCGGCGGGCACGATCGCGAGGACGAGCAACGCCGTGCACGCGGCACTCAGCGAGCGCATGCGGATTCTGACCGCCATGTCCCTCTCTCCGTGTCGTGAAATCCTACGCGGAGGATGCAGCACCGCCGGGCGGTGCGCCATCCGCGGGTCGCTGCGCCCGCCGCACGCCGAAGCGCAGCGTCAGCCAGCCCGCGACGCCGGCGATCAGCGAAGCCACCAAGGTGCCGAGCTTCGCCGACGTCAGCGGCTCGGCCGCGTCGCCGAACGCGAGCCCGGCGATGAACAGCGACATGGTGAAGCCGATGCCGCCGAGCACCGACGCGCCCACGAGCGTGCGCCAGCCGATCCCCGACGGCAGCGCGGCGAGCCCGCCTCGCACGGCGAGCCACGACGCCAGCGTGATGCCGATCGGCTTGCCGAGCACGAGGCCGGTGATCACGCCGAAGGCGATCGGGCTCCCGAGTGCCATCCCGCCGCCGCGGAGCTCCACGCCGGCGTTCGCCAGCGCGAAGAGCGGCATGATGCCGAACGTCACGATGCCGTGAAGCCCGTGCTCGAGCCGCGCGAGCGGCGGCAGCGCCTTCTCCGACAGCACCTCCAGGCGGCGGAGCGCCGCCTGGTGCGCGCTGTTCGACAGCATCACCGTATTCGGATGGCACGCGTCGTCGAAGTCCTTCAGCGCCGCACGCGCCCCGCGCAGCAGCGCGTCTTCGTTGATGACCGTGCGCGACGGGATCGTCATCGCCAGGAGGACGCCCGCCACCGTCGCGTGGACTCCCGAGAGCAGCACGGCGCCCCACAACGCCAGGCCGATGAGCGCATAGGCCCACGTCGCGCGCACGCCCATCGCGTTCGCCGCGAGCGACAGGACCAGCAACCCCGCCGCGGCGGCCAGCGCGCCCCACGAGACGCTCGCCGTGTAGAAGAGCGCGATCACCAGCACCGCGCCGAGGTCGTCGGCGATCGCCAGGGCGGAGAGAAAGATCCGCAGCGCGGGAGGATATCGGTCGCCGAGCAGCGCCAGCACGCCGAGGGCGAACGCGATGTCGGTCGCCATCGGGATCCCCCAGCCGCGCAGCGCCGGGCCGCCCGGGTTGAACGCGACGAACAGCAGCGCCGGCACCACCATCCCGCCGAGCGCGGCGGCCACCGGGAGCGCGGCCTTCCGCACGCTCGCCAGCTCGCCGACCAGCACCTCGCGCTTGATCTCGAGCCCCACGAGGAAGAAGAACACGGCCATCAGGCCGTCGTTGATCACCGCGTGGAGGCTGAGCGTGGCGCGCCAGGCACCCACGCCGAGCGTGATCGGCGTCTCCCACAGCGCGTGATAGGAGTGCGCCAGCGGCGAGTTCGCCCACGCCATCGCCACGGCGGCGCACGCGAGCAGCACGAGCCCACCCGCCGGCGCCTTGTGGAGCAGCCGTCGGGCAGGAAGGGTGAGCCGCTCGATTGCGGTCAGGTGCTGGTCGCCGGTCATCGGGAGGGAAATCAAGCCCGGGCCGCGTCCGACCGTCAGGTGGTCGCACGGCCGGCGCACTCCGCGCACGCCGTCCGCGTCGCCCTACCGGTACCCGCGGGCATCGCGTAGAGTGCGACCATGCGAGTCATCTTCGCCGACGACAACCCCGAGGCGCGCGCGCTCCTGAGCGCCGTCCTGGCCGAGCTCGGCCAGGAGGCCGAGGGCTTCGAGGATGGCGAGCACGCGTGGAACGCGTATCGCGCGAACCCTTCGCCGCTTGTCGTGCTCGATCTCAGGATGCCCGGCGCGGATGGGCTCGAGCTGTGCCGTCGCATCCGCGCCCACGAGAGCGGCGACGCCACGTTCATCCTCATCGTGACGGCGCACGACGATCCGGGCGGCCTGAAAGCCGTGCTCGATGCCGGTGCCGACGACTACATCGCCAAGCCCAGCTCACCGAAGAACCTTCGCGCCCGCGTCGAGATCGCCGTGCGTCGCGTGCAGCAGGCGGATGCGCTGCGCACGGCGCGGGCGGACCTCGTGCGGGCACGCTGGCTGGCGGGGATCGGCGAGACCGCCCTCGCGATGGAGCGGGAGATCAATGGGCCGTTACAGTCGATTCTCGAGCGGTCGAGCCGGTTGCTCGAGGACACGCGCTTCAACGACGACCAGCGCGATCAGTTGCGGATCATCTCGGAGCAGGGGGCTCGGTTGGCGGGCGTGATCGGTCGGGCGGTCAACCTCGAGAGCCCGCAGTCGGTCGAGTATCTCGGCGGGGCCCGCATGATCGATCTGTCCGGCGAGCACCGGGCAGTGCGCCGCGAGCCGCCTCCGTGAGGGCGCGCCCTACGCCAGCTGGTCGCCGAAGTAGAGCGCCAGCAGCTCGACGAGCGTGGCCGAGTACCGCGCGTGCCATTCCTCCTCGCTGAGGGCGCTCGGCATGGGCGCCTCGGTCCACGCGCTCTTCAGCGTGGCGACGAGATCCTCCATGTGCGCGTCCTCCGCCACCGCGCTGGCGCACATCCGGGCCAGCACGCCGCGCAGCCGCTCGTCACCCGCGGGTGAGTGATCGACCAGCGCATCGCGCAGCTCGGCCTCCAGGCGCGACGTCGCGACGGACGCACCGTTGGCGCCGCTGATCGCCAGTTGGGCGCGCGACGGCGAGCGGCGGCGCAGGCTCGACCGATGCCGGACCTGGCGCACCGTCTCCAACGCGCCGGTGGACGACCGGCGCTTGCGCTCGGCGATGGCGCGCGCCTTCGAGAGACGCGCGTCGAACCGCGTGCGGGCCTCCTCCGAGGTCTGTGACTCGCGGTAGCGCTCGAGCAGCTCCACCTCGTCGTCGTATCGCTTCAGTGTCCGGTAGATGGACGCGAGCCGTCCGCAGATCCACCCCGGCATCTCCGGACGTGAGGACACACTCGCTGCAAGCGCCTCTTCCAGGAGCCGGGCCGCGGTCTCGGGGTCACCGCGGCGTTGGCGGAGCTCCGCCTCGCGCGCATGCTCGGCCGCGTTTCCCGAGAGGTTTGCCGAGAGCGTTCGATATCCAGGCATCGTCCTCAGTCGCGCTCGAGCCGCCGGTGCTCGCGCGCCTCGAAGAAGAACTCGATCGAGCGGCTCACGACCGTCCCAGCTCGCGCTCCGCGGTGCCGCTCAACCTCTGATTCATGGCCCTGTGACCTCCGTGCGTCGACTCGTGCTGCCGCGATAACTCTGGCGTCATGGAGCGTGTTCCAGGCAGACGTGAAACGCGTCGGGGTAATCAGATGTTTCCACCGACGAACGGAGTATAGGCCGCCGAGCGCAAAACGCAAGCAAATGATTTTGCGCCAGAGACTTACATGTGATGACACGTACACTTCCGTACATAGGCCGGGAGGGGTGGCCTAGTCGTCGATGCGCAGCAGGGCCTCTACCCGTCGAGCGATGATCGAGTAGCACTCGCACGCCGCGCTCTCGAGCGCCTTGCGATCGAGCACCGTGACCTTGCCACGCGTGTAGCGTATCACGCCGGCCTTCTGCAGCGCTCCGGCGGCGAGCGTCACGGCGGGGCGATGCACGCCGAGCATCTCCGCGAGGAACTGCTGCTTGAGCGGCAGCACGTCGCCGTCCATGCGATCGTGGGTCATGAGCAGCCACCGCGCGCAGCGCTCCTCGAGCGCGTGCAGCCGGTTGCACGCCGCATGCTGCGCCGCCTGGTCGAACAGCGCGAGCGCGTAGCGATAGAGCAGGCGCTCGAAGCGCGGCGCGTCGCGCATCGCGGCGAGGAAATCCTCGTCGGTCATCCGGTAGGCGTGTCCCGGCACCTGCACGAACGCCCGCGACGGCATCGTATCCGCGCGCAGCACGAGGGGCAAGCCGGACATCCCCTCGCGTCCGACCGTTCCCGTCTCGACGGTGCCGTCCGTCATCGCGCTCACCATCGATATCACGCCGCTGATCGGGAAGTAGACGTGCGTGATGCGCTCGTTCGGTTCGTAGATCGGCATGCCCTCGTGGAGTGGTATCGACTCCAGCGAGGGGAGGAGGTGCTCCATCTCTTCGCGTGACAGGATGCGAAGCAGGCGGTTGCGAGCGATCCCCTCGCCCGGGGCGAGGGCGATTCGATCGGAGAGCGTGGCGTGGTCGTGCGAGCGGGTCATCGTCGAGATCGCGAGGCGAACCCACGCTCAGGCATTCACCATACCAGAACGTGGACTGGCCTGACGGTCTCCGGACTCAGCGCGGGCGGCGGCGCGCGTCGGAGCGTCGCACGCCACGTGGGCGCGTATCGGCGGCGTCGTCCGCTGCCGGGGGGTCCGCCGAGGGCTGGGCGCGGACGGGGGTCGTGAGCTCATCACCCTCGCCGCAGTCGAGACGGCGAATGCCGGCGCGCTTGGCGTCGGTGCCGTTCGGTGGAGTCGCGGGGGAACGAGAGTCGCGGGGCGCGTTCGGGGGGTCCTGTCGCATCGGACGCCGGTGGGCGAAGAGGGGGGCATCCCAGGCGCGCAAAAGTCCGTCCATCACGATGGCGGGGTACCGCTCCTGGTTTCGGCGTCCATTCGCCACAGAAACCGATCAAACACCGAAAATACTCGACCTAAAGATAGTACGCACGGCAAGTAAGTAGGTACTTGCATACACATCTGTTTCCGCTAGGATGCGCTCCATGATCAGCAGAGAGCGAATCCTGGAAGCCGCGGCGCGTGTGTATTCCAAGCATGGCTTCCGCGGCGCGACGACGCGCCTCATCGCCGCCGAAGCCGGCGTCAACGAAGTCACCCTCTTCCGCACCTTCGGCTCGAAGGGCGCGCTTCTCGAGGCCGTCCTCGAGGAGAACGACCGCGGCGACGAGGTGAATCCGCTCCCCGATCCGCCGGTCGATCCGCAGCGCGAGCTCACCGAGTGGGTCGAGACGCACCTCGAGCGCATCCGCACCCTCCGCCCCATGCTGATCCACGCCATCAGCGAGTACGAGGAGCGGCCCGAGGTCGCGGACTTCGCCTGCCGCGGGCGCATCGACGTGCATCACCACATCACCGAGTACGTCACTCGGCTCCACGAGCTCGGGCTCGCGGATCGCGACGCGGACGTGAGCGCCGCCGTGACGATGTTGATCAGCGCCGTGATGAGCGACGCGATGGGGCGTCCCATGGCTCCACACACCTTCCCGCCTCCCGACGAGGCACCCCGGCGCTACGTGCGCTGTTTCCTGCGCGCCATCGGCGCTCCCTCTTCCCGATAGCCGTTCTCATTCCGACCACACCACCGATGATCGTCCATCCGACCCGGCTACGCAGGATCCGCGTGCGCGCAGGCGCGCTCGGCCTGCTGCTCGCGGTCTCGTCGCCCGTGATCGCAGCGGCTCAGCAGCCGACGGCGCCCGCCGCCGGTGCCGGCCGTGCCCTCTCTCTCGACGACGCCATCCGGCTCGCCGCCCGGGAGAGCGAGGCGCTGCAGATCGCGCGCGCGGGCATCAGCCGCGCGAGCGGACAGCTGCGCGTCGCGCGCAGCCAGTACCTGCCGCAGCTCAACTCGAGCCTCTCGTATTCACGGGCACTTCGCTCGCAGTTCGAGGCGCTGGCCGGCGGCGGCGGCGCAGACACCGGCAGCACGCCGCAACCGAAGTCGCTCTGCACGCCGCCGCTCCCGGAGAACCCGACGCCGGCGGAGCGTGCCGCGGCGCTCGCCCAGGCCACCACCTGTCCGGCTCCGGCCACGCTCGACTTCAGCCGCGTCGGCTTCGGCGCGCGCAACTCGTGGACACTGGGGCTCTCGGCATCGCAGACGGTGTTCTCCGGCGGCCGAGTCAGCGGACAGAACGCCGCCGCCGCCGCCGCGCGCCGCTCGGCCGAAGTGGAGCTCACCTCGCAGCGCGCGCAGCTCGCGCTCGACGTGACGCAGGCCTACTTCGACGCGGTGCTCGCCGACCGGCTCGTCGGCATCGCCGACACGACGCTCGCGCAGACGGAGGAGCTGCTGCGGCAGACGACCGTGGCGCGCCGGGTCGGCAACCAAAGCGAGTTCGAGCTGCTGCGCGCCACCGTCACGCGCGACAATCAGCGGCCCGTGCTCATCGCGCGGCGCGGGGATCGCGACATCGCGTACCTGCGCCTCAAGCAGCTGCTCAACCTGCCGCTCGACGAGCCGCTCACCCTGACGACGCCGATCGACCAGCCGGCCACGATCACGCGCGTCATCGCCGCGAACGCCTCGACCGCCGCCGGTACGTCGTACGCCTCCAACGCGGCGGATACGCTGGCGCCGTTGGCCGCGCCGGACACGTCGAGCGCCGATCGCGCCCCGGTTCGCCAGTCGCTCGAGGCGGTGCGGGCCCAGGAGGGTCAGCTTCGCGTCGCGCGGGCCGACCGGCTGCCGTCGTTCGCGCTGACCTCGGGATACCAGCGGCTGTTCTTTCCGTCCACGTTCCTCCCGACGCTGAATCAGTTCGCCGAGAACTGGAACGTCGGCGGCTCACTGTCCCTTTCTCTGTTCAGCGGCGGGCGCGTCAGCGGCAACATCGAGGCGGCCCGCGCCAACCTCGACGAGGCGCGCGCCCGCCTGCAGCAGGCCCAGAAGCTCGCCGCGCTCGACACGCGCGTCGCGCTCAACCAGCTCCAGCAGGCGGAGGCGGCGTTCGCCGCGAGCCGCGGCACGGCGCAGCAGGCACAGCGCGCGTACTCGATCGACCAGATCCGCTACCGCGAGGGGATCTCCACGCAGACGGACCTCACGCAATCGCGCCTGCTGCTCGAGCAGGCCGTGGCGAACCAGGCGCAGTCGGCGCGCGACCTCGCCGTGGCGCGGGCGCGCGTCGCCCTGCTGCGCGATCTGCCGCTCAACACGCAGGCCCTCGGTGGGGCGGCGGCCCGCTCGGCGCCGCAGCAGCAGCAACAACAACAGGAACAGCAGCAGCAACAACAACAACAGGCACAGACAGCCGCCGCCGCCGGCCAGGCCGGCGCGGGTCAATCAGGGAGCTTCTCGCAATGAGCCGACACCAGACGACGATCGCGCGCATGCCGCGCACGGTGGCAGCCCTCCTCATGGCCGCGACCGCCCTGTCGGCCACGGCGTGCAAGAAGGGCGACGCCGACGCCGCACCGGCGAGGGTGGAGACCATGCTGGTCGGCCCGGAGAACGTGACGGTGGTGCGTGCGGAGGCGATCCGCTCGGGCCCCGCGATCTCGGGGTCGCTCGCGCCGGAGCGCTCGGCGACGATCCGCGCCGAGATGACGGGCTCGGTGGTGCAGGTGTACGCCGAAGCGGGGCAGCGCGTGGCGCGCGGCCAGCGCCTGGCGCAGCTCGAGGCGACGGTGCTGCAGGATCAGTCGCTCTCGGCGCGCTCGGCGCTGACGACGGCGCAGAGCTCGTACGACCTCGCGCGGCGGGAGGTCGAGCGCGCGGAAGCGCTCGAGAAGGCGGGCGCCATCGCCACACGCCAGCTCGAGAGCGCTCGCAATCAGTTGCTCGGCGCGCAGACGCAGCTCGCCACGGCGCGCGCGCAGTACGCGAACGCGTCGCGCGTGCTCGGCAAGGCGAGCGTGCAGGCGCCGTTCGCCGGCGTCGTGGCGCAGCGGCAGGCGAACGCGGGTGACGTCGTGTCGCCCGGCACCGCGCTGTTCACCGTGGTCGACCCCGGGAGCATGCAGCTCGAGGCGTCGGTACCGGCGGAGGCGCTCGGACAGGTGCGCGTCGGCATGCCGATCGAGTTCAGCGTCAACGGCTACCCGGGCCGCACGTTCAGCGGACGGATCACGCGCGTCAGCCCCGTCGCCGATCCGACGACGCGCCAGGTGAAGATCACCGCGGCGATCCCGAACGCGGGCAACACGCTCGTGGGCGGGCTGTTCGCCGAAGGGCGGGTCTCGAGCGAGGCGCGCACCGCGCCGATGGCGCCGCTGGCCGCCGTCGACGAGCGCGGGCTGCGCCCGACGGTCGTGCGCCTGAAGGGCGGGAAGATCGAGAAGGTGGAAGTCACGCTCGGCATTCGCGACGCGGCGGCCGAGACGGTCGAGGTCACGGCGGGGCTCGCACCCGGTGACACCGTGCTGCTCGGTGCCGCGCGCGGCATCTCGCCCGGCACACCGGTCAAGGTTTCCGCGCCCACCGACGTCAAGCAGTAATCATCGGGTCTGCGACCCCCTTCGGAAACGCGTCAATGTTCATCTCAGATTTCGCGATCAAGAAGCCGCTGGTCACCGTGGTGTCCATGCTGGCGCTCGCGGTGTTCGGTCTGTTCGCGCTCTTGAAGCTCAAGACCGACGAGTTCCCCGAGGTCGCTCCGCCGTACGTCTCGGTCGGGATCGTGTATCCCGGGGCGTCGCCCGACGGCGTGGCCAAGGAGATCCTCGACCCGATCGAGGAGCAGATCGCCTCGATCACCGGCGTGAAGCACGTCGCCGGCAAGGCGTACGACGGGTACGGCTTCATCCTCGTCGAGTTCCAGTTCGGGAAGGATCTCGCCGAGGCGACGCAGGACCTGCGCGACGCGATCTCGGCGAAGCGCGCCGACCTGCCGCTCGAGATGGAAGAGCCGATCATCCGGAAGTTCAACGACACCGACCGGCCGATCGTCTCGCTGGCGCTGTCGAGCAGCACGCTGTCGCAGGCCGAGCTGACGCGACTGGCGGATCCGGGGATCACGCGGGAGCTCCGGTCGATCCCCGGCGTGGCCGAGGTGCTCGTGAGCGGCAAGGTCGAGCGCGAGCTGACCGTGGAGCTGATCCCGGCGCGCATGCAGTCGGCGGGGGTGAGCGTGGGGCAGGTGGTGCAGGCACTCCAGCTGCAGAACCTCGCCGCGCCCGTCGGACGGGTCACCGGCGACCTCGACGAGCGCTCGATCCGGCTCAAGGGGCGTCTCGAGAACCCGCAGGAGTTCACGCAGCTCGTCGTCGCCGAGCGTGGCGGTCAGCTCACGCGCCTCGGCGACATCGCCGTGGTCCGCGACGGCACCGAGGAGCCGCGCACGCTCGCGCTGTACAACGACCGCGAGGCGGTCGGTCTCGACATGAAGAAGTCGAAGGGGTACAGCACGACGGACGTGAGCGCTCAGATCCGCGCGCGCGTCACGGAGCTGCAGAAGACGCTGCCCGCCGGCACGAAGATCGAGCTCGTGAAGGACGCTGGCCGGCGCGTGACGACCGCGGTCAACAACGTCGAGGAGGCGCTGATCGAGGGCGCGATCCTCACGGTGCTCGTCGTGTTCCTGTTCCTCAACTCCTGGCGCTCGACGGTGATCACCGGCCTCGCGCTGCCCGTCTCGGTGCTCGCGAGCTTCATCGCGGTGTACGTGCTCGGCTTCAAGCTCGAGACCATGTCGCTGCTCGGGCTCTCGCTGGCGATCGGCATCCTGATCGACGACGCCATCGTCGTGCGCGAGAACATCGTCCGACACGTGGAGATGGGGAAAGACCACTACACGGCGGCGCGCGAGGGCACCGACGAGATCGGGCTCGCCGTCGCCGCGACGACGTTCTCGATCCTCGCGGTGTTCGTGCCGATCGGGTTCATGCCCGGCGTCGGCGGCCAGTGGTTCAAGCCGTTCGCCCTGACGATCGCGTGCTCCGTGCTCGTGTCGCTGTTCGTGTCCTTCTCGCTGGATCCGATGCTCTCGGCGTACTGGGCCGATCCGCACGTGCCGGAGGACAAGAAGGCCTGGATCACGCGGAAGCTCGACGGGTTCAACCACTGGTTCAACCGGCAGGCGCACAACTATCGCGGCGTGATCGCGTGGGCGCTCGACCACCGCGCGGCGATGGCGGCGCTGGCGATCGGGACGTTCTTCGCGTCGTTCTCGGTGTTCAGCGGCGGGCTCACCGGCCTGGCGGTGTCGTTCATCGGCATCGCGCTGGTCGTGTTCGCGCTGACGACGAAGCGGATGTCCCGCGTACCCAAGATCGTGCTGGGGCTGGCGGGCGCGGCGATCTTCTTCATGCTGCCGTCGCGGGTGCCCCCCGCGCGCACGGTCGGC
>DASTSX010000469.1:0-10497 GCA_035760455.1 Gemmatimonadaceae bacterium | reverse complement strand
AGCGCGCCTGGGTCAGGCACATCAACGGACTCTTGAGGCCGCCCGACTTCGGCAAGATGGCATCGGCCGGCAGCTCGACGTCCTGGAAAACGAGCTCGCTGGTGTCGCTGGCGCGCAGCGAGAGCTTCCCCTTCTGATCCTTCGCCTTGAAGCCCGCGGTATCCGTCGGCACGATGAAGCCGCGGATCGATTTGTCGTCGGGATCGCCGTTGGTCTTCGCCCAGACGACCGCGATCTGCGCGGTGGAGCCGTTGGTGATCCACATCTTGGCGCCGTTGAGAATCCAGCTGCCGTCCTTCTGCTCCTTCGCCATCGTGATCATGCCCGACGGATTGGAGCCGTAGTCCGGCTCCGTCAGCCCGAAGCAGCCGATGATCTCGCCCGCGGCCATTTTCGGCAGGTAGTGCTTCTTCTGCTCCTCGCTGCCGAATGCATAGATCGGATACATCGCGAGCGCGCCCTGCACCGACGCGAAGGAGCGCACGCCCGAATCACCGCGCTCGAGCTCCTGCATGATGAGCCCGTACTGCACGTTGTTCAGCCCCGCGCAGCCGTACTCCTCCGGGAGATTCGCGCCGAAGACGCCGAGCTCGCCCATCTCGGGGACGAGCTCCTTGGGGAAGCGCCCCTGCACGTAGGCGTCGCCGATGATCGGGATGACGCGCTCGTCGACGAAGCGGCGAACGCTGTCACGGACGGCGCGCTCCTCCTCGCTGAGCGCGCTGTCGAGGTCGAAGAAGTCGAGCATGAGGCGCGGGTAGGGGTGGCGCTGCCCGCGAAAGCTAATCAGCCGTCCCGCGCGGCGCGGCGGCCAAGCGTCTGCGAGCCTTCGGCGCGTCCGGGGCGCGTCGCGAGGACGCGCCGCGCGTACGGCGCGATCCCCACCTCGCGCGCCTTGGCGCGGAAGGTCGCGCCGTGATCGATCGTGCGCCCCGTCTCGTCCTGCCACTGGTGCACCATCTCGTGGAGGAGCGTGTGCAGCGTCTCGTCCCACCCGTGCTTTCGCAGGTGCGCGCGGCTGATCGCGATCTCGGCCGGCTCGCCACCGGGCGTGCTCGCCGTGTAGTGCCCGAGCCGGCTCTTCATCCGTCGCGAGACCCGGATCGGCACGTGCTTGAGGCGACCGTGGAAGTAGCGCGAGTTGTACCGCTCGTGCCACGCGCCGAGCTTGACCGCGATCTCGGCGTCGTCCGAATGGGTCCGATCGCGCCGCGCGATCGGACGCGGCGAGCGGATCGGATACGCCACGATCGTGCGCTGCGCGGCGCGGCGCTCGGCACGGGTGCGCCCTTCGACGAAGGTCACGATGGCGCGCAGGACCGGCAGCGGTGCGCCGAGGTAGCCCTGGTGCACCCGCAGCTCGCCGGCGCCGAAGCTGACCATCACGTTGCGATTGTGCGTCAGCCGGCAGCGCGTGATGCGCGCGAGCCCGAGCTCGCGCAGGAGCGCGAGCAGCCCGTCGGCGTCACGGGGCGGCGAGATCTCAAGGTCGAGCGGAAGCTGCGACGGGTCGCTGGTGCCGCGGAGAAGGCGCGTCAACGCGCGAAGCACTTGACCGGCCCCGAGACGAAGCCGCTCTCCGCGGCGTTCCAGACGAGCGTGGACACTTCGATCTTCTCCGGCGAGATGCTGATGCTGTTGACGGACGAGGGGCGTCCGCCGCGCATCCGGTTCGATACGGTACCCGCCGTTGAAATAACCGTGCCCCGCTTGGTGTGCTCGATGTAATGGATCGCGTCCTGATGGTCGTGTCCGCACAGGACCACGTCCACGGCCATGTCGGCGAACGCGCCCAGCGCGCGCTTGGTGTTCTTGAGGCCGTGCCGCTGCGAGAGCTCGCCCTTCACTGGGTTGTGGTGCATCACGACGACGCGCACGTCGTCGATCGGCGAGTCGGCAAACACCTCGCGCAGCCGCTCGATCTGCGATCGGCGGATGATCCCGATGATCGAGATGTCGCGCAGCCGCCAGGTCAGCGCCTGCCGAACGACTCCGTGCGAAGTGTTGAGGCCGGCGAGCGTCACGCCGGGCACGCGGAGCACGGGTTCGATCTCGTGGTCGATGTACCGCCGATAGTTGGCGAACAGCTCCTTCTCGTCGCCGAGTCCGAGCGGTGCCTTCCACCACTGCACGTCGTGATTGCCCGGGATGCAGATGACCTTGCTGACCCGTTCGGCGTGCTTGATGAAGGCGCGCGCGCGCTGGAACTCGCCGGAGCGTGCCCGCTGCGACAGGTCACCGGAGATCGCCACGACATCGTAGCGCCGGTCCTGGATCAACGCCTCCATCGCCTCGTACTGTTCCGGGACGGCGGGATGGCCGAAGTGCAGATCCGAGCAGTGGAAGAGCGTGGTCGTCACAGCCTGGCGATGATCGCGTCGGTGAACTGGTCCGTCGTCGCCGTGCCGCCCAGGTCCCGCGTGACCGTCTTCCCCTCGCGGATCGTGTCCTCGATCGCCTTCCGGATGCGCTGCGCGCGCGGCTCGTCGCACAGGTAGTCGAGCATCATGCAGGCGGCGAGCATCAGCGCGCCCGGGTTGGCGATCCCCTTCCCTGCGATGTCGGGCGCGGTGCCGTGCACCGCCTCGAAGATCGCCCCGCCGAGCCCGATGTTCGCGCCCGGCGCCAGCCCGAGCCCGCCCACCAGGCCCGAGATGAG
Source organism: Gemmatimonadaceae bacterium (assembly GCA_035760455.1). GTDB lineage: Bacteria > Gemmatimonadota > Gemmatimonadetes > Gemmatimonadales > Gemmatimonadaceae > AG11. The sequence goes on along the minus strand of DASTSX010000469.1, from coordinate 7,838 downwards.
ATCGGACAGGATGTCGCCGAACAGGTTCGTCGTGACGATGACGTCGTAGCGCTCCGGCCGGAGCACGAGGTTCATCGCCATCGCGTCGACGATCACCTCCTCGAACTCGATCGTGTGATACTCGCGCGCCACCATGCGGCCGACGTCGAGGAACAACCCCTGGGAGTACTTGAGGATGTTCGCCTTGTGGACGATGGTGACCTTCTTCCGTCCGTGCTTCTCGGCGTAGTCGAACGCGTAGCGGATGATCCGCTCCGAGCCGGCCCGCGTGATCAGTGCGACGGACTCGGCCGCCGCCCGGGGATCGCTGCCGATCTTGATGTAGTGCTCGATGCCGATGTACAGCCCCTCGGTGTTCTCGCGAATGAGCACGATGTCGACGTTCTCGTAGCGCCCGCCCGGCCGGATCGTGTGCGCCGGTCGCACGTTGGCGTAGAGGTCGAACGTCTTGCGCAGTGCGACGTTGATCGAGCGGAAGCCCTCGCCTACCGGCGTCTCGAGCGGGCCCTTCAGCGCGACGCGGGTCCGCTTGATCGAGTCGAGCGTCTGATCGGGAATCGGATCGCCGTACCGCGCGACCCCCGCCATGCCCGCATACTGTGCATCCCACTGGATCTCGGCGCCTGCCGCCTCGAGAAGGCGCACGGTCGCACTGCTGATCGAAGGACCGATCCCGTCTCCGGAGATCAGGGTGACTGGCGTCGGCATGACGATGACGGTGAGGCGGTGGCTAACGGATGGTGATGAGATCGGCGAAGTGGCTCGCGAGGCTCGCGAGGAGCGCGCGCGAGTACGTCGGCGACGGATCGCTCGAGGCCTCTCCGGTCCAGCGCACGTCGCCGATGCGTGCGTCGACGAGCACGGCGCGCAGGATGGCAATTCCCTGGCCGGACTTGTCGCGGTCGAACCGCAGCTCGACCGGCAGCAGCACGGCGCGCGAGTCGTGCAGCGCGATGATCGTCCGGAGCTGGGTCGCCAGCGGATCGCCGATCTTCCCGCCGGCCGCGAGGTTCGGGTTGCGCAGCGGCTCCACCGCCAGCGCGTAGGGGTCCACGGCGTACGTCGGGCTCGCCCGCATCGAGCGCGCGAGATCGGGCGGGTAGACCCACTGCTTCTCGAGCCCTCGCTGCGCGAGCTCGCCCGCGATCGCGCTATCGAGCGCGCGTAGCAGCTCGCGCGACCGCGGAACCTGCGCCGCCCATCCCATCGCATCGCCCTCGCGCAGGCGAAACACGGGGGTGAGCACCACGCGTTGGCCGGCGAGCGAGGCCAGCGGCCGGCTCACGACCGGCGCGCTGGCCGGCGTCTGCGGGCCCTGCTGGCCGCCGCACGCAACCACGAACGGCACGCAGCAGAGGAGTCGATGAAGAGTCCGCACGGTTGTCGGGTGGAAGTGCCGGAAAGCTAACCGCGACGCCGAGGACAGGCGACGCCGTGTCCGTCCGTGTTGACCCTCTCGCGTTCGCCTCGCAAGTTGGCCGCATGTCGACCTCCGTCGCTCCCACACCGCCGGCCATGCGTGCCCTCGCCGCGCTCGGCTGGCTTCTCGTCGCGCTCGCCGGTGCGGGCGCGCTCGGCTTCCTCGCGCTCCGACGAGGAGAGAACGTCAGCGCCGCCTGGCTCCTGGTCGCGGCACTCTGCACGTACGCCATCGGCTATCGCTTCTACAGCGCGTTCATCGCCGCCAAGGTCTTCGCGCTCGACGACGCGCGCGCGACGCCGTCCGAGCGGCTCGGCGACGGCCGCGACTACGTGCCGACCAATCGGTGGATCGTGTTCGGCCACCACTTTGCGGCCATCGCCGGCCCGGGCCCTCTCGTGGGGCCGACGCTCGCGGCCCAGTTCGGCTACCTCCCGGGCGTGCTCTGGATCGTGATCGGCGTCGTGCTCGGCGGCGCGGTGCAGGACATGGTGATCCTCTGCGCGTCCGTCCGCCGCGACGGGAAGTCGCTGGGACAGATGGCGAAGGAGGAGATCGGCCCCGTCGCTGGATTCACTGCGCTCGTCGCCGTGCTCGGCATCATGGTGGTGCTGATCGCCGTGCTGGGGCTCGTCGTCGTCAACGCGCTCAAGTCGAGCCCGTGGGGTACCGCGACGATCGCCCTCACCATTCCCATCGCGATGGTGATGGGGGTCTACATGCGCTGGATTCGACCGGGCCGGGTCCTCGAAGCCAGCGCGCTCGGCCTCGTGCTGCTCGTCGTCTCGCTCTACGCCGGGCGGTGGGTGGCGGAGCATCCGACGCTCGCCGCCGCGTTCACCCTCGACGGGAAGACGCTCGCCTTCCTCGTCATGGGCTATGGCGTCGCCGCGTCGATCCTGCCGGTGTGGCTGCTGCTCGCGCCACGCGACTACCTCTCCGCGTTCGTGAAGATCGGCGTGGTGTTCGCGCTCGCCATCGGCATCCTCATCGTCCTGCCGCCCCTCCAGATGCCGGCGCTCACCCAGTTCACCGACGGGACGGGGCCCATCTTCGCCGGCAAGCTGTTTCCCTTCGCCTTCATCACGATCGCGTGCGGCGCCGTCAGCGGGTTTCATGCGCTGATCTCGTCCGGCACCACGCCCAAGCTGCTCGAGCGTGAGCCGGACGCGCGCATGATCGGCTACGGCGCGATGCTGATGGAGTCGTTCGTCGCCATCATGGCGCTCATCGCCGCGTGCGCACTCAGCCCCGGCGTCTACTTCGCCATCAACGCGCCGGCCTCGGTGCTCGGACCCACCGCGCAGACCGCGGCGGCGGCGATCGCCAACTGGGGGTTCGTCGTCACGCCGCAGGAGCTCGACCAGCTCGCCAGGCAGGTCGGGGAGACGTCGCTGCTGTCACGAACGGGCGGCGCTCCGAGCCTGGCCGTCGGCATGGCGTACCTGTTCTCCCGCTCGCTGGGCGGGAGCGAGGCGATGGCGCTCTGGTATCACTTCGCGCTCATGTTCGAGGCGCTCTTCATCCTCACCACGGTGGACGCGGGGACGCGCGTCGGGCGATTCATGCTGCAGGATCTCGGCAAGCACGTCTGGGCTCCGCTGGGCCGGGTCTCCTGGTACCCCGCCGTCGTCATCTCGAGCGTGCTGTTCGTCGCGATGTGGGGTCACTTTCTCTACCAGGGCGTGATCGATCCGCTCGGTGGCATCGCGCTGCTGTGGCCGATCTTCGGGATCGCCAACCAGCTGCTCGCCGCGGTCGCGCTGTGCGTCGGCACCACGGTGATCATCAAGATGGGGAAGGCTCGCTGGGCGGCGGTCACGGCCGCGCCGCTCGCCTGGCTGGTCGTCGTTACGATGACGGCCGGCTGGCAGCGCGTGTTCTCCGCGGATCCGCGCATCGGCCTGCTCGCGCAGGCGCGGCGCATCGCGGATACGCTCGCGGCAGGGGGATTGCCGGCGGGAGCGGCGAGTGCGTCGGACGCGGCGCGGATGGTCTGGAACGCGCGGCTCGACGCCGGAGTGGTGATCTTCTTCATGCTGGCCGTGCTCGTGATCGTGGCCGACTCGCTGCGCGAGTGGCGCGCGGTGCTGCGCGGCGCGAAGCCGGCCGTGTCGAGCGAAGTCCCGTTCCAGCCGCGCGCCTACGCGGCGGGAGACTGACGTGCGCACGGTGATCGCGTTCGCGCATCGCGCGGCCTCGGTGCTGCGCCGCGTGATCGGCGCGCCCGACTACGAGCGCTACCTGGCGCATGTCACGCGCTGCCACCCCGACGCCACGCCGCTCTCGCGCGACGCGTTCGCGCGGGATGCGCTGGCGCGGCGCTACGACCGCCCCGGCAGCCGCTGCTGCTGACCCATCGTCGCGGCGACGAGCCCCAGCGCGGCGGCGAGCGCAAGGGACGCGCCCATCGTGAACGCGGTGCTCGGCCCGGCGCGGTCCCACACGAAGCCGAAGAGCAGCGAGGCCGGCAGCGCACCGAGCCCGATCGCCAGGTTGTACCAGCCGAACGCCGTGCCCCGTCGCTCGAGTGCGACGAGATCGGCGATCAGCGCGCGCTCCGATCCCTCGGTGAGACCGAAGAAGATGCCGTACACGGCGAACAGCGCCCACGCGTGCCACGCGGTGCTCGCGGCGGCGAACCCGACGTACACCGCCGCGTAGAGCATCCAGCCCATGATCAGCGTCGGGCGCCGGCCGATGCGGTCGGAGAGCGCGCCCCCCGGCGTGCTCGCCGCCGACTTCACGACGTGGAGCGCCGCCCAGAGGATGGGCGCCAGCGCCACCGGCACGCCCAGCTGACTCGCGCGCAGGAGCAGGAACGCGTCGGTCGAGTTGCCGAGCGTGAACACGAAGATCACGGCGAGCACGCGCCAGAACCGCGCACCGAGGGGTTGTCGCAGGTCCGGGGGCGGCGTTCCCGGGAGTCGTACATCTCGGGGAACGTCGCGCACCGCGAGCGCCACGAGGAGCACCGACAGCAGTCCGGGGATCGCGGCGAGCCAGAATACCGTGCGCAGCTCGGCGATCTGCCAGCTCAGTACCGCGAACGCGATGAGCGGACCGAGCACGCCGCCGGCATGATCGGCCGCACGGTGAAACCCGAATGCGCGCCCGCGGATGCTCGGGTCCACCGACTCGGCGATCAGCGCGTCGCGCGGCGAGTTGCGGATCCCCTTCCCCACTCGGTCGGCGACGCGGATCACGAGCACCTGCGACGCGCTCGTCGCCAGCGCCACCAGCGGACGCATCGTCGACGCGATCGCGTACCCCGCGAGCACGAGCGGCTTCCGCCTCCGCACACGGTCGGACCACCAGCCGCTCGCCAGCTTGAGCAGCGCCGCCGTCGTCTCGGCCGCGCCTTCGATCGCGCCGATGAAGCTCGCGTTCGCGCCGAGCACGGTGGTGAGGAACACCGGCAGGAGCGGGTAGATCATCTCGCTCGAGACGTCGGTGAGAAAGCTCACCGCCGCGAGCGCCATCACGTTGCGTCCGAGCTTCGGCCGATCGGAGTCGGTCATCGTGTGGAGGAGGTTGTTCAGCCGAGGTCGCTCGTGTGCGCGATGCGCTATGCGCGTTGCGCGAAGTGCTGGACCCCGGCGTTGGTCGCCGACCACCGGCGCACTTGCGCCGACGGGTTCTGGTAGGCCATAGATAGCGCATGTGCGCTCGCGACGTGACCTCGCCCGCCACGACGGCCGACCTCTTCGCGCGCCTCGCCCCCGCCCGTGCGCGGCTCGCCGCCGACGACGAGCGGGTCATCCACACGCAGATCGCCCTCTCGGAGATCCCGGCGCCTACCGGGTCCGAGCACGCGCGCGGCGCGAAGGTGGCCGAGCGCTTTCGAACGCTCGGCCTGCACGACGTCCGCACCGACGGCGTGGGGAACGTCATCGGTGCGCGGCCCGGTGCGACCGGCCGCGCGCCGGTGCTCGTCTGTGCACATCTGGATACCGTATTCCCCGAAGGGACGCCGGTCGGCGTGGCGCGCGACGGCCGCCAGCTCGCCGGCCCCGGCATCGTCGACAACTCGCGCGGCCTCGCGGCGATGCTCGCGCTGGCCGAGACGATCGACGGGGCGCGCGTTCGCACGCATCGCCCCGTCATCTTCGCGGCGACGGTGGGGGAAGAGGGCGCGGGCGATCTCCGCGGCGTGAAGCATCTCTTCGCGCGGCTCGACGACACCCCGGCGGCGTGCATCGCGATCGACGGCGCGGGCGACGATCGCATCGTCCACCGCGCGCTCGGCGCGCGGCGATTCCGCGTCACCTTCGAGGGCTGCGGTGGCCACAGCTGGGCGGCCTTCGGCATGCCGAACCCCGTGCACGCCGCGGGCGCCACGGCCGCCAAGCTCGCGTCCCTGCCGCTGCCACACACGCCGCGCACGACGCTGTCCGTCTGTCGCATCGGCGGGGGGATCAGCGTCAACGCCATCCCGACCGAGGCCTGGCTCGAGGTGGACGTCCGCTGCTCGTCGGCCGACATCCTCGCCGCGTGCGCCGCGGAGGTGGAGCTCGCGGCGCGGGCCGCCGTCCGCGAGGAGAACGCGCGGCGCTCCTCCGGCGCGCCACCGCTCGCCTACGCGATCGCCACGATCGGCGACCGGCCCTGCGGCGAGCTTCCGTCCGATCACCCGCTCGTCACCGCGGCCGCCGACGCGACGCGCGCCATCGGCCGCTCGCCCGAGCTGGCGACCGCCTCCACCGACGCGAACGTGCCGATCAGCCTCGGCGTCCCCGCGATCGCCATCGGCGCCGGTGGACGGGGCGGCGGCGTGCACACCGCCAGCGAGTGGTATGACAACACCGACGGCACGCTCGGCGTGGCGCGCGCGCTGACCGTCGTCGTGTCGGCGGCGGAGCTGGCGCTCGCGGTGTGACCGCGACCCAAGGGTTGAGTCGTCACGCGCACGCGCCCATCTCTCGTGGCGCACGCGCCCTCGGGATCGGCACCCTGCTCGTCTCCCAGCTCGCGCAGCTGTCGTGCGCGCGCGGCGCGGTCACGAGCGGGTCGCCCGCGCCCGGGGCGACGTCCGTCCGCGCCAGCGCACCCGCCCCGGCGCCGCCGCCCGCTCGCTGGCTCGGCCTGCTCGGCGAGTACGGCGACGGCGCCGCGTGGCGCGTCGTCGCGGAGCACGAGGGTACGCTGCGGCTCGTCGACACCGCGCTGCGGGTCACGCCGCTCACCGAGCGCGGCGACGCCGACTTCGTCACCGACTCCGGCGGCGTCCGCGTCCGATTCACCCGTGACGCCCAGGGCCAAGCGACGGAGCTGCAGCTCGGCGATGTCCGGCTGGCGCGCAACCGCATCGAGCCGAGCGCCGGTACCAATCAGCTTCGCGTCACCCCGGTGCGGTCCGTGGACTCGCTGCGCGCCGAAGCGCTCGCGGCGTCGCCGCCGGCCGAGGCGGGGCCGTTCGTGCCGAACGATCTCGTCGAGCTCGTGCGACTCGATCCGAGCATCAGGCTCGAGGTCCGCTACGCGACGACGAACAACTTTCTCGGCACGCGGTTCTACGACCAGCCGCGCGCGTTCCTCCAGCGCCCCGCCGCCGAGGCGGTGGTGCGCGCCCATCGCGCGCTGCGAGCGTCGGGTTACGGACTGCTCATCCACGACGCGTACCGACCGTGGTACGTGACGAAGATGTTCTGGGACGCCGTGCCGCTCGACACGCGCTGGCTCGTCGCCGATCCGGCGCAGGGTTCGCGGCACAACCGCGGGGCGGCGGTCGACCTCACGCTCTTCGAGCTGGCGACGGGCCACCCGGTCGAGATGCCGAGCACGTACGACGAAAGCACGGGACGCGCCTACGCGGAGTATCCCGGCGGCACGTCGCGCCAGCGCTGGCACCGTGCCCTCCTCCGGAGCGCGATGGTGGCCGAGGGCTTCCGTGTGAATCTCCAGGAATGGTGGCACTTCGACCATTCGACCTGGCGCTCATACGCCATCACCAACGTGCCCTTCGACCGCATCGCGCCGTAGCGGGACGCTAGGTACTCTCCGCCGCCAGCCGCTGCGCGCGCTGCAGCAGCATGGCGCGCTCCCGATCGTTCCTCGTCAGCGTTGCCGCACGCTCGAGCTCCGCGCGTGCCTCCGTCGCCCGTCCGAGCTTGGTCAGGAGGTCGGCACGTACGGCAGGGAGCAGATGATATTCCCTGAGCGACGGCTCGTCGCGGAGGGCATCCACGAGATCGAGGCCGAGCGCGGGACCGAACGCCATCGACACCGCCACGGCGCGATTGAGCTCGACGATCGGCGACCGCGTCAGCTCGGCGAGCTCGCGATACAGCTCGGCGATGCGCTTCCAGTCCGTCTCGTCCGCCGTGCGCGCCCGCGCGTGACAGGCCGCGATCGCCGCCTGAAGCGTGTAGGAGCCGCGTGCATCGCTCAGTCGCTCGGCGCGCTCCAGCGCCGCCAG
>DASTSX010000468.1:0-4849 GCA_035760455.1 Gemmatimonadaceae bacterium | reverse complement strand
GTGAGGGCGATGCCCGGCGCCGGCAGACGCAGGCCGCGCTGCCGCGCCACCTCCAGCACGGCAGCGGCGGCGATCGCCGACGTGTGGCGCGCCGGATCGCTCGGCAGATCGGGGTGACCTGGATCGAGCAGCGTCACCCCGGGGGCAGCGGACCACTCGGCGGTCGCCTGGTCGCGCAGACCGGCGACGGCGCAGCCCAGCACGTCGAGCCCGGGCCCGAGGTTGCCGATGCCGCCCGGCACCGAGACGACGACGCGCGTGCGCGCGCCCGTCCGTCCCGGCGCGAGCGTCGTCACGCGGCCACCATGCGCAGCAGGTCGCCGAGCACGCCGGCCGCCGTGACCTCCGCGCCGGCGCCGGGACCCGACACCACCAGCGGCCGCTCGCGATAGCGCGCCGTGGTGAACACGAAGAGGTTGTCGGTGCCGTCGAGCGAGCCGAGCGGGCTGCCGATCGGCACGCCGACGAGCCCGACGCGCACTCCGCCGCGCGTGGCGCGCGCACGGTAGCGCAGCACCTCGCCGCGCTCGCGCGCCTCCCGCACCAGGCGACCCCACTGCTCGTCGATCGTGGGGAGCTCGGCGAGGAACTGCTCCTTCGACACGTCGCGCAGCGACTCGGGGACGAGCGACTCGATCGCGACGTCGGAGAGCTCGCCCGAGTAGCCGAGCAGGCGCCCGAGGATGAGTCCCTTGCGCGCCACGTCGAGCCCGCAGAGGTCGTCGCGCGGATCGGGCTCCGTGTAGCCGAGCTCCATCGCGTTCTTCACCGCGTCGCTGAACGAGCGGCCGCGCGCCATCTCGCTGAACAGATAGCCCATCGTGCCGGACGGACATCCCTCGACGCTGTGCACGCGGTCGCCCGAGGCCATGAGCTGCTGCAGGGTGTCGATCACGGGGAGCCCCGCGCCGACCGTCGCCTCGTGCAACACCCGGCGGCCGCGGGCGCGCGCATCCTGGAGGATGGCGCGCGCCGAGAAGATGTCGCCGGCGAGCGGCACCTTGTTGGCGAGCACGAGATCCATGTCGTGCGCGATCGCGGCGACGAGGGCGGGGGCGGTATCACCACTGGCGACGTCGATCAGCACGGGCCGCATCAGCGAGTGCGCGCCCATCGCGTCCACGGCCTCGCGCGCCGTCCCCCACTCGCCGCCGCGGACGTCGCCGAGCGCGCCCCCCTTCTGCTTGTGGAGCATGAGGGCGCCGAGGCGGCGCTGGCTGAGGCCGCGCGCGTCGAACACCCAGCTCGCCTTGTCGATCAGGCCGACGATGCGCACGGGCACGCGCCCGTCGCGCGCCAGCGCGGTGATCTGGTTGACGAGCTCGCGTCCGACGCGGCCGACGCCGAGGAGGATGAGGTCGGTGCCCTGCGCACGCCGGCCGACCTTGCCACCGCCGACCTTGTGCAGGTGGAAGGCGCTGTGCACGGCCTTGAGGGCAGCGGGCACCTGGCCGCCATCGACGACGAACGAGATGATGCGCTCCGACGCCCCCTGCGCGATGGCGACGACGTTCGCCTCCGCGCCGGCGACGGCGTTGAAGATCCGCGCCGCGATGCCCGGTGTGTGGACCATCCCCGAGCCGACGACGGCGATCGTCGCGAGCCCCGTCATGAGCTCGATGTCGTCGATCTCGCGGCGTTTGATCTCGTCGACGAACGCCTCGCGCAGCGCCGCGACGGCGCGCGGCGCGTCGATCTCCGGCACGGTGAAGCAGATGGAGTGCTCGGACGACGCCTGGGAGATCATCGACACCGACACGCCGGTGGAGGCGAGCGCGCCGAAGGTGCGCGCCGCGACGCCGGGGACGCCGATCATGCCGTTCCCCTGCACGGTGACGAGCGCCTGCTTGAGGATCGCCGAGAGCGCGCGCACGGGCGAGCCGCCGGCGGGGCGGCCCGGCACGATCGTCGTGCCGGCGGACTCGGGGTTCGCGAACGGACGGATGCGCAGGATCGTGCCCTGCTGGAGCGGCACGAGGGTGCGCGGGTGCAGCACCTTCGCGCCGTAGTATGCGAGCTCCGACGCCTCGCGCGCGTCGAGCAGCGGCACCACGCGCGCGTCGGGCACGAGCCGGGGATCGGCGGTCATGCAGCCGGCGACGTCCTTCCACAACGTGACCTCGCTCGCCTCGAGCGCGCGGGCGAGCACGGTGGCGGTGAGATCGGTCCCGCCGCGCCCGAGGGTCACGACCTCGCCGTCGCACCCGGCGCCGATGAAGCCCGGCACGACGACGAGCAGGCCCCGGTCGAGCAAGGGCTCGAGCGCGGCACGCGCCGTCACGTCCGTGCGCACGAGGTCGGGGGCGGCGTTGCCGGCGCGGCCGTCGGTGTACAGGAACTCCTGCGCGTCGGCGACCGCGCTCGGGATGCCGGCCCGCTCGAGCGCGGCCGCGAGGAGGGCCGCCGAGAGCCGCTCGCCCCGCGCGAGCACGTCGTCGCGCGTGCGCGGCGACAGCTCGCGCGCGCCCGCGATCCGCTCCAGCAGCGATTCGAGCTCCTCGAACGACGCGTCGATCCGCTCGGCGATCGCCGGCGAGTCGAGCAGGAGATCGGTGGCCACGGCCTGGTGCCGCGCGCACAGCTCGCGCGCCGCCGCGAGCGCGGCGTCGAGATCCCCGCCCGCCGCCAGCGCCGACATCTGCACGAGGGCGTCGGTCACTCCCATGAGCGCCGACGCGGCGACGACGCGCCGCGTGCCCGTGCGATCGAGCGCGAGGAGACGGACCACGCTGGCGATCGCGCTGGCGTCCGCGAGCGCGGCGCCGCCGAACTTGTGGATGACGAGGGAACGTGCTTGGGCGGGCATCGGTGAAGCTCCGATCGGAGAGGTCGCGTGGTGAGCGCGACGGGTAAGCTAATGTCTACAAAAAACGCGGCCCCGTCCGAGGGGCCGCGTGAGCATCGTCGTGTGCGCTGTCGCTACACGGAGTGCGCGCCGCCGCCCCTCGAGGGAGTCGTCGTCGTCGTCCGCGTGTAGGTGTAGCGCGAGGTGGAGATCATCTGGCTCAGGTGTGCAGAGAGCGCCGGCGGCGGGCCGGCGCTCTCTGCTAGACTAGGGTTGGACGTGCGCGCTGTCAAGCGCTCCGGCGCGCATCACGCGCGCGTGACGTCTACTCCTCTTCCTCGTCGTCGCCCGCCTGCTCCGCCTCGATGTTGATCTGCGAGGTGGCGATGTCGGTGAGCAGGAGATCGGTCGCCTGCTCCTCGTCGAGCGTCTGCTGGAGGAGCTGCGCCTGGTTCTCGTAGCCGAGCAGCCGCGCCCACGTGCGCGCCGTGCCGTAGCCGGCCATCTCGTAGTGCTCGACGTGCTGCGCGGCGCTGATCAGCCCCGCGTCGAGCACGTTCGGCTCGGGCTTCTCGGCGAGCAGCTCCTTGGCCTCCTCGATGAGCCCCTCCATGCCGACGCACTTCTTGCCGCGCGGGGACTCGCCGAGCTCCTTGCAGATCCGCTCGAGCCGCTTCACCTGCTGGCGCGTCTGCGCCTCGTGCTTCGTGAACGCACGCTTGAGCTGGGGATGCGACGCCGCCTTGATCATGCGCGGGAGCCCCTTGAGGATCTGGTTCTCCGCGCTCCAGAGATCCTTCAACCCTTCGACGTACAGCTCTCGCAGCGTATCCATTTCTGCCATCGTGTGTGCTCCGCGTGTTGACGTGATACCGGTGCGGGGCGACCCCGCGATGGGGCAGGCAAGGGCAAGCGCTATGCCCCGGCTTGCCCGCATTCACGCCGGAGCGGACGCGGCCGCGTGCCTCGTTAGATTGCGCGATCCTCTCACCTCCAGTGCGCATGCCACTGCTTCGCCTGCATCTGCTGCGACATGGCCAGACCAACGCGAGCCGCGGGAACCTCTTCTGCGGCCGACGTCTCGATCCGCCGTTGACGGAGGAAGGGCTGACGATGGCGGCGTCGTTCGCCGCGGCCTATCGCGATCGTCGATGGGCGGCGATCTACTCGAGCCCGCTCGGCCGCGCCGTCGCCACGGCACAGCCGCTCGCCGACGCGATCGGTATGCCGATCCAGACGCGGGACGGGTTCGCCGAGATCGATTACGGCGCGTGGGACGGGCTCAGCGCGCGCGACGTGGCCGACCGCTTCCCGATCGAGCATGCGCGCTGGACGGCAGACCCGGCGTGGAACCCGCCGACCGGCGGCGAGACGGCGGTCGCACTGGCGCAGCGCGTCACGCGTGAGCTCGAGACGATCGAGCACACGCATCACGATGGTGGGAACGTGCTCATCGTCGCGCACAAGGCGACGATCCGCGTCGCGATCTGCGCGCTGCTCGGCGTCGACGTCGGGCGTTTCCGCTATCGCTTCGACTGCCCGGTGGGCTCGGTGACGATCATCGAGTTCCGCGAGCACGGACCGTTTGCGTTCGCGATCGCGGACCGGTCGCACCTGGATGCGAGGCTGCGGGCGCTCGAAGGAACCTGACGCGTGGGCGCAGTTTTTCGAGATGAGGGCGGGCTCGACCATTCAACGGCGACGCGGCCCGCAGCGATACAAGAACACCGAGACGAGCGGCGTCCCGTTTGTATCGCCAAGCCGTGCCGGGCCGTCTATGGAGAGTCGCTCGTTACGCTGCTGCCCGTTGCGTCGACGCACCGCCAGCCACCAATATCTCCGCAAGCGGCCTCGCGCATTCGTGATAGAGGCCACACTTCACAGAGGAACCATGGCAACGAAACTGGACAAGTCGATCAAGCGTGAGCTCGAGCATCAGGGCAAGCTGTACACGATCACGCTCGCGCCCGAGGGCGTGAAAGTCGTCGAGAAGGGCAAGCGCAACGGGAAGGAGCTGTCCTGGGCGTCGATCATCAGCGGCGACGCCACGCTGAACGAGGACCT
>DASTSX010000467.1:0-2227 GCA_035760455.1 Gemmatimonadaceae bacterium | reverse complement strand
GCGTCGGCGCCGCGGCGTCATCACCAACTCCGACGCGTACCTCGAGCTCGTGCCGCGCTACGCGCGTGGCGAGCTGACCGAGCCGTGCCGCTCCGGCGAGCGCACGATCCATGTCGATCCGGCGGGTCGCGTCAAGCGCTGTCCGGATTTCCCCACCGACTTCCACTGGCGCGACTTCCGTCGGTACGAGCCGATCGCGTGCAACGCGTGCTTCTACGCGTGCCGGGGCGAGGCCCAGGCACCGCTGCGCCTCTCGCGCGTACGCGACGTGATGGGGAGCGCCCGCCCCCTCGCGTGAGCGACGACACGCTGTTCGTCAACGCGCGGCAGGTCGTCACGTGTGCCGGTCCAGCGCGTGGCCGCCGCGGCGCCGAGATGAGTGACGCGGCGGTCCGCGAGGAGACGGCCATCCTCGTTCGATCGGACCGGATCGTGACCGTAGGGTCCGACCGCGCGCTGCGCGCGTCGCATCCGGACGCGACGCTCGTGGACTGCGACGGTGGCGTCGTCACCCCCGGCTTCGTGGACTCGCACACGCACGCGATCTTCGGCCGCGCGCGATACGAGGAGCAGGAGCTGCGCGCCACCGGCGTGCCGTACCTGGAGATCGCGCGACGGGGTGGTGGGATCCACGCCTCGGTGCGCGACCTGCGTGCGCGCGACGAGGACGAGCTGTTCACCCTCGCGGCCGCGCGGCTCTCGCGCCTCGCCGCGTCGGGGGTGACCACGGTCGAAGTGAAGTCCGGCTACGGCCTGTCGCTGGACGATGAGCTCAAGAGCCTGCGGGTGATCCGCCGGCTCGCCGACGCGCTGCCGATGCGCGTCGTCCCGACGTGGATGGGCGCGCACGAGATCCCGCTCGAGCACCGCGAGAGCGCGGCGCTCCGACGCGAGTATCTCGATCTGCTCGTCCACGCCATGCTGCCCGTGATCGCGCGCGAGCGCCTCGCTCGCTTCGCGGACGTCTTCTGCGAGCCGGGCGTGTTCTCGGTCGAGGAGGCCCGCGAGGTCCTCACCGCGGCGCGCGAGGCGGGCCTGGGGATCAAGCTGCACGCCGACGAGCTCGCAGCCGGCGGGGGCGCCGAACTGGCCGGCGAGTTGAGCGCCACCTCGGCCGACCATTTGGCGGCCGTCAGCGAAGCCGGGATCGCGGCGCTCGCCGCGGCGGGTACGGTCGCGACGTTGCTTCCGGCCACCTTGCTCTTCCTAGGAATGCGTGACCAGGCGCCGGCACGACGACTCGTCGATGCCGGCGTCGCCGTGGCGCTCGCGACCGACTTCAATCCCGGCACCTCTCCCACCACCAACTTTCCACTCGTGCTGACGCTCGGCGTCAGCCAGCTTCGACTGGCCGTCGCCGAAGTGCTCGTGGCGGCGACGGTCAACGGCGCGGCCGCGCTCGGCCTCGCCGCTCGAACGGGACAACTCGCCCCCGGCTTCTCCGCCGATCTGGCGCTGTGGGCGATCGACGACGTTCGCGAGCTGCCGTACTGGCTCGGCGCGGGGCGCTGTCGCGCATCGTGGACGCGCGGCAAACCTTGTCACCCCCGTGACTTAGCACTAGCTTTTTGACGCTGAGCCCCCCTCTGACGAGAGGCCGGGGACGCCCCCGCGGAGCCCGCCCCTCGCCGATGCCAGATGTCGCCAAGCTGAAGAAAAAGGCAGCCGAGCTCGAGCTGAAGAAGCAGTTCGACAAGGCGCTGGCGGTCTACGTCGAGATTCTCGACAGCTTCGACAAATCGGACGAGGAGATCGACGTCGCGCTGTACAACCGCGTCGGCGACATCTACCTCAAGCAGGGCAACGTCGCCGACGCCGTCGACTACTACGAGCAGGCGGTCGACAAGTACGCCGAGGGTGGCTTCTTCAACAACGCCATCGCCCTCTGCAACAAGATCCTGCGCAACTCGCCCGGCCGCGCGTCGATCTACTACAAGCTCGGGAAGATCAGCGCGCAGAAGGGGTTCATCAGCGACGCCAAGGTCAACTTCCTCGAGTACGCGGACCGGATGCAGAAGTCCGGCAAGATCGACGAGGCGTTCCGCGCGCTGAAGGAGTTCGCCGACCTCTGTCCGGACCAGGACGACATCCGTCTGCTGCTCGCCGACCAGCTCTCGAAGCAGGAGCGGGGCAGCGAGGCCATTCAGCAGCTCCAGCTCCTGTACGAGCGCTATTCCGCGCAGGGACGCGAGCTCGAGGCGCGCGCGACGCTCGACCGCATGAAGGC
>DASTSX010000466.1:0-2143 GCA_035760455.1 Gemmatimonadaceae bacterium | reverse complement strand
GGAGATCGCGGTGCGCGACCACGGCGTCGGGATCCCGCAGGAGCGGCTGTCGCGCATCTGGGAGCCCTATTTCACGCACAAGCCCGGCGGCACGGGCCTGGGCCTCGCCATCGTGCGCCAGACCGTCCTCGCGCACGAGGGCTCGGTGGCGGCGGAGAGCGCGGCCGGCGCGGGGACCACGATCAGACTCTTTCTCCCGGTCGACGCGCCGGGTGCAGTGGGGTGAACGACGATGGCGATTGACGGCGTGTGGGTGCCGATCGTGCTCTTCGGATCGATCCCGGTGATGGCGATCGGGATCCCGATCGCACGGGCCTACGCGAAGCGCGTGGAGCGCGGCGAGAGCACGGCGCAGCTGTCGGCGGACGTGACGGCGCGCCTGGAGCGGATGGAGCAGGCGATCGATTCGATCGCCGTCGAGGTCGAGCGCATCTCCGAGGGCCAGCGGTTCACGACGAAGCTACTGTCCGAGCGCACCGCGCCCCCGGGCGGCCCGGTCCCGCCGCTGCCTCCGGGCGGCTGACGTGCGAGGAACCGCGATGCGAACGGCCGCGACGTAGCGCGCGATGTCGAGCGTCCTGATCGTCGACGACGAGCCCAACATCCGGCGGATGGTGGGGGCGCTGCTCGCAAGCGAGGGCTACGAGGTGCGCGACGCCGCCGACGGCGCGACCGGACTGGCACGCGCGGCGGAGAGCATGCCCGACGTCGTGCTGCTTGACCTCATGATGCCGGGTGAGCTCGACGGGCTCGGTACGCTCGCGCGGCTGCGCGAGTCGGCGCCCGACGTGCCCGTGATCATGATGAGCGGCAAGGCGGGACTGAGCGATGCGGTGAAGGCGACCAAGCTCGGCGCGTTCAACTTCCTGGAGAAGCCGCTGTCGCCGGAGGGAGTGCTGCTGGCGCTCGCGTCGGCGCTGGAGCTGCGGCGGGTGCGGCGCGAGGCGCGGTCGCTGCGCGAGGACCTCGGGCTCGCGGGCGAGATGATCGGCGCGAGCCCCGCGATGGATCGCGTCCGCGAGCTGATCGCCCGGGTGGCGCCGACGGACGCGCGAGTGCTGGTGACCGGGGAGTCGGGCACGGGCAAGGAGCTCGTGGCGTCGGCGATCCACGCGCAGAGCCCGCGCCGCGACCGCCCGTTCGTGCGCGTGAACTGCGCGGCGATCCCGCGCGATCTCGTGGAGAGCGAGATGTTCGGGCACGAGAAGGGAGCGTTCACGGGAGCGACCGACCGTCGGATCGGCCGCTTCGAGCTCGCGCACACGGGCACGCTGTTCCTCGACGAGGTGGGTGACCTCGGGGCCGAAGCGCAGGCGAAGCTGCTGCGCGCGATCGAGGCGAAGGAGATCGAGCGCGTCGGCGGCGGGAAGCCGATCCGCGTGGACGTGCGCATCGTGGCGGCGACGAACCGCGACCTGACGCGCGGCGCGGCGGAGGGCTCGTTCCGCGAGGATCTGCTGTTCCGGCTGAACGTGATCCCGATCGAGGTCCCGCCGCTGCGAGAGCGGCCCGACGACCTGCCGGCGCTCGTGTCGCACTTCTCCGCCCTGCACCGCTCGCGCACCGGTCGGCGCGCGCCGCGCTTCACGGACGCGGCGCTCGCGCTGCTGGCGCGCTACCGGTGGCCGGGCAACGTGCGCGAGCTGGCGAACATCGTCGAGCGGCTGGCGATCCTGCACGCGGGGGGCGACGTCGACGAGCAGGATCTGCGCGCCGTGCTCCCCGTCGACGGCGGCGTGCGCCGCACGGAGCCGCTCCCGGATCCCGCCTCGCTCGACAGCTCGCTCAGCGACACGCTGGACGAGCACGAGCGCACGCTCATCGTTCGCGCGCTGTCGGCGGCGGGCGGAAACGTGGCGGAGGCGTCGCGGCGGCTGAAGACCGACCGGGCGAACCTCTACCGCCGGATGCGCCGGCTGGGCATCCCGGTCGGCGACGAATGATCGGAGGCGGGGTAGGACCCCGGACCCATCGCCCGTGAGCACAATGCGCACTCTCCTCCTCTCCGTGCTCGGCGCCTGCGTGCCGCTGGCCCTGCACGCACAGCAGCGCGACACCGTGCTCGCGCGCGACCGACTGCCGCGCGACGTAGCGCGCGAAGTGGTGGCGCTGTTCAACGCGACGACGACGCTGCGTGCGACCG
>DASTSX010000465.1:0-16776 GCA_035760455.1 Gemmatimonadaceae bacterium | reverse complement strand
TCTCGCGCGCCCGGGGTGCTCGGGCGAGTGCGGACCGCGCTCACGGGGCTGCTCCTCGTGCCCGCGCTGGCCGCGTCGGCGGAAGGGCAGGCGGGCCGGCGCGCCGCCGCGCGGTCGATCCTCGACTGGCCCGCGGTGACTCGCGAGGCGAAGCCGTGGACGCGTTGGTGGTGGCTCGGCAGCGCGGTGGACGAGGCGAACCTCACGCGCGAGATCGCCGAGCTCGACTCGGCGGGCTTCGGCGGCGTGGAGGTCACGGTCATCTACGGCGCGCGTGGCGCCGATTCCGCCTACATCCCGTACCTCACGCCACGATGGGCGGCGGTGGTTCGGCACGCCGCCGCCGAAGCGAGTCGCCGCGGGATGGGGCTCGATCTGCCGCAGGGCTCGGGCTGGCGCATCGGGGGGCCCACCGTGCAGCCGGCCGACGCCAACCAGTCGCTGGCGATCACGATCGACACGGTGAACGGCGGCGCGCGCTGGGAGCGCGACCTCGCCGGACGACGCATCGATGCGATCGTCGCCGTCGGCGACGACGGGCGGCGCGTGCGCATCCCGGTGCCGGCCGCCGGCGCGCCGCGCTGGCAGGCGCCCGACGGCCGCTGGACGGTGTACGCCGCCGGCACGCGCTTCTCGGGCGACAACGTCAAACGCCCCGCGCCCGGCG
This sequence comes from Gemmatimonadaceae bacterium, assembly GCA_035760455.1. Lineage (GTDB taxonomy): Bacteria > Gemmatimonadota > Gemmatimonadetes > Gemmatimonadales > Gemmatimonadaceae > AG11. The sequence continues at coordinate 16,109 of DASTSX010000465.1, read as the reverse complement.
GAGAGGGTCCGTCGATCGATCCGTTCTCCGCCGCCGCGACCGAGCGCTACCTGCGGATGTTCGCCGAGCGCACCGCCGCGTGGCCGCGAGGGACGATTCGCTCGTACTTCCACGACTCCTTCGAGTACACCGGCGACGGGTCCGCCGAGCTCTTCCCGTTCTTCGCCGCGCGGCGCGGCTACGATCTCGCCGACGAGCTTCCCGCGCTCGCCGGACGCGGAGACACGGCGCACGTGGCCCGCGTGCAGTCCGACTATCGGCAGACGCTCGACGAGATGCTCCGGGAGCACTTCGTCTCGCCCCTCACGCGCTGGTCGCACGGGCGCGGTGCGCTGATGCGCGAGCAAGCACACGGGTCGCCCGGGAATCTGCTCGACCTCTACGCCGCGTCGGACATCCCCGAGACGGAGATCTTCGGTGTCATCGGCAGCCCCGACGCCGATCCCCTGATCAACAAGTTCGCCTCCTCCGCGGCGCACGTGGCGGGCCGCCGCCTCGCGTCGGCGGAGGCGTTCACCTGGCTCGGCGAGCACTTCACGGGCACGCTCGCGCACATGAAGCAGGCCGCGGACGGGATGTTCCTCGCCGGCATCAACCATCTCTTCTACCACGGCACGGCGTACTCCCCGTCGACCGCGGCCTGGCCCGGCTGGCAGTTCTACGCCTCGATGGATCTCAACGCGCGCAACGCGATCTGGCGCGACCTGCCGGCCTTCAATCGCTACGTGGCGCGCGTGCAGTCCAGCATGCAGGAGGGCATCGCCGACGCCGACGTTCTGCTGTACTGGCCGATCTGGGACAACTGGCATGACGCCTCGCGACGGCGCATGGACTTCCGCGTCCACGATCCCGTCTGGTTCAACGACCGGCCGTTCGGCAAGCTCGCGCGCGCGCTGCACCTGGGGGGCGTGGGCGTGGACTACGTCTCCGACCGCCAGCTCGCCGCCGACGTCTCCATCGCGGCAGGGCACCTTCGCTCGGCGGGGGGACGCTGGTCGGCGGTCGTGGTGCCGAATGCGGTGCACATCCCGCCGGCGACGTTCACGCGACTTCTCGCGCTCGCCCGCTCGGGAGCGACGGTGGCGTTCCTCGGCCCGATCCCGAGCGACGTGCCCGGCGCCGCACGCCTGAGCGCTCGCCGCGCCGAGCTCGGGGCGGCGCAACGCACGCTCGTCTGGCGCGACTCCGGCGGCCTGCGCATCGCGCGCCTCGGTCGTGGCCGCGTGCTCGCCGGCGACGCGGTCGAGCCCCTGCTCGCCGCCGCCGGCGTGCGCCGCGACGCGCTCGGCGACCGCACCGGCCTCCGGTTCGTCCGCCGGCTCGTCGGGGACGAGCGCCGCTACTTCGTCGTCGCCGGCGCTGCCGTGAACCGCTGGATCGACGTGGACGGCTCGCCGGCGGCGGTCGCGCTGCTCGATCCCGTCACCGGGCGCACCGGACTCGCGCGGCTGCGCACCGCCAACGGACGGACCCAGGCCCTCGTGCAGCTCGATGCCGGCCACTCGTTGATCGTTCGCGCTTCGCCGCGCGCGGTGCGTGGCGAACCGTGGCGGTACGGACGTGCCGACGGCCCACTCGCCGAGGTTCGCGGACGGTGGACGGTGACCTTTCTCGACGGAGGGCCCGTCGTCCCGAAGCCGTTTTCGAGCGACTCGCTCGTACCGTGGACCGGTCGCGGCGACGACGACGCCGATCGGTTCGCCGGCACCGCGCGCTACTCGCTCACCTTCGACGCTCCCGACAGCGCAAGCCGTCATCTGTTGACGCTCGGCGCCGTGCACGAGACCGCGCGTGTTCGCCTCAACGGGCGCGAGCTGGGCGTTCTGTTCGAGCCGCCCTACTCGATCGAGGTCGGGCCGTTGCGTCGCGCCGGCAACGTGCTCGAGGTCGAGGTGACCAACCTCTCCGCCAACCGCGTGCGGGATCTCGATCGCCGCGGCGTGCAGTGGAGAATCTTCCGCGACATCAACTTCGTCGGCATCGACTACCGTCCGTTCGACGCTTCCCGCTGGCCGGTTCGCCCCTCCGGCCTGCTGGGTCCCGTCGCGCTCCAGCCGCTGTCGGACGAGGTGACCCGATGACTGGGTTCTGCCCGTGATCACGACGACATTCGACTTATGATCCCACTACTCGCCGCGGTGTTCCTCGCGCAAAGCGCCCCCGCGCAAAGCGCCCCCGCGCAAAGCGCACCCGCGCAGCGCGCCCCCCGCGCTCTCCCCCTCGCCTGGACCGAGGTCGCGCCCGGCGTCTGGCGCGCCGCCGCCGGTACGCCCGAGCGCGTCTCGCTTCTCGGCACCGCGGGCGGGAGGCCGCAGCGCGAGGCGCTCGCCCGCGTCGGCGCCGCGCCGTTTCCACTCGAGCGCGCCGACATCGCCGCGCGCCGTGTGGACGGCAAGCTCGTGCTCCGCTTCCCACTCGGCGCGCGCGAGCAGCTGTACGGCCTCGGCCTCAACTTCCGAGCGCTCCAGCAGCGCGGCAGCGTGAAGCAGCTCCACGTCGATCATTACGGCGGCGCCGACAACGGACGCACGCACGCGCCGGTGCCGTTCTACGTGTCGAGCGCCGGCTATGGCGTCCTCATCGACGCGGCGCGCTACGTGACCGTGTACGCCGGCACCGCCGTGCGGCGCGACTCGAGGAACCCGCCCGTCGTGCGCGACCGCAACCTCGACCGCCGATGGTCGTCGCAGCCGACCTCCGATGCCGTCGAAGTCCTCGTGCCCGCGGCGGGGGCGACCATCTACGTGTTCGCCGGTCCCACGGCGCTCGACGCGGTGCGGCGCTACAACCTCTACTCGGGGGGCGGAGTGATTCCGCCCAAGTGGGGACTCGGCTTCCTGCACCGCGTGCCGACGCTGTTCACCGCGAAGCAGGCCACGGCGGAGGTCGCCGAGTTCGCGTCGCGCGGCTATCCGCTCGACGTGCTCGGGCTCGAGCCCGGGTGGCAGAGCGCATCGTATCCGGGAACGTTCGTCTGGGATCGCACGCGCTTCCCCGATCCCGACGCGTTCATCGCGGGGATGAAGCGAGCCGGCGTGCGCGTGAACCTCTGGATGAACCCGTACGTTGCCCCGTCCTCGCCGTTGTACGCCGCGTTCGCGCCGCGCTCGGGCTCGCACACCGTGTGGACGGGCATCGTCCCCGACATCACGCTGCCCGATGTGCGGGCGCGACTGCTCGAGCACTTCGACCGCGAGCTCGTGGCGCGCGGCGTGAGCGGTTACAAGGTGGACGAGGCCGATGGCTACGACCGCTGGCTGTGGCCCGATCACGCCACGTTCCCGTCGGGACTCTCCGGGGAGCAGATGCGTCAGATCTACGGCCTCGCCTTCCAGCGCGCGACGCTCGACGCGTTTCGCGCGCGCGATCAGCGCACCTACGGCCTCGTGCGCGCCTCCAACGCCGGCGCGGCACCGCTGCCGTACGTGCTGTACAACGACTCGTACGGGCATCAGGAGTTCATCACCGCTCTCGCGAGCAGCGGGTTCATCGGCGTGCTCTGGACGCCGGAGGTCCGTTCGTCGCGCACTGGCGAGGAGTGGCTGCGGCGCATGCAGTCGGTCTGCTTCTCGCCGCTCGCCATGCTCAATGCGTGGTCCGACGGCACGAAGCCGTGGTCGTTCCCCGACGTCGCCGATCCGGTGCGCGAGGTGATGCGGCTCCGCATCCGGCTGCTGCCCTATCTCTACACGGCATTCGCGCGCTACCACTTCGACGGCGTGCCCCCCGTGCGGGCGATGGCGCTCGAGCCGGGCTTCCGCGTCGAACAGCCTTCGTCGCCCGGCGTGGTCAGCTCCACCGACAACCCATACGCCGTCGCGACGCAGCGCGACGTGCGCGACCAGTTCATGCTCGGCGACGCGCTCCTCGTCGCGCCGATGTTCGCGGGCGACACGGCACGGACCGTCGTGCTGCCGAGCGGACGGTGGTACGACTTCTACACGGGCGCGCTGGCCGGCTCGGGCGAGGTGATCACGGTGAAGCCCGGCCGCGACCGGATCCCCGTGTTCGTGCGCGACGGCGCGATCGTGCCGCTGCTGACGGGCGACTGGATGCACGTCCCCGGGCCGGGCGAGCTGGCCGACCTCGAGCTGCGCCACTACGGCAACGAGCCCGGCACGCTCCGGCTGTACGACGACGACGGCACCAGCTTCGCCTACGAGCGCGGCGAGCACTCGTGGACGCCGCTCGTCGTCTCGCGCGCCGCCGACGGGTCGCTGCGCGGCGAGCCGCCCGCCCGACCGGCGGGCAAGCCGTTCTCCTACCGCACGCTCACCTGGCGCATGATGACGCCACGCTGAGCGCGGCGGTCAGCGCGTACCGAACAGCCGCAGCAGCACGGCGCCGATGCTTCCGGTCGCCGACGAGCTCGCGTCGTCGCCGTGCGTCGGCTGCGGCGCGCCCCACGTCGCGATCTTCTGACGGGTGGCGAGCAAACGGCGCTCCTCCTCGAGCTGGAGCCGCTCGTGCCGGCGTGCGCGATCGAGCCCGCCATCGCGTACGAACTCCACGACGCGGCGCAGCTCGTCGGCGTCGAACCAGGTTCCGTGCGCCGAGCAGCCGTCGACGATGATCCCCGATCGCTTCCCGAAGTTCACGCGGTTCATCAGCCGCCCACAGTCGGGGCAGGGCACGTAACGAACCGCCGGCGTGGCGGTCGTGGGCGTCTTCCGCTCCTGCAGCTCGGCACCGAGGAACACCGTGCGCCGCTCTTCCTCGGCGCACAGCCGCTGGAAGACGTCCTGCGCCAGCCAGACTCCGCTGCAGACCGAGCACTCGTCCAGCGACACGCCGCCAAGCGAGAGCTCGTGCAGCGCGCCACATCCGCGCGGGCAGGGACGCGCACCCGTCCGCGCCTGCGCCGAGGCGATGGCGGTGCCGCAGTGCGCGCAGTGCTTGGAGCCGACGAAGACCAGGCCGAAGCACGACGCGCACGCCGTCGTGGCGAGCCGCGCCTGACAGAACGAGCACTGGATGGCGTCCGCGGCGGCGGCGGCGCCACATTGGGGGCAGGTGAGAGCGGCGGCGTCCATCGTGAGGAGACAGGCGTGAGCCTACATCGAACAGACGACTCGACACGGCGTCAGGTCAGCGACACGCAGGATTCCATCTGGGGTGGGCACTGGGGTGAGCCGCGTCGGCACTCCGTCCCTCGCGTCCTCTCGTTGGCTCCGCCCACGGTGATGGGCCGCCTGTCGCGAGTGCTCATCGCGCTGCTCGTGGCAACCGGGGCGGGCGCCCAGTCGCCACCTCCGGTTCGCATCGACTGGCCCGCTTTCCTCGGCAGGCACGACCTGGTCTGGCCGCGACCCCCCTCGAGTTGGGGCGAGAGCGCGTTCATCGGCAACGGAGACCTTGGCGCCACCGTGTTCCAGCGAAACGGGAAGCTGAGCTGGCAGATCAATCGCACGCGCCTCGTCCACGCGCAGTCGCGATATCCCGTCGGACGCGTGACGCTCGAGACGAGAGGGGCACAGCGAAGCGGCTCGACGCGGCTCACGCTCTGGAACGCGGAAGCGACCGGGGAGGTCCTGACCGACAGCGGAGCCGTCCGGTGGCGCTCCTACGTGAGCCGCACGCCTTCGGTGATCGTGATCGAGCTGCGGGGGACGGGAGGCGAGCGCCGGCCCGAGCTCGGGTGGGAGCCCGCCGAGGCGCGTCCGCCGCGCAAGGTGGCTCGCAGCGAGGCGTTCGTGCCGGAAGATCTTCATCCGGCGGCGGTCGTCTCCAGAACGGCACGCGAGATCGGCAGTCTGCAGTCCTTCATCGGGGGTGGTGCGCACGCGGAGGTGATTCGGCGCGGACCGACCACACCGTCGGGGCAGATCTTCTTCGTCTCCATCGGCATCGGCGCCTCCGCAGGGGCCGCGCGGCAGGATGCGGCGCAGGAGGTCGAACGCGCGGCGACCGCCGGCGAGACGAGGCTCTCGTCGAGCCATCGCGCCTGGTGGCACCGCTACTACCCGGCCAGCTTCCTCTCCTTTCCGGACGCGCGGCTCGAGTCGTACTACTGGATTCAGATCTACAAGCTCGGCTCGGCCATGCGCGACGACGGACCGATCCTCGATCTCAACGGCCCGTGGTACAGCGACACGCCGTGGCCGGCGATCTGGTGGAACCTGAACGCGCAGCTCACCTACTCGCCCCTCTTTCACGCCAACCGGCTCGAGCTCTCGGAATCATTGTTCCGCAACCTCGACCGCAACCGGCAAGCGCTCATCGAGAACGTCCCCGAGCGGTTGCGTGGAGAGGCGGCCGCCATCGGCCGCAGCAGTGGCCCCGATCTCGTGCGAAAGGTGGACCTCGCGACCGCGACGAGCGATGCCGCACACGAGATGGGGAATCTGCCGTGGACGATGTTCTACTACTGGCAGTATTACCGGGCGACGATGGACGAGCGTCTGCTCCGCGAGCGCGTGTACCCGCTGCTCGCGCGCGCGATCGGCAACTATCTCGCGTACGTCGAGAAGGGCGCCGACGGCAGGTATCACCTGCCGAAGACCCACTCGCCCGAGCTCGCGACGATGCCGGATGCGAATTACGATCTCGCCCTGCTGCGATGGGGACTCCAGACGCTCGTCACCAGCGCTGAACGACTCGCGCTCGACGACCCGCGCCTGCCGCGCTGGCGCGACGTGCTGGCGAACCTCACGCCATTCCCGACCGACTCGTCGGGCCTGCTCGTCGGCCGCGGTCGGCCATGGAAGGAGTCGCATCGGCACTACTCGCACCTCCTCGCGATCTATCCGCTGGCGTTGCTGCGGCCGGACCGGCCCGGCGAACGCGCACTGATCGAGCGGTCGCTGGCCACGTGGGAGAGCACCCCCGAGCTCTTCCGAGGCTACTCCTACACCGGCGGCGGCGCGATGCACGCCATGCTCGGTGACGGCGACGCGGCGCTCGTGCGAATGAACAAGTATCTCGACGCCCCGCGGTACATGGAGGCGAACACGTTCTACGCCGAAGCTGGACCGGTGATCGAGACACCGCTTGCCGCGGCGAACACCCTGCAAGACCTCTTCGTACAGGATTGGGGTGACGCGATCCGCCTCTTTCCAGCCGTGCCGGCCATCTGGAGGGATGCGTCCTTCCACCGTCTCCGTACCGAGCGCGCCTTTCTGGTCAGCGGCGTGCGGCGCGGCGGGCGCACGGTGTGGGTACGCGTCGAGAGTCTCGCGGGCCAGCCGTGCCGGCTCGTGGTCAGCGACTGGACCCGAACGCCGATGGTCCGGGCACGCAGTGGCGCCGAGGTCCGGATTCGCGGCGCGTCCGATGGCCAGCTCGACCTCGACATTCCAAAGGGCGGATGGGTCGTGCTCGCCGTGGACGCGTCGGCACCGATGCCGGCGCTCACTCCGGTCACGCTGGATTCGTCGCAGCATCACCGATGGCCGGCACTCACGCCCCGGACCGCGCCTCCGTCCTCTCGCGCGTCGAGCGGTCCGCAGGACCGTCCCGACATGGACTGGTGGCGCCGCTCCATGCAGACGCGCGACGCGAGGCTCGCGTGGTGGCGCGAAGCGCGATTCGGGATGTTCATCCACTGGGGCGTGTACTCGCGGCTCGCCGGAAGCTGGCAGGGCTCCCCCGTCCGCGGCTACGCGGAGCACATCCAGCGGATCCGGAAGGTCCCCGCCGCGCAGTACCGCGCCGAGGCGGTCGAGCGCTTCGACCCGGTGAAGTTCGACGCCGACGCGTGGATCCGCGCCGCGAAGCAGGCGGGGATGGGGTACATGGTCGTCACGGCGAAGCATCACGACGGCTTCGCGTTGTTCGACTCCCGGGCGAGCGACTACAACGTCGTGAAGGCGACACCGTGGCGCCGCGATCCGATGCGCGAGCTGCGCGATGCGGCGAAGCGGCAGGGCTTACGCTTCGGCTTCTACTACTCGCACGCCTTCGATTGGGGTGACGCGGAAGCGCCGGGCAACGACTGGGAGTTCCAGAATCCGGGGGGCGACCTCAATCTCCACGGCGGCCGCGACTGGTGGCTCGCCTCTCCCGAGCGCGTCGCCACGGCGCGCCGCTACGTGGACCGCAAGGCGATTCCGCAGATCCGTGAGCTGATCGCGCAGTACGATCCGGACATCCTCTGGTTCGACACGCCGCACAAGCTGCCCCCCGAGGAAAACCTGCGAATCCTCCGCGCGGCTCGCGAGGCGAAGCCGGGCATCGTGATCAACGGTCGGGGAGTGCAGCCAGTACCGGATGGACCCGAGGCGCGGTTCGGTGACTACGCCAATACTGCCGACCGCCCCGCCGAAATCTACCGGCACGCGGGAGACTGGGAGGCCATCCCGACGACGAACGAGTCGTATGGCTATCATGCGTCCGATTCCTCCCACAAGCCGCCGGAGCACTTCGTCCGCCTGCTCGCCAAGGCCGCCGCACGCGGCGGCAATCTGCTGCTCAATATCGGCCCACGTGGAGACGGCTCGTTCGACGCGAAGGACGCCGCGATTCTCGAGGGGATCGGTCGTTGGATGGCGGTGAACGGCGAGTCCATCCGCGGGACGACGCGAACGCCCCTCCCACCGCAGCTCTGGGGACAGTCCACGCTCAAGGGAAACCGGATCTACCTGCACGTCTTCGACTGGCCCTCGAACGGCAAACTGCATCTGTCCGGGCTGCGCAGCCCGGTGTTCGCCGCACGCCTGCTCGCCCGCCCCGACTCGCCGCCGCTCACCGTCACGCGGATGGGGCCCGCCGACGTCGAGATCACCGTTCCCGCGACCCCGGTCGATCCGTGGGACACTGTCGTCGTGCTCGACTGCGGCGTGCCGATGGAGACCGCCGACGGGATCTGGATCCCGGCGGCGGGTCCGCCGGCGACGCTCCACGTGTTCGACGCGGCGATCGCCGGGGCTGGGATCGCATACGGCGACGGCAAGCGGGGAAACGACGTGACCCAGCGGTGGTCCGATACGGCGAGCATCGTCAGTTGGACGGTTCGCGTCACCGAGCCGGCGCGCTATCGTGTCGCGCTCGAGTACGCACAGCCGAGCGCCGACAGCCTGGGCGCCTTCGAGTTGATCGTTGCGGGCGCACGCTTCGCAGGCACCGTTCGATCCACCGCTGGCAACAGCGCGTTTGCCGCGCACGACCTCGGCACGGTCACGCTCCAACCAGGCGCCACCACCATCGCCGTGCGCCCCACACGCATCCCGGGCACGAGCCTGATGCGTCTGCGCAGCCTCATCCTCACCCCTGCCTCGACGGCGGCCCCATGACTCGGCACCTCGCCTCGCTGCCTCGTCTCGTCGGCGCGCTCTATGCCGTCGGCGTCGCCGCATCGCCGGCGACGGCCCAACTCACCCGCACGCAGTTGATCGCCGTCGAGCGCGAGCGGGTGCTCGCCCTGGCGAATCGTTATTTGAGCGAGCCGCCCGTGACCGTGACCGCCGTACGCGCCACGCGGAGCGCCGGCGGTGCGCACGACTTCTACTCGGAGGGCGACTACTGGTGGCCCAACCCGGCCGACCCAGGAGGGCCCTACGTCCGCCGCGACGGAGAGACAAACCCGGACAACTTCGTCGCGCACCGGGACGCGATGCGTCGGCTGAGCCAGATCGTGCCTGCGCTCGCCGCCGCCTACGAGATCACGGGCGACGCGCGCCACGCACGCCATGCCGTAGCACATCTGCGGGCCTGGTTCGTCACCGAGTCGACCCGGATGAACCCGAACCTGCTCTATGGCCAGGCCATCAAGGGCGTGGCCACCGGACGCGGCATCGGGATAATCGACACCATCCATCTCGTCGAGGTCGCGCAGGCGATGCGCTCGCTCGAACGGCGCGGCGCGGTCGATCCTGCAACGCGCGACGCCGTCCATGCCTGGTTCCGCCAGTATCTCGAGTGGATGACGACCCACCCGTACGGCATCGCCGAGCGCGACAACGGCAACAATCACAGCGCCGCATGGGCGCTACAGGTCGCCGCGTTCGCTCGGCTCCTCGGCGACACGGCGCGGGTTGCCGCCATGCGGCGGTTCTTCAAGGAGACACTCGTCCCGGGCCAGATGGCGACGGATGGCTCCTTCCCCCGCGAGCTCGCGCGAACCAAACCCTATGGATACTCCCTCTTCCAGCTCGACGTGATGGGCATGCTGGCGGAGACGGTGTCCACGCCTGGTGATGATGCCTGGCGCTTCGAGTCGGCCGATGGCCGTGGCATGGCGCGCGCACTGGCGTACATGGTGCCCTTCATCGCTGACAAGCGCCGCTGGCCCAAGCCGCCCGACGTCCAATACTTCGACGCCTGGCCGATCCGGCATCCCGCGCTGCTGTTCGGCGGACTCGCGCTGAACGAGCCGCGCTACCTCGCGCTTTGGCGCTCGCTCGATCCGGATCCCACGATCGACGAGGTGATACGCAACTATCCCGTGCGCCAGCCGCTGCTCTGGTTGCGCTGAAGCGCGGGGGCGCATCCGCGCACCGCCCGCGCGCTCAGTCCCGCGTCGCCGGTCGCCGGTCGCGCACCAGCGCGGCCACCTCGCGCTCGCGCGCGTCGGGCGAGCCGCCGAGCCCCTCGATCACGCCGTCCACGTCCTCGTCCGGCCGGTTCTGGCTCATCTTCCACTTGCCGTCGAGGCGCGTGATCTCGACCTCCACGCCCACGATCGCTCCGAGCAGCTTGTCGACGTAGCCGTCGGGCGTGTCGTCGATCGACCACGGCCGGGCACGCCCAGCCTCGTGTCGCGCCGTGAGTCGCTCCAGATGACGTCGCAGTGCGGTCGGCTCGGTCACGAATCGCAGCGTCCCGTGCGCGTGCACGGCGACGTAGTTCCACGTCGGCACCACCTTCCCATGCCGCGTCTTGCTCGGATACAGCGAGGGAGTCACGTAGGCATCGGCGCCCGTGAAGAGCACCAGTGCGTCGCACCCGTCCGCCGCTCGCTCGTGGTGCGGGTTCGCCCGGGCGATGTGTCCCTGCAGCGTTCCGAGCCCCTCGCGGCTACGGTCGAGAATCAGCGGGAGATGGGTCGCGAACAGCCCGGTCGGCGACGACGTCACGAGCGCGCCGAGTGGATGCGCGTCGATGAAGGCGTGCATCACCGCCACGTCGTGCTCGGCGAAGCTCGGCGGATTGTACATGACCCTCAGCGCGACGCGAGCGGCTTGACCCCGGCCTCGCGGAGGTAGCCCGACGCTACCTTCGCGAAGTCCGCGAACGCGACCTCGGGCTCGTCCAGCTCGGGATGCCAGCGCTTCTCCCACTCGAGACTGTAGAAGCCGCGGTACCCGCTCCGCGCGAGCACCTCGATCTGACGCTTGACCGGCACCTCGCCGCGCCCGGTCAGCACGTACTTGCGGCCCGTGCCCTCAGGGACGGAGTCCTTCAGGTGCGTGTGCCGGATCCACTTCCCGAGCTGGGCCACCGACGTCTCGGGCGATTCCTTCGCCACGTGCGTGTGGTGCGCGTCCCAGAGGATCCCCACCGCCGGCGAGTCGGCGAGCCGCATCAGCTCGGCCAGCGTCGGCGAGTCGACGAAGTGCCCGTGCGATTCCAGCAGCACCGTCACGCCGCGCGGGCGCGCGTACTCGCCCAGCTCGCGCAGCCCGCGCGCGATGTACGCGAGCACGGCCTCGCGGCTCATCCCCTTCACCCACTCGTTGCCGAACACGCGCACGTACGGTGCGCCGAGCGCGCCGGCGACGTCGATGAACCGCCGCGTCTCGGCCATCGCCGCACCGAGCTTCGCCGTGTCCTGCTCGTGCAGGTTCACCGACGCGCCGAGGCAGGGCACGGTGAGCTCGCGCGCGGCGAGCTCGCGCTTCGTCTGCGCGAGACGATCCGGCTGGAACTCCGGCCGCTTGGAGAGGTCCATCGTCTGCTGCAGCCCGCGCAGCTCGATCCCCGCGAAGCCGTGCGCCGCCGCGAAGTCGAGCGTCGGGAGCCAGTCCCACTTCGGCGAGCCCAGCGTCGAGAAGCCGAGTGGCAGTCGCGCGCTGCCGGTTGGGCTGCCGACGGACACGGCGCGCGAGCACCCCGTCGCGGCGACCGCCGCCATCGCGCCTGCCGCACGCAGGAACCCGCGTCGATCCATCCCCTCGTAGCCGCTCATGACACCTCCACGAAGCGTTCTTTCGTGAGCCGCACGAGTTCGTCGAGCGGCCGTTCCCAGATGCTCTCGTTGAAGATCTCGACTTCGATCGGTCCCATGTAACCGGCACGCTCGATCTCGCCGCGGATCCGTCGCAGCTCGATCACGCCGTCACCCATCATGCCGCGGTTCATCAGCACGTTCTTCACTGGGACCAGCCAGTCGTTCACGTGATAGCCCGCGATGCGGTCGCCCAGCCGCGCGATCTCCTCGGCGCGCTCCGGATCCCACCACACGTGGTACACGTCCACGACGACGCCGACGTTCGACGCCTCGAACCGCTCCGCGATGCGCCGTGCTTCTCGCATCGTGGTGATGCACGACCGCTCGGCGGCGAACGCCGGATGCAGCGGCTCGATGCCGAGCCGCACGCCGCGCTCCGCCGCGTACGGGGCGATCGCCGCGATGCCGTCCGCCACCATCTCGCGTGCGGCGGAGATGTCGCGGTCCGGTGCGGCGCCGCACACGAGCACGAGGACCTCCGCATTCAGCGTCGCGGCATCGTCGATCGCCCGGCGGTTGTCGTCGATCCGGGCGGCGCGCTCCGACGCCGTGCTGGCCGGGAACATGCCGCCCCGGCACACGCTCGACACCCACAGGCCCGCGTCGCGCAGCTGTCGGGCAGCCCGATCGACGCCGGTCTCGGCGAGCTTGTGCCGCCAGATCGAGATGCCGGGTATCCCTCCGCGAGCACATGCCTCGATCACGTCGGGCAGCGATGCGCGTTCGGCGGTGGCCTGGTTGAAGCTCAGCCGCGTGGCGTCCTTCATCGGAGCGGCATCTCCCGCTGATGCGGCGGGCGCGGTCAGCGACACGTGCCCCACAGCGCCGCCGAGATCGCTCATTGGATCCCCGCCACGGCCAACACGCCGCGCGCGCGGCGAGCCGCCAGCTCGGGATCGGCGAGGAGCCCCGCCGCATCCGCGAGCCGGATCAGCTCCCCGAGGTGCACCGCCGTGCGCGCGCTCTCCGCGCCGCCGAGCATCCGGAAGTGATCCTGGTGGCCGTTGAGGTAGGCCAGGAACACGATGCCCGTCTTGTACGCGTGCGTCGGCTTCCTGAAGATGTGCCGCGACAGCGGTACGGTCGGCTCCAGCACCGAGCGGAACGTCGCGAGATCTCCGGCGTCGAGCGCCTGCAGCGCCACCGACGCCGCGGGCGCGACGCCGTCGAAGATGCCGAGCAGCGCGTCGCTGTGGCCCCGGTCGTCGCCCTCGATCAGCTCGGCGTAGTTGAAGTCGTCGCCCGTGTACATGCGCACGCCCGCGGGAAGCCGCCGCCGCATGTCGATCTCCCGCTGCGCGTCCAGCAGCGAGATCTTGATCCCGTCCACCTTGTCGCGGTGATCGTGGATCACGTCGAGGCAGACCTCCATCGCTTCGTCGAGATCCGCCGTGCCCCAGTAGCCGGCGAGCTGCGGATCGAACATGTCTCCGAGCCAGTGGAGGATCACCGGCTGCTTCACCTGCCGAAGCACGCCGCCGTAGATGGAGCGATAGTCGTCGGCCCCGTGCGCCGCCTTCGCCAGCGCGCGGCTCGCCATGAGGATCACGCGACCGCCGACGCTCTCGACGTACCCGACCTGCTCCTCGTAGGCGCGGCGCACGTCGTCGAGCGTCACCGACGGCGACGGCACCAGGTGGTCCGTCCCTGCGCCGAAGGCGATCGTGCCGCCCTCCGCGTCCGCCGCGGCCTGCGACCGCCGGATCAGCTCCTGCGCCGACTTCCACGTCAGCCCACCCCCGCGTTGCGCCGTGTCCATCGCTTCCGCAATGGCGAACCCGTATTTCCACAGATGCCGGCGGTAGGCCAGGGTGGCGTCCCAGTCGATCGCGTTCTCGGTGAAGACGTCGACGTCGCGCCGCGGATCGGCCACCACGTGCGCCGCCGCGTAGGCGACCCGGGTGCGGAACGGCCCGCTGGGATGCGGCCACGCGCGCGGCTCGCGGAGCGTGAACTGCTCGAGCGAGCCGTCCAGCCGGGGAAGTGTCAGTGTCGCCGTCGCTGGGCCAGTCATCGTACCCGTCATCGTACCCGTCATCGCGCGCTACGCCGGCTGGAGCGCGCCGACGCGCGGCAGGGCGGGCACGTCGAGCCACCGCTGCTCGGCCCACGACTTCAGCCCCAGCTCCGCGAGCTGCACGCCCTTCGCTCCTTCATAGAAGTCGTAGATGTACGGCGTGCCGATCGCCACGTGGCGCAGGAACATCTCCCACTGGTACTTGAAGGCGTTGTCGAACTCGCCGTTGTCGGGCACGTCCTGCCAGTCGGCGAAGAAGTCGAACGGGTTCGGGATGTCCGGGTTCCACGTCGGACGCGGCGTGTTCACGCGGTGCTGCGTCTTGCACCCACGGAGTCCCGCCACGGCGCTCCCTTCCGTCCCGTCCACCTGGATCGAGAGCAGCTCGTCGCGGTACACGCGCACCGTCCACGACGAGTTGAACTGTGCGATGATGTCGCCCTCGGGGCCCGCGAGCTTGAACGTGCCGTACGCGGCGTCGTCCGCCGTCGCCACGTACCGACGCCCCTTCTCGTCCAGCCGCTCCGGGATGTGCGTCGCCCCGATGCATTGCACCGCGGTGACCTCGCCGAACGTGTGATCGAGCACGTACCGCCAGTGGCAGAACATGTCGGCGATGATCCCGCCGCCGTCCTCGGTGCGGTAATTCCACGACGGGCGCTGCGCCGGCTGCCAGTCGCCCTCGAACACCCAGTAGCCGAACTCGCCCCGCACGCTCAGGATGCGGCCGAAGAAGCCCGAGTCCACGAGCCGCTTGAGCTTGCGGATGCCCGGCAGGAACAGCTTGTCCTGCACGACGCCGTGCTTCACCCCCGCCTGGTCGGCCAGCCGCGCCAGGTCGAGCGCTTCGTCGGTGCTCACCGAGAGCGGCTTCTCGCAGTAGACGTGCTTCCCGCGCTCGATCGCCCGACGCACGTTGGCGGCGCGCAGCTGCGTGAGCGTCGCGTCGAAGTAGATCGGGTCGGCGTCGTTGGCCAGCGCCTGCTCGAGATCCGTCGTGAACCGGCGAATGCCGTACTGCTCCGCCAGTGCGCGAAGCTTCCGCTCGTCGCGCCCGACGAGGATGGGATCGGGCATGAGCCGCGTGCCGTCCGGCATCGGGACGCCCCCTTGCTGTCGGATGGCGACGATTGAGCGCACGAGGTGCTGGTTGAGCCCCATGCGGCCCGTGACGCCGTTCATGACGATGCCGATCGATTGTCCGTCCATGTCGATTCCTCTGACGCGGTGTGCGTGGTGGGTGGTCAGGCGTGCTCGAGGATCGCTACCGGCGGCGCGTCACCGGCGCGGCGCCGTGGCAGGAGCGCGATGGCGAACGCGCCGACGAGCGCGAAGGCGATCAGGGTCGAGAAGCCCGTCGTGTAGCTCCCGGAGATGTCGTGCAGCCGCCCGACGAGCACCGGCGCCGTCGCCTCGGCCACCCCGTCGGCCGCGAGGATGATCCCCATCGCGCGGCCGAGCACGCGCGTGCCGAACAGCTCCGCAGCCATCAGCGGGATGACCATGTACTCGCCGCCCAGCCCGATGCCGAAGACGATCGCGAACAGCGTCACGGCGCCCGGAGTGCTCGCGTAGAGCAGGATCGGGATCGACGCCGCGACGAGCAGGTAGATCAGCAGCATCACGCGCTTCTTCGGCCACCGGTCGGCGAGCCACCCCATGCCGAGCCGGCCCACGAGGCTCGCGAGCAGCGTGAGCGACGCGACCCCCGCCGCGGCCTTCTGCGTGTATCCGTGATCGATGCTGAGGTACAGCTTGAGGTGCTGGTTCGCGCCGCCGACGGCGGCGATCGAGCACATGCTGCCGATCATCAGCAGGTAGAACGCGGGCTGGCGCAGCACGTCGCGGATCGGCGCGAGCGGCGGTCGCGCGGCGCGTGGCGCGGCGTCCGCGGAGCCCGGCGGCGATTCCTTCACCACCAGCGCGAGCGGGAGCGCGACGACCACGATCAGAACGCCGAGGATCTTGAGCGCCGTGTGCCACCCG
>DASTSX010000464.1:0-2998 GCA_035760455.1 Gemmatimonadaceae bacterium | reverse complement strand
GATCGGGATGTCACAGCGGTGC
Source organism: Gemmatimonadaceae bacterium (assembly GCA_035760455.1). Classification (GTDB taxonomy): domain Bacteria; phylum Gemmatimonadota; class Gemmatimonadetes; order Gemmatimonadales; family Gemmatimonadaceae; genus AG11. Next base: position 2,976 of record DASTSX010000464.1, on the reverse strand, counting down.
AGCGACACGTTGCTGAAGCCGGCATGCCTCAGGACGTCGCTCGTGGTGTCGGCGTCGGCCATCGAGAAGGGCCCCGGTCCGCACGTCGGCTCGTCGTACTCCTCCGGACGCTCGACGATTCCCTCGACGATCGTCTGCGCGCGATAGAGCCAGTCGTTGTCGATCCGGCGCCGCCACACGACCATCGTCAGCAGCCCGCCGGAAGGCAGCGCCTCGCGCACGTTGCGCAACGCCCACACGGGATTGGCGAAGAACATCGTTCCCATGCGCGAGAAGGCGCGGTCGAAGCGCTCCTCGAAGCGCGTCGTCTCGACGTCGGCGACCGCGAAGCGGACGTTTTCGACGCCGGCCTCCTGGGCCTCCTGCCGCGCCGCCTCGATGAAGTTCGCGGCCGCGTCGACGCCGACGGCCTCGCCCTCGGAGCCGACAAGGCCGGCGATCCGCTGCGTGGTGTCGCCGAAGCCGCAGCCGACGTCGAGCACGCGCTCGCCCGGCCGGGGCGGGAACAGCTCGAGCGCACGCTCGCCGTGCGCGCCGAGGCCGCTCGTGACGATGTGGCGGAAGCGGACGAAGCGGTCGAACAGCGGCCCGTCCCACGCCGTGATCGCCTCGGCGTTGGCGCCCTCCCCCCATGTGGAGTCTGCGGCCGTCATACGAAGCGGATGATGGGACTCGAACCCACGACCTTCTGCATGGCAAGCAGACGCTCTAGCCAACTGAGCTACATCCGCAGCGGGCCGGCAGTATAGCTCGTCCGGCCCCCTGCTCGATGTGCCCCATAGCCGTCAGTCGGTCGTGACAGCGCGCAGCGGACGCGGACGGCGCGAGGAGCGGCGACCGAGCTGCTGGTCGCCGTTGGCGTCGCGCGCCGGGTCGTGCTCCGGCACGCCCTCGGCGTCGAACAGCATCAGCACCGCGGCGCTGCGTCTGAGGGCGGCCTCGCCGTCCTCGCCAGACGCCTTCACGCGCTCGAGTGCCTCGTCCTGCAGCGTGTCGACGCGTTCCATCAGCCGGGCCAGCTCGCCAGCGAGCTCCTTCCAGCCTTCCTCGTCGAGCGCGACGACGGTTCGACTCAGGTGCGCGTCGCCCCGGTCGAAGCCGCCCTGCGACGCGGCCGCGTTGATGAAGCCGGTGATCTGCTGCAGCGAGGCGCCGACCATCGCCCGCTTGACGATCGACGGCGTCTCCGCCCAGCCCTCGTCGGTGACGTGCGGTCGCGCCTTCGCGCGGTAGTGGTGCTCTATCGCGCCGCGGCGCGGCGTGCGCTTGACGAGCTCGAGGAAGCCGAGCGCGTGCAGACGGCGGACGTGATAGCTCATCACGCCGAGCGAGACGCCGAGCTCATCGGCCATCTCGTTCGGGCTGGCCATGTCGCGCGTCTCAAGAATGGAGAGGATCCGAACGCGCAGCGGGTGCGCGAGCGCCTTGATGAGACGCGGATCGTTGATGTCGCTATACGGCTTCATACAGGGGCGTCCAATGCCTTGCGCAACCGTCCGCGAAGCCGATGAAGTCGGATCTTGACGGTTCCTTCCGGGATACCGAGCATGCGAGCCACCTCCGGCTGGGTCAGATCGCGCTCATAGCGTAGTGCAAGAAGCTGTCGATCGGCAACGCTCAGCCCGCCGACGACTTGTTCGACCTCCATCCGGAGCAGCATCCCCTCGTGCTGCTCGAGCGCGTCCTCGTCGGCGACGCCGGCCAGCAGCGTCTCGTCGTCGAGCAGCTCGAACTCCGAGCGCCGCCTGCGCCGCTCGAGCAGTCGCAGCGCCTCGTTGCGCGCGATCTGGCGCATCCACGGCATGCGGTCGTCGCCGTTGCACGTGCCGCGGCGGCGCCACGCACGCACGAGCGCCTCCTGCACGACTTCGTCGACGTCATGGGCCGTGCCGAAGTAGCGACGCGCCTCCCGCACGGCGATGCCCCGCATCAGCTTCCAGTTCCAATCACCGCTCGGCAGATGCGAGCGGTCCCCCTCGCTTGCAACAGCCACCAGCGCAGCATCGCCGAGGTTGCGTAGAAGTTCACGAAGTATGTGAAACGTTCGTGAGCGTTCGAAGGGTCTTTGTGGTCATGGCGACCATGACCGCGACTCCGGCGCTGCTCGCGTACGAGCGACTCGCGCCCGTCTACGACGACTTCACCGACGGCTACGACCACGACGCGTGGGTCGGCCGACTTGAGCAGATTGCCCGCAACCACGGGGCAAACGGGCCGCGCGTGCTGGACGTGGCATGCGGAACGGGCAAGAGCTTCGCCCCGCTGCTGGAGCGCGGCTACGACGTGTGGGCCTGCGACATCTCGCCGGCGATGGTGGAGCAGGCACGGCATCGCGGGGATGTCGGCCCCGAGCGGGTGTTCGTCGCCGACATGCGGGAGCTGCCGCAACTTGGCGCGTTTGAACTCGTCACGTGCCTCGACGACGCCGTCAACTACCTGCTCAGCGTCGAGGAACTGGCCGCCGCGTTCGCCGGCGTCGCTCGCCTGCTGGCCCGCGACGGCGTCTATCTGTTCGACACGAACACGCTCGCCACCTATCGCGCCGGGTTCGCCGACGGCGCCGTCTTCGAGCGCCCGCTCGCCTCCGCCGTCTGGCGCGGCGAGACGGCTACGCCGATCGAGCCCGGCGCGCTCTGCATGGCTGCGATCGAGCTCGGCGCCCCAGGCGCCGGCGCGATCAGCCGCCACGTCCAGCGCCACTACCCCGAGCCCGTCGTCCGCCAAGCCTTGACGTCAGCCGGCCTCGCGACGCGAGCCGTGCTGGGCCAGTCCACCGGAGGCGTCCTGCACGAGGACGCCGACGAACAGGTCCACACGAAGCTCGTCTACGTCGCAGGCCATCGGAGCTGATGTTCCACCGCGAGCGCGCGAAAGGAGGTGAGCGAGCATGAGCATCATCCGTCCCATCATCCGGCCGATCATTCGCCCGGCGATCATCCGCCCGTAGTGCCGCCGTCCGTCGCGGGGCGTGGCCCG
>DASTSX010000463.1:0-8955 GCA_035760455.1 Gemmatimonadaceae bacterium | reverse complement strand
CTCAAGGAGAAGGCGGTGGCGGCGCTGCGCCACCGCATCGCGCACGTCATCCTGCCGCACGAGAACGCGCGGGACCTGGAGGAGCTCCCCGTCGAGGTGCAATCCGGGATCCATTTCCACCCGGTGCGGACGATGGACGAGGTCTTGGCCGTCGCGCTCGCGCGGACGGTGGACGTGCGCGCCGGCGAGGCACCCGCCTCCATGGTGACGCATTGAGCAGCGGGGACGACCCGCTGGTCATCCGATCGCTCGACTTCCTCGGGCCGATGGCGACCGCCGACGGATGGCGCCCCGCCAGCGACCTCCCCGAAGTCGCGTTCGCCGGGCGCTCCAACGTCGGTAAGTCGTCGCTGCTCAACCGGCTCGTGCGGCGCAAGGCGTTCGCACGCGTGAGCAACACGCCGGGACGCACGCGGGAGATCAACTTCTTCAAGGTCAACGACCGCTTCGTGCTCGTGGACCTGCCGGGCTACGGCTACGCCCAGATCTCGAAGGCGCGGAAAGCCGAGTGGCTGCCGCTGATCGAGGGATATCTGCGTCAGGCCGCCGCGCTGCGCGGCGTCGTGCAGCTGCTCGACGTCCGGCATGCCGCCTCGAAGGACGATCTGCTGATGCTCGACTTCCTCGCCGACGTCGGCGTGCCGACGATCATCGCGCTGACGAAGATCGACAAGCTGCCTCCGCGGGAGGTGCCGGCGCGCGTGCGCGAGCTCGCGATCCAGCTCCAGCTCGACGAGGAGCAGATGATCCCGTTCAGCGCGACGACCAATGTCGGGCGCGACGAGCTCGCGGCGGCGGTGGTGTCGCTGGTCGAGCAGCCGTCGTGGCGCGAGGATCCAGTCCACGAGCGCACGGACCCGACGTCGTCCGAGGAGGACCGGTGAGGGGCGCGATCGGGCTCGTCGCGACCGCGACGCTCGCCGCCGCCTGCGCCGCGCCGGCGGCGACGAATGGCTCCGCTCCCGCTCCGGCGGCGGGCGCGCCGGCGTCGTCGCTTCCGGCCGCGCCGGCAACCACGGTCGCCGACACGAGCGGCGGCGCCCTCGTGCCCGCTGGTCTCGGCTCGCTCCGTCAGGACGACATCGCGATCAAGCTCCAGCTCCCCGACGTGCTGGTGAAGCTGACGCCGCTCGACGAGAGCGTGATCCGCACGCTGTCCCCCGATTCGTACCGTGCGCTGCGCGAGCTCGCCGAGAGCCGCCGCGCGGCGCTCGCGCGGCTCGCCAGCCAGCACGGTTTCCTGCGCGGGGACATCTGGTACGTGTCGTTCTTCGGCCTGGCGCCCGAAGCGCGGTTCTCACCGCTCGAGTTGACGGTCACGTCGGCGGGACGCGACTTCCGACCGGCCGAGGTGATCCCACTCACGGCGGGATTCGGAAGCCAGCGGCTGCGGCCGCGCGAGACGCAGTCCGCGCTCTACCTGTTCGACGACGCCGTGGACGTGGACCAGCCGCTCACCGTGTCGCTCGCCGGCCAGCAGAGCGTCTCGTGGACGTCGATCCTGCGCACGATCGAACGGGAGCGGGCGTTGATCCGGTCCAGAGCCAAGCGACAGTGAGCTGGTGAGCTGGATGGCGGGTTGGTTGGGAACGACGAACGGCCTCGGGAGGCTTCCGCTCCCGAGGCCGTTCCTGCCTCACTGCCTGATGCGGCCCTAGAAATCCGCGATCAGCGACAGTCGAAGCGTCCGCGACGCGCCCGGCATGATGTTGTTGTTGCCGTGCGAGGTCGGGTAGTAGCGGGTGTCGAGCAGATTCTCGACGTTGAGCTGGGCCCGGGTCCGGAGCGGCAGCGTGACGTAGAGGGCGCCGTCCCAGCGGGTGAAGGCGGGGAGCGTGACGCTGTTGTCGATCGCCGCATACATGCGAGCCTGGTGGACGGCGCCCGCGCCCACGCCGACGAGCGGCGAGAGCTGCACGCGGTTCCAGAGCGACAGCGTCGTCCGCGGCACGAGCGGGACCGTCGCGCCTGCCGAGCCGGACGAGGTCCGGCTGCGGATGCGCGCCGTCTGCGACGAGAGGCCGGCGACGAGCTGCCACACCGGCGTCACCTCGCCGGACACGCCGAGCTCGAAGCCCGTGGTGCGTTGCGCACCCGTCTGCACCGTGCGCTGCGCGTTCGCGGGATCGGGCGCGGTGCTGTTGCTGCGGTCGAGCTGGAAGAGCGCGCCCGTGAGCGCGAGCGAGGGACGAACGTCCCACTTCGCCCCGACCTCGTAGTTGTCGAAGCGCTCGGGCTCGAGGGTCTGCGTCGTCGCGGTGAGCGACGAGAACTGATCCCCCGAGCTGGGGAGGTGCGACGCACCGTAGGACGCGTACAGCGAGGCGGGAGTCACCGGCTTGAAGATGACGCCGGCACGGGGCGACACGAGACGATCGTATCGCTCGAGATCCTGCCCATTGCGGTTGTTGTGGAACCGCACGGTGAACGCGTCGACGCGAACGCCGGCGATCGCCTGCCAGTGCGGCGAGAACTCGACCTGGTCCTGCACGTACAGCGCGCCGACGTCGGCGCGGGCATTGTTGTCGGCGTCGCTCGCCGACTGCCGGAAGGCCACCGTCGCCGCGGTGGTGGGGCTGGCGAATGGGACGGGCGTGCTCGTGACGGTGGTGCTGCCGTTGAAGTATCCCGTGTTGCGGAAGTTGGATGTCCGCTGCCGCGAGAGCTCGGCGCCCGCGAGGAGCGTATGGCGGACGCGCCCCGTCGCCAGCGTGCCCGTGACGTCGGTCTGATTGAACAGGTTCGCGCGGCCGGTGGCGCTGTTGTAGCCCTGGAGCGTGACCTGGGTGCCGCTCGTGTCCAGGGCGCTCGGATAGACGTTCTGGTAGAACTTGTCGTAGTGCACGACGCGCGTGCGATTGCGCAGCGCGAAGCCGCCACCCAGCGGCCGATCGACGACGACGGAGCCGGCGTTCATGTCGAGTCGCGACGAGCTGAGGCGCGGATCGCCGAAGAAGGTGGTGATCGGCGCCGGCGAGGGAGCGCCTCGGAGCGCCGGCATGCCGCGGTCGACGTTGCGGTCGTCGTGGAAGTTCTCGTAGTCGAGGCGGACGACGGTGCCCGCGCCGGCGACGATGGTCGCGGTCGGCGTCACACCTCGGCGGCTCAGGCGCGACGCGTCGCGGAAGCCGCGCGATTTCTCGTACATCGCGTCCAGCCGGACGGCGACATGCTCACCGAGCGGGCCGCCGACATCGAGCGTGCCGCGCTTGTGATCGAAAGAGCCTCCCTCGAGCGTCACCCCGCCGACCTGGGCCCACTGTGCCTCGCGGCGAACCTGGTTGATGACCCCACCGCCACCCCCGCGACCGAAGATCATGGCGTTCGAGCCCTTGAGTGCCTCGACCCGCTCGACGTTGTAGAGGTCGCGAAGGTACTGGGCGTCGTCGCGAACCCCGTCGACGAAGAAATCGGCGGTGGTGCTCTGCCCGCGGATGACGGGGGCATCGCGATGGCCCTCGCCCTGCGCCATGGTGACCCCCGGCATGAACCGCACGGCGTCGGCCATGCTCTGCATGGACTGATCGGAGATCACGGCGCGGGTCAGGACCGTGGCGGACTGCGGCGTGTCGCGGAGCAGGGTGTTGGTCTTGGTCGCGGTGCGGGAGCTCGCGGCAGAGTACGCGGTCCGGCGCGCCCGCTCGGCGACGACGCGCATACGCGCCAGCTCGCGGGCGCGGGTGCGCTTGTCCAGGGTGTCGGCACGTCCGGCCGAATCGGTGGGGGAGGCGGTCGGCGCCTGGGCGCGCGCCGCGGTGGAGACGAGGATGAGCCCTGCGGCCAGCAGGAGCACGGCGGACGGACGCGTCATCGGGAGTATTTTTGTCTGGATTACGGATATGACACTGGGCGATGGCGTTCCTGCCCTCGCCGATCGGCCGTATCATACCCGAGGTGCGTTAATCCCGTCAAGTTTTGTCGGGATTGAGGAGATGCGCGCCGAGTCGGTCCCTGTCAGATTAGAGAAATGCCCTACCTCCCCTTGCGAACACTGCCTCCGCGCCCCTCGCAGGCGCTGACCTCCGCCTGGCTCGAACGGCTCGCCGACCGGCTGGCCGGGTGCACGGGCGACCTCGCCGCGGAGCGCTCGGTGGTGTGTCGTGAGACGCTGGCCGAGCTCGCCTATCCGGCATACGCGGCCAGCTGGGAGGAGGCGGTTGCGGACGAGGCGCTCCCGGTGGGGACCCGGATGGCGCTGTCGGCATTGGATCCGCGCAACGTGACGCTGGAGCCCGAATACTACAGCGACTGCGACGACGCGCGATTCCAGCCGGTGAAGCCACTGCTCTGGCTGTGGTACTCGTTCGACCGGCTGCCGATCGGCGGACAGAACATGGACGTCGGGATCCGCCTTCGACGGCTCCTCGCGCCGTACATCTTCAAGCGGTGCGGCGCGAACTTCAAGGCGTTCCAGCACGTCGAGTTCTCGTTCGGCTACAACCTCGAGGTGGGCGACGACGTGGTGGTGCACCGCCACGTGCTGCTCGACGACCGTGGCGGGATCCGCATCGGGAACAAGGTGTCGATCAGCGACTACGCGAACATCTACAGCCACACGCACAGCATCGTGGAGCAGGCGGACGTGACGAACGCGCTGACGGTGCTGGAGGACGGCGTGCGCGTGACGTACCACGCGACGGTGCTGGCCGGCGTGCAGGTACACGAGCAGGGGATGGTCGGCGCGCTCGCGGTGGCGACGAAGGACGTGCGGCCGTACCACGTCTACGTTGGGATCCCGGCGAAGAGCGTGCGGGTGAAGCCGAACGCGCCGGAGCCCGCGACGGTGTTGCGGACGGCGGAGAGTCGACTGTCGCGGCCGATGCCGGAGGCGTGAGAGCGCAGTGCGCAGTGCGCAGTGTGCATTGCGCAGTGCGTTTCGCGAGCTAGAACACCCGCAGCACGTCCTCCACTGGCCCCGCGTGCCCCGCTCGTAGAAGCTGGAGCACGTCGCGCAATGCCTGGCGCTCGCGCGGCCAGACGAATCGCTCGAGCGCCGCGTCGGGGGAGAGCCACTCGTAGCGCATGTGCTCCTCGCCCAGCGTGATCGGATCGGAGCGGCGGACGAACGCGGCGAAGACCACCGCCAGCTCGACGGTCGCGAGGTGGTGCAGGTAGAAGGGCTGCACGATCACGTTGTAGAGTCGGTGCACCGCGAGGCCGGTCTCCTCGCCGACCTCGCGCAGGGCGGCCTGCTCGGGGGATTCCCCGGGCTCGATGCGGCCGTGCACCGTCTCCCAGGCCGTGGGACAGCGGGTGCCGGTCGAGCGCTGGAGGGCGAGCACGTCCCAGCCCGCGGGATCGGGGGCGATCAGGTACACGTCGACGGTACCGACGTTGACGTTCGTCATGCGCTGCACGCCTCCGGGGCGGCGAATGCGTCGCACACGACCGGCGGCCCCCGCCCATCGGGGGATGGCGTGGACGGTCATCGCGCCCGCCATCGCAGGAGCGCGAGAACGGTCGCCAGCACCACTCGGCCGTGCGTGTTCGTCGAGAGCACGACGTCGGCGTCGTGCCCGAGGAGGCGCACATGCTCGCTGGCGGAGCCGTCGGACGCCAGGGCCACGACGAGCGGAGCGCTCACGCGCCCGGTCGTGGAGAAACGCGAGCCGCGCGTCTCGCCGCTCGAGGGCGGCAGGGCGCCGAGCGCGACGATGGCGTCCACCGGCAGCCCGTCGGGATGTTCGGCGTCGAACGATACGATCTCGACGCCATCGCCGAGTACCGCGGCGGCGGCGACGAGCTGCCCCTTGATGGTGGCGCTCACGGCGCCGGATCGAGCGCTCCACCAGCCGATCCGCGTCGCGCCGTCCCGAGAGCCCGCGGGGACGGTGGGCTCGGTCACGCGGCGCGCGGGCTCCGCGGCGACGCGCCGAAGCTCGTCGATGGATGTTTCGCCGCGGCGGACGAGGGCGAGGCCTGCCTCCCACAAAGGCACGCAGCCGTTCGCGCGGGCCGCCTCCGCGATGCTCTCGGGGGTGGCACCGGACGCGACTCTGCGTTCGAACTCGGGCGAGGCCAGCAGGATCTCGGCGATGGCGCGCCGGCCGCGGTAGCCGGACTCGCCGCACTCGCGGCATCCAGCGCCCGCGCAGGCGGGGCACAGGCGGCGAACGAGGCGCTGCGCGATGACCCCCTTCACCGCCGTCGCGATCTGATAGCTCGCCGCGCCGATGTCGACGAGTCGAGCGATGGCGCTCGCGGCGTCGTTGGTGTGGAGCGTGGAGAAGACCAGGTGGCCGGTGAGCGACGCCTGGATGGCGATCTCCGCCGTCTCCCGATCGCGGATCTCGCCGACGAGGATGACGTCCGGGTCCTGGCGCATGATCGAGCGCAGCGCGGCGCCGAAGGTGAGGCCGGCGCGCTCGTGCACCTGGACCTGGACGATGCCGGGCAGACGGTACTCGATCGGATCCTCGACGGTAACGACGTTCACGCCGCGCGCCTGCACCTCGCGAAGTGCCGCGTAGAGCGTCGTGGTCTTCCCGCTGCCGGTGGGGCCGGTGACGAGGACGAGCCCTTCGCGCTGCTGGAGCAGCTCGCGGATGCGTGCGAGGTCCTCGTCGACGAAGCCGATGGAATCGAGCGAGCGGAGGCCAGCGCTGCCGTCGAGCACGCGGATGACGATCTTCTCGCCGTGCGAGGCAGGCAGCGTCGAGACGCGCAGATCGACGACGGCGCCGCGCACGGCGACGCGCGCCCGGCCGTCCTGCGGACGCATGCGATCGGCGATGTCGAGGCCGGAGAGGATCTTCACGCGCGAGGAGAGCGACGGTCCGAGCGCGCGGGCGAGGAGACGCGCCTGGCGGAGCACGCCGTCGATGCGATGGCGGACGGCGATCCCCTCCTCCTCGGGCTCGATGTGGATGTCGCTGGCCCCCGCCTGGATGCCTTCGGCGAGGAGCTGATCGACGAGCTGGATCGCCGACGCGGCATCGTCGGATCCCTGCGCCGGCAGCGTGGAGGAGAAGCCGATGTGCTGGACCTCGACGGGGGGCGCGGCGGATTCGGCGCGCAGGCCGTCGGCGTACCAGCGAGCGAGCTGGATCGATATCTCCTCGGGCGACGCCTCGGTCCAGTGCACCCGCCGCCCGGTAGCAAAGGCGACCGCACGCTCGGCGTCGAGGTTCATGGGGTCGCTCGTGGCGACCACGAGCGCGCCGTCCTCGAGGTGCAGCGGAACGACGCAATAGCGCCGAGCCCATCGCTCGGCGAGCAGGGCGACGGCCGCGGGATCGACGCGCGAGAAGTCGGCGCGGGGGACGGTGGGCGGAGAGGTGCCGGTCACGCGCGGACAATAGGGGTGCGCACGGAGGGGCCCATCATCGGACACGCGCAGCCGTGAGCAAACCTGCGCCGCTGCACCCGTGCGACTTGCGAGCGTCAGTCACGCGATCCACTCTCCGCGCGGCACCGACAACCCGAGGTGGAGGAGACAATGTCGAAGGGCGAGCGGATCGCGCGCGCGATCATCGGCACGTTGGCGATCCTGGGCACGAATGCCGCCGGCGCCCAGCAGCCGGCGGAGACGTCGATCCCGGACAAGGTCAGCCTGTTCATCCCCTACAAGGACTACTCGCAGGCCGACAACCAGCGGATTCTGGCGATGTACAAGTGGCTCCGCGTCGCCGACGTCTCCGACGGGATGGACGTCGTGGGGCTCCAGAACGTCGGGCTCGTCGATCCCGCGGTCCACGCGCTGTGGAAGGACACGGAGACGTTCACGCATCGCGTCGCCGGGATCGCCGTGACGGCGCGGTACGTCCCGACGAACCGCCGCGAGGCGAAGATGGACGAGGCGACGATCGGGCGGTGGTACAACACGATCACGTCGGAAGCGTTCATGAAGGTATTGACGCCCGGTACGATGCTCGTGATCGACGCGATGGACGACGGCGAGTCGCGCAGCATCGGCTCGACGAACATCCTCTCGTGGAAGAAGCTCGGCATGGTCGGTCTCGTGACCGGCGGCGGGCTCGCCGACACGGACGAGATCATCTACCACAAGGTGCCCGTCTACTTCCGGCGCCTCGCGCGAGGGATCCGACCGGGACGCAACGAGCTCGAGTCGGTGAATCGTCCGGTGACGGTCGGCGGCGTGCTCGTGCGGCCCGGAGACGTCGTCGTCGCCGACGGGGACGGCGTGGTGGTGGTGCCGCGCGAGCGTGCGGAGGACGTCGCGAAGGCGGCGTTCACGTTCGTCGACAACATCACGCAGGAGCGGTACATCAAGGAGACGGGGACGAATCCGTGGGCGAAGAAGCCGTGAGGCGCGGGTGCGCGCTAGAGAATGCCCCAGAAGTCGCGCGAGAGATCGACGTTGAAGGTCCAGCGGCCGTTGCGCAGCCCGCGCGCGACCTCGAAGCGCACGAGGTCGAAGAAGGGCTGCAGGGCGAGGCCGGCGCTCGGGTAGACGCCCGTCGGATGCGCGGCGTCGGAGGGTGCCGCGCGGCGGGCGAAGGTGGCCTGGGCGAACGGCGCGAGCGTCGCGCGGCCCGGCGCGCGGCCGAAGCGGCCGAGCGAGAACGCGGGAGCCGGGATCGACGCGCGCCATTCGAGGCGCTGGGTGGCGCCGGCGAGCGCCGCAAGCTCGTGGTAGGCATAGCCCGGAGCGCTCACGGGACCGCCGAAGAAGAGCCACTCCTGCGCCGGGATCGGTCCGTTCGCGCCGACGGCTCCACCGGCCGTGAGGAGCACGAGCCGGCCCGCGTCGAACGGGCGCTCGATCGACAGCGACGCGAACGCGCGGCCCACGTTCGTCGTCGGGATCTGGAACGAGGCGTCGTCGGTGGTGAGACGGCTCCCGCGCAGCGCGGCGTCCAGGCGCACCTCCGTGCCGAAGCGGCTCAGCGCCGTGGGCCGCTCGGCGCGCAGCGAGACGCGTACGGCCCGCAGCGGCGTGGCGGGGAGGATCGGCGTGAAGCGACCCCGCGCCGGCGTGGCGCGCACGGCGAG
>DASTSX010000462.1:0-10744 GCA_035760455.1 Gemmatimonadaceae bacterium | reverse complement strand
GGCGTCCCTCGCGCGCGAGCACGCGCGCCAGCGTCACGTCGTCGGCGAACGACGCACGCGCCGCGCCGTAGCCGCCGGCCGCCTCGAGCACGGCGCGGCGCGCGAGGAAGCACTGGCCGTTCGCCAGCACGCGGTCGGGATCGACGTCGGTGCCCGCCGCGCCGAATCGGTAGACGAGCGTCACGAGGAGCGCGGGCTGCAGCCACCGCTCTGCCGCCGAATCGATGCGGAAGCGGGGCGCGAACGATACGGCGTCGTATCCGAGCTCACGCGCCGCCGCGAGCGCCCCGCCGACGCATCCCGGATGGGGCACCGTGTCCGCGTCGATCCCGATCACCCACTCTCCCCGCGCGTGGGCGAGCCCGTGCTGCAGGGCCCACACCTTCCCCACCCAGCCGCTCGGCAGCGGCGGATCGCGGAGCAGCGCGATCCGCGGGTCGCGTTGCGCCGCGGCGTGCACCAGCGCGCGCGTGCCGTCCGTGCTCCCGCTGTCCACGACGAGGATCTCGCGCACGACCGAGCCCTGCGTGAGCAGTCCGTCGAGGCACGGCTGGATGCGGTGCGCTTCGTCGAGCGCGGCGACGACGACCGTCACGTCGCCATCGGAGGCCGAGGCGCCCGGACGCGGCGCGACGGGTGGGCGGCGACGCCGCCCCGGGAGGAGCCGCAGGAGCAGCACGACGAGCGCCAGCGCCTGCAGCGCCGCGAGGAGCGCGGTCACGCGATCGGCCGCGCGCCCGCGGCGCGGGCGAGGCCGGCTAGTGGCGCGTGCGCGCCAGGTCGGTGAGCTCGGCGGCCGTCGAGGGCCGCGGCGCGCGCTTCGCGCTCTGGCAGTAGCGCTCGAGCTCCGCCGCCGTGCACCGCAGCCAGTCCTCGGGAATCGGCGCCAGCCGCCGCTTCTCGCCCGCGTTCTCGAAGCAGAGCCAGCCCGAGTCGAGGCCGGCCGTGAGCATCGGTCGCCGCCCCTTGATCACGCGCCGGTCGGGCGCCCGGCGCCGGTCGGCGTGATCGAGCGGGGCCATCCGCACCCGCCGCTCCACCTCGCGCCGCTCGGTGAGCTGCGGCACGACGTCCCACGCCTGCCATTCGGTTCCCCGCGAGTCCCTGAAGACGCGATATCCCATGATGATCCGCCTCCAATTGTCGCCCCTTCCGCGAACCGACAGCCGCGCCCGCTAGCCTGCAGCCCCTGTGTCGTAGCGCACAGTCGGTGCCATCGAAAGGATATCTCCGGTACGTGACGGACGGAAGCAGATCGGCACACCGACTGCATTGTCGAGCCGCCACACTTCTCACATTTCGGAGCCCGCTTTCGTGCGCTACGCCGCCCGCCTGGCCCTCGCTCTCCTGTTCGTCGTCCAGCCGGTCGGGGCGCAATCCGCGGACACCGCGTCGCGCGGAGACAAGACGTTCCTCACGCGGGGGGATCTCGTCACCGGCGGGATCGCGCTGGGGGCGGCCGCCCTGCTCTCGGTCTGGGACACGGACATCGCGCAGTCGTCGCAGACGTCACGCTATCAGGACAGCTCGGTGATCCGGTTCGCGAACCGCGCGAGCAAGGTGAACGAGACGACGCTCACCGCCGCCGGGATCCTCGCCTATGGCGTCGGTCGGCTCACCAAGTCGCGCACGACGGCGGACATCGCGCTGCATGCGACCGAGTCGGTGATCCTCGCGAGCGTGGCCAGCCAGCTCATTCGCGGCCCGCTGGGCCGCACGCGGCCGCACGTCACCAACGACAGCAACCAGTACCACTTCCAGCCGTTCAAGGGGTTCCGGAACTTCAAGAATCGCGCGTTCCCGTCGATCCACACCTCGTCGAGCATGGCGGTGGCGACGGCACTGACGCTGGAGACGCACCGCCGGAAGCCGGGCGCCACGCCGTTCGTCGCACCCGTGCTGATGACGGCGGGGCTGCTCCCCGGGCTCGCGCGCATCCAGCTCAACCAGCACTGGGCGAGCGACATCCTCGCCGGCGCGTTCATGGGCGTCTTCGCGGCGTACAAGGTGACGAAGTACAGTCACGACCACCCGAACAACCGCTTCGATCGGGTGCTGCTCAAGGCGAACGTGACGCAGGCGGAGAATGGACAGGTGCTGGTGGGGTTCTCTCCGTTTTGAGCTGTGAGCTTTGAGCTGTGAGCTTTGAGCTGTGAGCTTTGAGCTGTGAGCTTTGAGCTCAAAGCTCATCGCTCATCGCTCATGGCTCATCGCTCAGAGCGCAAACGGATACGTCTCCGGCGGCTCGCCGCGCACCCAACCTTCGCTGCGCTCGAGCGGCTCGAGGGCGTTCGTCTCGTCGTAGTGGATGACCACGTCGAACTGCCGGGCCAGGTCGACCTGGAAGTAGTGGCTCTGTCGCTCGGTCTCTGGGCGATAGATCACGCCGATCGCCCGCTCAATGCGTGAGCCCACGAGTTCCTCGCGCACGCCGGGGTGCCGGAGGTCGAGCAGGAATCGCGGGTCGCCGACGCGATGGAACAGCTGCTCGATGCTGCCCGCCAGCCCGGGGCGCACGATGCGGCGGCCCGGCGGCTCGTCCCAGTCGTGGGCGGCGGTCACCGTCCCCGCGTAGGTGGTGAAGCCGACCAGACACGCCGCGTCGCCGTAGCGCTGTCGTACCAGCTGGCCGACGTTGAGCTCTCCCCCCGTCCCCATCTGCGTCGCGCGCGCGTCGCCGAGGTGGGAGGTGTGCGCCCATACGCAGAGCTTCGCCGGCTCGCCGTCGCGCTCGAGGCGCTCCACGACGGCGTCGAGCGTCTCCGCCATGTGCGTGTCGCGCAGGTTCCACGACGAGACGCGTCCGTGGAACATCGAGCGATAATACCGCTCGGCGTTGGCGACGAGCCGCGCGTTCTGCTCGGCCGAGAAGAACTCGTCCTCGCCGTGCACCCCGCTGGCTTCGTACTCGTCGGCGCAGTGGCGCAGCTCGGCGAGCTGGCGGACGACGTCGTCCTCGCAGGTCTCGACGATCGCGCGCGACGCGGCGAAGCCGTAGGCCTGCGGATCGTCGCCGCCGACGTGCTCGAAGCAGCCGTAGCGCTCGCGCGCGCGCCGCGCCGCCGCCGGGTCGACGTGCTCGAGATACTGCAGCACGGCGTCGATCGACGCGTGCAGGCTGTAGAGATCGAGCCCGTAGAAGCCGCAGCGCGTCTCGGGCTCGCGGTCGTCGTTCCACCGCCGCAGCCAGCTCACGAAGTCTCGCACGACGGTGTTGCGCCACATCCACTGCGGGAACCGGCGGAAGCCGGCGAGCGCCATGTCCGCGTCCGCATCGGGGGAGATCGCCCGCACGAACCGATCGACGCGCTTCGCGTCGGGCCAGTCCCCCTCGATCGTCACGGCCCGGAAGCCACGCGTCTCGATCAACCGCCGCGTGACCGCGGCGCGCGTGGCGTAGAACTCGTGCGTGCCGTGCGACGCCTCGCCGAGCAGCACGATGCGCGCGTTCCCGATGGCGTCGACGATCGCAGAGACGTCGTGCGGATCGGATCCGTCGGCGGTGCTCAGCGAGCGGCCGAGGCGCTCGAGGGCGAGGAGGTCGGACATGGGGCTCTCAACTGCAACTGAAGTACCCGGTATGACTGACGTAGCGGGTACCCGGTACCGGTGGGAGGCTCCCGGGAAGGGGCGCCGACCGGATTTTCCGGGAGCGTGCGGCCGGTACCGGGTACCGCGTACTTCAGTACCGAGTACTGCAGTGCGCTCCCCTAGGGCGCCACTTCATGAAACGTGACGCCGGTCTCCCTCTCGAGCACCCACCGCAGCCCCCACGCGTCCTCGAACAGCAGCAGCGGATTGCCCTTGGCGTCGAAGAGGAGCATCCGTCCGCGATCGCGCGCGATGCGCTCGATCTCCTCCATCGGGCCGACGACCCAGCGGGGATGGCGCGCCGAGATCCGCTCGAGGCGGCAGGGGGCGCCGTACTCGTGCTCGAGGCGGTGGAGCATCACGTCGAACTGAAGCTGGCCGACGGCGCCGACGATCGGCGTGGGGCTGAGGGTGTCGGTGCCCGACGTGTAGAACACCTGCGCCGCGCCCTCCTCGGTGAGCTGGCGCAGCCCCGCGTCGAGCTGCTTCCGCTTGAGCGGGTCCGCCGCGACGATGCGGGCGAAGTGCTCGGGCGCGAACCGTGGGATGCCGGAGAACTCGAGCCCGGGCTGCTCGGCGAGCGTGTCGCCGATGCGGAGCGTGCCGCGGTCCATCACGCCGATCACGTCGCCGGGCCACGCCTCGTCGATCGCCGAGCGCTCGCGGGCGAGGAACTGCTGCGCCGACGACAGCTTCATCGGTTTCCCCGTGCGCGCGTGCGTCACCTGCAGGCCGGGCTGGAACCGGCCCGAGCAGACGCGCACGAACGCCACGCGGTCGCGGTGCTTGGGATCCATGTTCGCCTGGATCTTGAACACGAACCCGCTGAACCCCGGATCGGCTGGATCGACGAGGCCGGCCGACGACTCGCGCGCCGTCGGCGGCGGGGCGAGCTCGACGAACTCGCGCAGGAAGGGCTCGACGCCGAAGTTGGTGAGCGCGCTGGCGAAGAACACCGGCGACAGCGCGCCGGCGAGCACCGCTTCGTGGCTGAACGGATGCCCCGCCGCGTCGAGCAGGGCGATGTCGTGCACGAGGCGCTCGTGCGCCTCGTCGCCGAGCAATTGGCCGATCGACGGGTCGTCGAGCCTGGCCACAGAGACCTCGGCGCGGCTCGCGCCGTGATCCTCACCGCGCTCGAAGCGATAGATCAACTGGCGCCGCCGGTCGTACACGCCGACGAACGCGCCGTCCGCGTGGATCGGCCAGGTGACCGGGTGGCAGTCGAGGCCGAGGTCCGCCTCGACGTCGCTCACGAGCTTCAACGGATCCTCGCCGACGCGGTCGCACTTGTTGACGACGGTGAAGATCGGCATGCGCCGCCGCTTGCAGACGGCGAAGAGCTGGCGCGTCCGCTCCTCCACCCCCTTGCGGTTGTCGAGCAGCATGACCGCGCTGTCGGCCGCGACGAGGGTGCGGTAGGTGTCCTCCGAGAAGTCCTCGTGGCCCGGCGTGTCGAGCAGGTTGACCTGGTAGCCCTCGTAGGCGAACTGCATCACGCTCGACGTGACCGAGATGCCGCGCTCCTGCTCCATCTGCATCCAATCGGACGTCGCGTGCCGCTGCTGGCGGCGCGCCTTCACCGTCCCCGCGAGATGGATCGCCCCGCCATAGAGGAGGAGCTTCTCGGTGAGGGTCGTCTTGCCCGCATCGGGGTGACTGATGATGGCGAAGGTGCGGCGCGTCTCGATGGCGGCCGCGAGGGTGGGGTCGGTGTGCACGAGAGACAATGTAGCCCCATGAACCAGCGAGTTGGTGAGTTCGATAGGGGGCTCGTTGGTCGGTTGATTGGTGCGTTGAAGTGCGAACGGCCAACTCACTCAGAAACCGACCAACCAGCTCCCTATCCAACTCACCAACTCACCGCTCCTCGGCCAGCTTCCGCACGTTCTGCCTGTTCTCCTCCACCAGGCGTCCGATCTCGGCGGCCCGCTCGCCGGCGTGCGCGCCCGTGTCGGCGACCGCGCCGCCCTGGCGCACGTCGTCGCGAAGGAAGTCCTCCCCATCGGGTTCAGTGCGCACGTCGTCGACGTCCACCTGTTTCACGCGGAAGTTGCCGTCGCTGTCACGCCCGTTGTGCGGCTTGTTGCGTTCCGACATCTGCATCCTCGGGTTCGGGTGATCTCGTGCCTGACGAATCATCCGACCAAGCAAGGGCTACACCAACCACCCCCGCGTCGAGCCCGTCATTCGCCGTCCAGCCGCAGATAGCGCGCGAGCACGCCGGGGTCGGCATCGCCCCGCGGAGCTCGCTCGAGACGCAGCAGCGCGGCGAGGAACGGATAGACGTGCACGTTCTCGAACGACGGGATGAGGCCGGCACGCGCGACGTGTGGACCCGCGGCGATGAAGACGCCGTGCATCGCCGGATCGACGGGATCCCATCCGTGATTGCCGACATCGATCACGCGGTCCGCCGCGCCCTTCGCGACGACCCAGCCCGGATCGGCGACGACGAGCACGTCGCCGGCGCGTGCGTTGCCGTCGAGGTGCCAGCCGGCGGGCGTCTCGCCGCGCGCGTATACGCGCGCGTGGGTGAGTCCGGCGCGCAGCGCGGCGAGCGTGCGCCGCGCCAACGTGGCGTCGCCGCCGAACCACAGCGACATCGTCGGGCCGTTGTCTCCCATCTGCACGAGGCTCGTATCGATCCCCGCCGATGCGAGGATCGGACGCAGCGGCAGCATCCGGGCCTGAGTCGACTCTTGCATCCCGTGATCGGAGAGCACGATCACGTCGACCGAGTCGCGAATCGGCAGCGCGTCGAGACCGGCCAGCAGCCGACCGACGGCGCGGTCGGCGGCGGCGACCGCGCCGGCCGTGCGCGGCGACGCGGGGCCGTGCCGGTGCGTGGTGTCGTCGATGACGCTGACGTAGAGCATCACGAGATGCGGCCGCCGGTCCGGCGGGAGCCGGAGCTGCGCGAGGCTGGCGTCGACGCGCACCGAGTCCGGCACCGACGCCCGGTAGCTCCAGTATGCCGACGGCCGGTGGCCCTGGACGACCCCCTCGGAGCCCGGCCAGAAGTACACCGACGTGCGCACGCCCTCGCGCTCCGCCGCGACCCAGATCGGCACGCCGCCGTACCAGCGCCCGTCGCGCACCGCCGCGGTGTCCTTCACGCGGAACCACGCCCCGAACGCCGGATCGTAGAAGGTGTTGGTGATCACGCCGTGACGTCCGGGATACAGCCCCGTCGCGATCGTGTAGTGGCTCGGAAAGGTCTTCGACGGAAAGGGCGGGATGAGCGCGCGCGCCACGAGGCCGCGGGCGGCGAGCCGCTCGAGCGACGGCGGACGATAGCGCTGGAGGAAGTCGTGCCGGAACGCGTCGAGCGAGACGAGCACCACGTACGGCCGGCTCGCGCTGTGCGAGCCGCCGTACACCGCGTCGATCGCCGCCGCGAGATAGGCGATCGGCGCGTTCCAGTTGATCGCGATCTCGTTCGACGCGTAGCTGCATTGGGCATCGACGAACGAGATCGCCGGCAGCCTCGACGGATAGCCCGGACAGCGATCCTGCTGCGCGGGGTTCGGCCCGCCCGAGAGCAGCCCGGGCACGGGCGCGACGACCGTGTCCGCGCCGGAGGGCCGGTGATGCGGGAACATCGGCGTGCGCGTGCCGAGCCCGGTCACGAACGAGTAGCCGGTGGGATTGCGCCCCATCAGGTAGTCGAGGTTCGCCACGGCGGCGCGCAGGAAGCTCGTGTCGCCGGTGAGGCGAAACGCCTGCACGAGCACGAGCCCCTGATTGGCGGCGACGGCGCTGCTCCCCCAGACGAAATCGGAGCGCGCGCCCATCGCGATGCCGTAGGCCGTCGTGTCGGCGACCGTGCGGAGCGATCGCGCGAGAGCGACCAACCGGTCCGCGATGGCGCGCGCGTCGGCCGACGCGGGGAGCCCGCGCCGGTGCTCGGCCAGCGACACGAGGCCGAGCGTTCCCACCGACGCCCACGAGGGCACGTTCACGGTGTCGGCCGAGAGCGGCGGCGCGGCGACGAGGAAGCTGTCCTCGCGCGTCGTCAGGAACAGCTCCGCCGCGGCCCATCGGAACTCGTCGCTCACCCGGCGGTCGCCGTACGCGCCCGTGACGACGCGCGGCGTCGTCGCGGCGTTCAGTCGCTCCTGATCGTACAGCGAGTCCGGATGCTGGCGTGCCCATCGCCAGGCGGCGACGGCCGCGGTGCGCAGCGAGTCCGCGAGCCCGGGCAGCTCGCGCGGAAAGCGGCGCGCCACGCGCGACGCCTGCGCCATGACCGCGGCGAAGTCGAGGGCGGCCGCAGTGCTCTTCTGCACGACGTAGCGCGGCGCCGTGGCGGCCTTCGGCTCGACGAAGCCGTCGAACTCGGCGTTGGTGAGCTTGTGATATACGCCGCCGTCCGCGGGGTCCTGCATCGTGAGCATCCAGCGCACGTTGAACAGCGCTTCGTCCAGCACGTCGGGAAGCGCGTTGTCGCTCTCGGGAATGTTCGTGCGCAGCGCGGCGGCGTACTCGGGATACTGCTCGGCCAGGAGGAGCAACGAGTACGTGCTGATCCCGGAGTTGACGATGTACTTGTTGTAGTCGCCTGCGTCGTACCAGCCGAGGGGCGACGAGATGCGCGTGCCCGCGGGCCGGCCCGGCGATGCGGCGGACGGATGGACGAGCACGGACGTGTCGGGATGCCCCGCGGCGCGCGCCCACCGGCCGGCGTGCTCCGGCTCGAGCGGCACGGCGGTGCGTTGGTAGTAGAATCCCTTGAGCGTCGCGGCGGCGAGCGCGCGCACGCGCGCGGTGCCGATCTCGAAGTCCACCGGGGAGCCGGCGCCCGGCACGACGAGCCGGTAGCGGCCCGGGCGCGTGACGCGGCTGAAGTCGGCGCGGCGCACGTGCTCCTCGCCGGACAGCGCCCACGGCCTGGGTGCGGAGAGCCCGCCCCGCAGCACCGTGTCGCCTCGCACGTTCACCACGGCGAATCTCGAGGCCGTCGCGCTCACGACGACCGCCTGCTTCGGCGCGCCGGGCAGGAAGCCGATCTGGCTCATGCGGATCGGCGGCACCACGGGCGCCGGCGCGCCCTGCGCGCCGGCGGGATCGGCGGGATCGGCGGCGAGGAGCGACGCCAGCGCGAGGGTCGAGGCGAGACGGCTCGAGAGAGTGGAGCTCATCGCTGAACAATATCCACGCAGCGGCGCGCGCGACACGCCGCCACCTATCGCGTGCGCGGCACCGGCATCAAGTTGAAATCAGCCCAGGTCCGCCGGCGCTGCGTCACGAGTTCGCGCTCATCCTCTCGCGCGGAGGTCACATGCGTGCGATCGCGGTTCTCTTCTCGCTGCTCGTCGTCTCGAGCGGCATCGCCTGCAGCGCGGGCCAGCCGCCCGCGCAGACGGAGCGCGCCGGCGCGCGGCGCAGCGATCGCATCGCGCGCGACGAGATCGCGGCGCGGAACTGGACCGATGCCTACGAGCTCGTGGCCACGCTCCGGCCGCAGTGGCTCGTCGACCGCGGGCGCGACAGCTTCGGAAGCGGCACCGTCATCCAGGTCGTGATCAACGGCGCGCGGATGGGCGGTGTGGCCGCCCTGCGCCGCATGACCGCGAGCGACATCGACCACCTCCAGTACTACAGCGCCACCGCGGCCACCTCGCGCTGGGGCGTCGGCTTCGGCAAGGGCGCGATCGAGATCTCGACGACGCCGTCGCGCTGAGCGACCGGCGCGGCCCGCTCAGAGCGACGTGACGGGGCGCGCCGACGAGGATCGCCCCGCGCCCGCGACGCGGCGCCGCTTGAGCAGCACGCGCGGCGCGGGGGCGAAGATCTCGTAGATCGGCAGCGTCGCGACGCCGAGCGCGCCGGCATCGACGCCGGCCGTGGCGAGGAAGTGCCGCGGCACCGACACCTTGCCGCGCGGCCGCCGCTCGGGGAGCAGACGCGCCACCCGCTCCATCAACCCGCCGACGATGCGGTCCGACAGCCGGCCGCCGAAGCAGATCGCTTCCGGATCGAGCACGTACTCGATCGCCAACACGAGTGCGGTGAGGTGATCGGCCGCGTCGTCCATCCACTCGAGCATCCCGGAGTTGGATTCCGCCACCAGCCGGTCGAGCTCCTCGAGCGTGTGCACGTCCGTGCCGAGCCGGCGCAGCCGCGCGTAGAGCCGCGGCATGTTGAAGTGCAGCCCGACGTGCGGATCGTCGTCGGGGATCGGCGTCGCCGAGTCGCGAGCCAGCACGGTCGGCAGGTAGCCGATCTCGCCGGCGTTCCCCGTGAACCCCTCGTACGGCTGGCCATTCATGATGAGGCCGCCGCCCAATCCGCTGCCGAAATAGATGTAGAAGAAGGTCCCCATCTGCCGGCCGGCACCGTACCAGCGCTCGCCGACCGCCGCGGCCAGGGCGTTGTTCTCGAGAAACACCGGCATGTCGAGACGCTCGCGCAGCCAGGTGGCCAGGGGCACGTCGTGCCAGCCCGGGAACGCCTTCGGATTCACGAGGTACCCGGTGCCCGACTCGTCCCGGTGCATCGGCCCCGGGACGCCGACGCCGAGCCCCGCCAGCTCGTCGAGCCGCAGCCCCTGTCGGCTCGCCATGGTCTCGACCATCTCGCACATCGATTCGAGCACCTCCGCCGCCGACGGTGTCTCGACCTCGAGGTGCATGCGGTGGCGCACCTGGCCGGCGAGATCCACCAGCACGCCCGTGAGGTGATCGCGATCGAGGTCGAGCCCCACCGCGAAGGCGCCATCGGGGTTGATCGTGAGCTCGGTGGACGGGGCGCCGCGTCCCTCGCTCCGGCGCCCCCCTTCCTGCACGAGCCGGAGCTCGAGCAGCTCCTTCACGAGGTTGGAGACGGTCTGGACGCTCAGCTCGGTATGACGCGCGATGTCGGCCCGCGAGAGCGGCCCGTGCACCCGGATCACCTCGTGGACGATCCGGAGATTGTACTTCTTCGTGTAGACGAGGTTCGTCCCTGTCAGCACGGCGTCGCGCGGGGAGCGGGTAGGAGGGAGGCGCGAGAGGTAAGCTAGCACGAAGCCCGTCGCGGCGGAGCGCGCCGTGCGGGGTCGCCGAACCGACCCTGGCCGCTGCCTCCCGCACGTCTCTTGCCCTTCGTACCGCCCGACACCTCACGCGGACGGAGAAATGAGACGGGGACGAGGACAGGCATTCGCGAT
>DASTSX010000461.1:0-2478 GCA_035760455.1 Gemmatimonadaceae bacterium | reverse complement strand
GGAGGAGGCGGTGGCGATCTCGCAGACGCTCGGTGGCGCGGTGTCGGAGCTCGATGAGATCGGGCGCACCTTCTCGACGACGCTGGAGGATCTGGAGGTCGAGCTCGAGCGGCAGCGGAGCTTCACGCACGACGGCACGCGCCACGTGCGCGACGCGCGCGAGGCGGCCGAGCGGCTGCACGAGCGCGCGCACGCGATGGAGCAGGCGATCGGGCAGCTCACGACGGCCGCCGCGTCGAGCCGCGACGCGATCGACCGCGCGTCGCACACGCTTGTGAGCGTCGGCGACCGGGTGCGCGCGAGCGCCGAGCGCGTGCGCACGCTCGACGAGGTGTCGGAGCGCATCGGCGGGTTCGTCGATCGGATCACGCGCCTTGCGCGGCAGACCAACCTCCTCGCGCTCAACGCGGCGATCGAAGCGGCACGCGCCGGCGAGCAGGGGAAGGGGTTCGCCGTGGTGGCGGAGGAGGTGCGCAAGCTCGCCGGCGAGAGCGAGCGCGCGGCCCGCGAGATCCAGAGCACCGTCGGCGACGTGCGCGCCCACATGGGCGAGGTCGCGCAGCTGCTGCTCACCAACGAGCAGGAGGTGGGAGACGTCGGCGCCGTGGCGATCCAGGCCACCGATGCCCTCGGCGCCATCTCGACGAGCATCGCCCGCGTCACGGGCATCGTCGCGGAGACGGCCGAGGTCTCGCGCGCACAGTCGACGCGCATCGGCACGCTGTCGGAAGGGATCGTCGGGCTCGACGCCGGCGCGCAGCGCGCATCCGGGTGCGCGGAGCAAGCCGCGACGCTGCTGCGCACGCGGGCCGCCCGGGTGAACGAGCTCCGCGACGCGGTGCGGCGGATCGCCGGCGTGGGGGCGAGGCTGGCCGAGGTGTAGCGGCGACTCCGGCCGTTTCCCGTGGCGTCTCGAACGACGGAACGCGGATCTGAACGGCGATCTGACGGGAAGGGCCGGATCTGCTTTACCGGACAGGACGCTTCGAGTGGCGCCCCAACGACGGGGACCCGGATTGCCCGGATGACCCGGGATGACCCGGATTCGTTCGTCTCGGCGGAGAGATCCGTGCTCCGCGTCCAACGAAGAACTTTGGGGCCGCGGACGGAGAGGAGCGTCGCCCGTCCGAATATTTCGACCCGGAGAGGGGTAGATCCGGCCGCTTCCGGATAATCCGAGTCATCCGGGTCCGCGTCGTTCGTCACTTCCAGGTCTGCGAGTGTCCGACGAGCGATTGCATGGCGAGCGACTGCGCAGGGGCGATACCTTGATCCGCATCCCACCTCGCACCCGCACGATGCGCCTCGCCTCACTCGCATTTCTCTCGCTGGTCCTCGCGTGCGCTCCACACGATCCGCTCGGCTCGCCCGCACCCGCGCCGGTGGCGGACGGTGAATGGACCGCGTACGGCAAGGACGTCTTCGGCTCGCGACACTCGGGGCTGACGCAGATCGACACGAGCAACGTCGCGCGCCTGCAGGTGGCGTGGACGTATCACACCGGGGAGCTCCCGCCCCAGGTGCAGACCAGGGGCCGCCGCTCGCTCGAGGCGACGCCGATCGTCGTCGACGGGACGATGTACCTCATCACTCCGCTCGGGCGCGTCATCGCGCTCGATCCGGAGACCGGGCGCGAGCGGTGGGTGCACGACGCGCGGATCGATCGGACGATCGGGTTTGGCGACCATACGAGCCGCGGCGTCTCGACGTGGCTCGATCCGTCGCGTGCGGTGGGGCAGCCGTGCCGGCGGCGCATCGTCGCCGCGACGGTGGACGCTCGGCTCCTCTCGATCGACGCCGCGACCGGGCGGCTGGGCGAGGACTTCGGCGTGCGCGGCACGGTCGATCTGCGCGTCGGGCTGCGCAACCGGCCCTTCGAGACGTCGGAGTACGAGGAGACGTCGCCGCCCGTCGTCGTGAACGGCGTCATCGTCGTCGGTTCGGCGGTGGCGGACAACCAGCAGATCGACGGCGCGAGCGGCGAGGTGCGCGCGTTCGACGTGCGCACCGGTGCGCTCCGCTGGACCTGGCACCCCGTGCCGCAGGATCCGGCCGATCCCGCGTACGCGACGTGGCGCGGGCCGAACGCGCACCGCACCGGCGCCGCGAACGCGTGGTCCGTGCTCGCCGCCGACCCCGCGCGCGACCTCGTGTTCGTTCCCACGGGCAGTGCCGCGCCCGACTACTACGGCGGCGAGCGGCTCGGCGACAACCGCTACGCCAACTCGATCACCGCCCTGCGCGCGTCCACGGGAAAGCTCGTGTGGTCGTTCCAGACCGTGCACCACGACGTGTGGGACTACGACAACGCGTCGCCGCCCGCGCTCGTGACCGTGGCGTACGGCGGCCGCCGCCGCGACGCGGTGCTGCAGGCGACGAAGACGGGCCAGTTGTTCGTCCTCGACCGCGAGACCGGCGCGCCGATCGTGCCGGTGACCGAGATGCCCGTCCCGCGCTCGACCGTGCCCGGCGAGGAGA
>DASTSX010000460.1:0-7371 GCA_035760455.1 Gemmatimonadaceae bacterium | reverse complement strand
GCGCGGCCCCTTCGCCAGGGGGACTCGATCTCGCTCGGTCGCGTACGCCTCACCGTGCGGCACGTGCCCGGCCACACGCCGGAGCATCTCGCGTTCATCGTCACTGACGGGGCCACGAGCGGGCTCGCCGTGGGGATCGTGAGCGGCGATTTCCTCTTTGCGGGCGATGTGGGACGCCCCGACCTGCTCGAGCGCGCCGTCGGCGTCGAGGGCTCCATGCAGCGCTCGGCCGTCGAGCTCCATCGGTCGCTCCAGGCGCTGCGCGAGCTGCCCGACTACCTGCAGGTCTGGCCCGGACACGGCGCCGGCTCGGCGTGTGGCAAGGCGCTCGGCGCCATTCCCCAGAGCACGCTCGGCTACGAGCTCCGCACGAACTGGGCGTTCCAGGTGCGCGACGAGCTCGAGTTCGCGCGCCTCGTGCTCGCGGATCAGCCGGAGCCGCCGGCGTACTTCGCGCGCATGAAGCAGCTCAACGCACGGGGTGCGCCGGCGATGCCAGCGCGGGTACACCTGGATCCGGACGCGCTCCGCGCGCACGTGCGCGACGGCGGGCCGGTCGTCGACCTGCGGCCGCCGTTCGAGTTTCTGGCGCGGCATCTCGACGGGTCGATCGGGATCTCGCTCGGTCGGTCCTTCCTCACGTGGGCGGGATCGGTGCTGGATCCGGATCGCGAGATCGTGCTCCTCATGAGCCCCGACGCGCTGCACGAGGCCGACGCGGTCGTGCGCGACCTGGCCCTCATCGGCTACGACCACGTGCTCGGCGTGCTGCCCGCACGCGAGCTCGAGGCGTTCGCGCCACGTGCGATCGCGAGCATAGGCTCGGTCCCGCCGTCCGATCTGGAGAGCCGCGCCGAAGGCGCGACGGTGCTCGACGTGCGCACCGAGGCGGAGTGGAACGAGGGCCACGTACCCGGCGCCACCCACGTGCCCCTCGCGACGCTCGGGTCGAAGTTGACCGAGCTGCGTGGTCGGCAGCCGATCGTCACGTATTGTCAGAGTGGCGCGCGGAGCGCGACGGCCGCGAGCCTGCTGCGCGCTTCGGGCATT
Source organism: Gemmatimonadaceae bacterium (assembly GCA_035760455.1). Lineage (GTDB taxonomy): Bacteria > Gemmatimonadota > Gemmatimonadetes > Gemmatimonadales > Gemmatimonadaceae > AG11. Next base: position 6,321 of record DASTSX010000460.1, on the reverse strand, counting down.
CGCGACGTGTCCAACGTCGAGGGCGGGTTCGACGCCTGGCTGCGCGAAGGCGCGGCCGCGGCCCACGCGGGGCACGTCCGCTGACGACGGACGCCACGGAAGTGCGGCTCCGCCGCCTCGTGCTCATCGGGGCAGGTCGGGCGCACTTGCAGTTGCTACGCGCGCTGTCCCGGCCGCTCGTCCGCGGACTCGAGATCGTCCTCGTGACGACCGACGGCGTGCAGTACGATCCCGCGATGACCGCGGGCATCCTCCGCGGTGGCTACGCGGAGTCGGACGCGCGCATCGACGTGCACGCGCTCGCCGAGCGCGCGGGCGCGCGCGTCGTGCGTGCACGCGCGGATCGCTTCGCGCCCGGTGCCCACTTCGTGCATGCGGGCTCCGAGCGCATCGGCTTCGACCTCTGCTCGATCGACGAGGTCGGCCCACCGCTCGACAGCGAGCTTCCTGGCGTGACCGAGCACGCGATCCCGCTTCGGCCGGCGTCGGCGCTTGCCGAGATCAGGGAGGCGATCGAGCAGCGACTCGCCGATGGTCCATCGCCGATCCGCTGCACCATCGTGGGCGGGGGCAGTACCGGTGTGGAGTGCGCCTTCGTTCTCCTGCACCTGTTGCGCGGACGAAAGGGCGGCGGAATCATCACGATCGTCGACGCGGCCCCTCATCTGCTGGCCGATCTCGCGCCCTGCCGCCTCCCGGCGCAGCAGGCCCTCGAGCGCGCGGGCGTCTGCTTCGCCTTCGGCGCCCGCGCGATGGAAGTACACGAGGATGGCGTGCTGCTCGCCTCGGGTGGTGGCTTGCCGAGCGACCTCGTGGTGTGGGCGAGTGGCGGGGCACCGCCTCGGCTGATCGCCGAGAGCGGCCTGCCGCACGACGATCGCGGGCGGTTGCTCGTGGACGATGACCTCAGGTCGATCTCGGGCGTGCCGATCTGGGCGGCCGGCGATTGCGCCGCGCCATCGGAGGGCGCCCGCGATCCTCGTCGGCACGGCGAGCTGCTCGAGCATGCCATTCGATCGCACCTCGGCGCTCCTCGCCGCCGGCTGCCGCGACCACACGCGCGCCCCGTCTGCCTGCTCGATACGGGGGACGGACGGGCCATCGTGCGGTGGGGGCCCGTCAGCAGTCACTCGCGCCTGGCCGCCTGGCTGAAGCGCCGGCTGGACCGGCGGTTCGTGTCCCGGCTCACCGAAGGGTGAGTCCCTCCGACCGGGCCTCGGGAGCGGGTGTGACGATTCGAACGACTGTGCTGGTTGTTGGGGTCAGCCATGAGTGATCGCGTCATCATCCAGCGGGTGCTCGAGGGGGACGTCGAGGCGTTCTCGCGTCTCGTCGATCTCCACTACGCGCGCTGCGCGCGCATCGCGTTTCGCATCCTCGGCAATCGGGAGGATGCGGAAGAGGCGATCCAGGACGCGTTTCTGCGCGCCTTCAAGGCACTGAGCGACTACGAGGACCGCGAGCGCTTCTCGGCCTGGTTGACACGGATCCTCGTCAACCAGTGCCGTACCGTGCTCGCGCGCACCAAGCGGCGTGATGCGCTGTTCGCGGATGTCGATCCACAGCGGCTCGACTTCATCGTCGCCATGGAGTCGGACGACGGCCGTTGGCCCGAGCTCGAGCACGTGCTCGGGCGACTGCCGGCCCAGCAGCGGGAGGCGATCGTGCTCAAGTACGCGGACGACCTGACCTACGAGGAGATGGCGAGAGTCACCGGCGCTGGAGAATCGGCGCTCAAGATGCGGGTGCAGCGCGCGTTCGCGCGGCTGCGTGCCCTGCTGCAGGAGGTGCCCAGTGTCTGACTGGTTCGAGCGCCGCGTCGCGCGCGCGTTGCGCGCGGACGTGCCGCTCGCCGTGGACGAGAGTGCCCGGCGGAGAGTGATGGCGCGCGTGCGCGAGGCCGCCGCCGACGGCCATCCCGGTCGACGTCGTGGCGACGCGTGGTCGCGCATCTCGCGGCACTCGATCGTCGCTCTGTCGCTCGCCGCGGGAATCGGCGGCATCACCACGTTGTCCGCGGTCGTCCCACAGGCACGGCGCGATGCGGGAGCGCTGTCGGCCGTCGTGATCGGCGACTCGGTCGTCTCCACGCTGCACGACACCCTCCGACTCGTCCGATTGATCCTCGACGCTCCTGATGCGCGGCGTGTGGCCGTCGCTGGGGACTTCAATCGGTGGGACGCCGAGGCCACCCCGCTCGTTCGCGACGGGCGTTCGCCACGCTGGTCGGTGACGCTCGCGCTTCGCGACGGCGCCCATCGGTATGCGTTCGTCGTCGATGGAACGCGATGGGTCCCCGATCCGCGCGCCGAGCGATCGGCGCGGGACGAGAGCGGTCGGCTCTACTCGCTGCTCACTCTGAGCCGTACCGCCAACTGATTGGCGTCGGGTACTCCGGTACCCATCACTCGTTCATCGCAATTCCGTGCCTCGCTCTCCTCGCGTGAGCAGCTCGCGCGCCCTCGTGCTGCGCGCCGCCGCGGCGGTCGTCATCATGATCGGCTATGCCGACCTCGTGAGGGGTGGCACCGTGCTCGCCCCGCTCGCCCTCGTCCTCGGCTACCTGGTCGTCGTGCCTCTCTCCTTCCTCGTCGAGTAGCATGGCGACCGCCGCATCGGGCCACGACCTGCGCCCGTCCTACCGGGCGGCCGCGCTCACGGCGCTCGCCGTCCTCGGCCTGTACGTCGTCACGCTCGCGCCGACGACGGCGATGTGGGACGCGAGCGAGTACATCACGGCGGCGTACACGCTCGGGATCCCGCACCCGCCGGGAAATCCACTCTTCGTGCTGCTCGGACGCGTCGCGTCGCTGCTGCCGTTCGGCGGCGTGGCCTACCGGGTGAACCTGCTGGCGGCGGTGTGCAGCGCGCTGTCCGCAGGGATCTGGTTCCTCGTCGCCGAGCGCGTGCTCGCGCAGTGGCTCGCGCTCCGGTGGGTGCGCGTCGTCGGTGCCGGTCTCGCGGCCGTGCTCAGCGCCACGGCGTTCACGGTGTGGAACCAGAGCGTCGTGAACGAGAAGGTGTACACCGTCTCGCTCGCGTTCTTCGCCGTCGTCTCGTGGCTGACCGTGCTCTGGTGCGACGATCCCGACGGGCGGCGCGCGGACCGCATCCTCGTGCTCGTCGCGTATCTGATCGGGTTGGGCTACACCAATCATCCGGCCGGATTTCTCGTCGCGCCCGCGGTGGCGACGGCGGTCATCGTGCGCCGGCCGCGGACGATCCTCCGGTGGCGGCTCATCGCGAGCGGGGCGCTCGCGCTCGTGCTCGGACTCACCCCGTTCGCCTTCGAGCCGATCCGCGCGGCACATCATCCCGCGTTGAACGAGGGGGAGCCGACCGGCTGCACCGACCGCATCGGCGTCGCGTGCACGTTCTCGGACACGACGGTTCGCCGGCTGATGGCGAACATCAATCGCGAGCAGTACGGCAAGCCCAACCTCGCCGAGCGGCAAGCGCCCTTCTCCGCGCAGCTCGGCATGTGGTGGCTGTACTTCAAGTGGCAGTGGCTGCGTGATCCCTACGGGACGCAGCGTCCGCTGCAGTCGATGCTCGCGTTCATGTTCCTCGGCCTCGGCGTCGCGGGCGGCGTCGTGCACTGGCGTCGCGATCGTGCGTCGTTCTGGTTCTTCGGGCCGCTCGTGTTCACGGTCACCTTCGCGCTCGTCTACTACATGAACTTCAAGTACGGCGCGTCGCAGGCTCCCGAGCTCGCGGGGGTCGAGCGCGAGGTGCGCGACCGCGACTACTTCTACCTGTGGAGCTATTCGGCGTGGAGCGTGTGGGCCGCGCTCGGGCTCGTCGCGCTCTGGCGTCTCGCGGCTGAGCGCATGGGGCAGGGCGCGCGGTGGTCCTGGACCGCTCCCATCCTGCTCCTCGGGGCGCTGCCGCTCGTGGGGAACTGGCGCGCCGCCTCGCGCGCCGGTGAGTGGGCGACGCGCGAGTGGGCGCGCGACGTGCTGAACTCGGTGGAGCCCTACGGCGTGCTGATCACCGGGGGCGACAACGACACCTTCCCACTGTGGTACGCACAGGAAGTGGAGGGCGTGCGACGCGACGTCACCGTCGCCGTCACATCGCTGCTCAACACCGACTGGTACGCGCGAGGGCTGCTCCGTCGGCCGATCGAGCGCTACGACGAGGCCGGCGGACCCGCCGTGTACCGAGGACGCCGCTGGCCGGTGCCGACCCGTCCGATCATGAGCCTGACGACGGCGCAGTTGAACGCGATTCCCGACTATCTCGACGTGCGCGAGCCGCAGCTCTTCCAACAGGGGGAGATCCGAGCGGTCGTCGACCCGCGACGGCTCGAGTTCGGGGTGCCGCTGCGCTCGGACATCCTCGTGCTCCAGATGCTCAAGGACAACCTCGGCGCCCGTCCCTTCTACATCTCGCGCACGACCGCGGGCTACGCGCAGTCGCTCGGGCTCGAGCGCCATGCACTCGTGCAGGGCCTCGTCACGAAGATCGCTCCGAGCCCCCTCGCCGCGGGGCGCGACACCGTCGCGGTGCAGGGGCTCGGCTTCATTGACGCGCCGCGCACGCTCGCGCTCTGGCGGCAGTACGGGGCGCCCGCGGCGATCGTGCGGCGCGGCGAATGGGTCGATCGCCCGTCGGCGGGAATCCCGGCGCTGTACACGTCGACCGCGCTCGTGCTCGCTCAGGCGCTCGAGCAGCAGGGTCGCTCTCCCGATGCGCACAGGATCCGCGAGGCGGGCCTCGACGTCGCGGAGGCGGCCCACATCACCGACTGGTTCGTCGGGCCGGAGCCGATCGTGCCCCCGCCGGCGACGGGGAGCGACGTACGGCGCGGCACGCCGGTGCCGGCGTCACCGTAGAAGGATCGCGGTTTCGCGCACGTCGTCGGCGAAGACGAGCCTGGCAGTGGCGAACGCACAAGACCTCTCGCGCGAAGGGGAACGCCCCGGTGCACGAGAGGTCTTGTTTTTATGGTCGGGGCGACTGGATTTGAACCAGCGACCTCCTGCTCCCGAAGCAGGCGCGCTACCGGGCTACGCTACGCCCCGCCGAACAGCCGGTACTCGTCTTGCCGATGCGCCCGTAGGGATTCGAACCCCAAACCTTCTGATCCGTAGTCAGATGCTCTATCCAGTTGAGCTACGGGCGCTCACGTCACCACGCGTCGCTCGCAGGCGATCGGGTGCAGACATGGAAACTAGACCGCGCGCGGGACCCGGTCAACCCGACCGCACTCGCGGTGCGCGTGCGAGCGGCGTCGCGCAGCGCTGAAAACAAAACCCCCGGCGTTCGCGCCGGGGGCAACGGTATGGGCGGTACAAGACTCGAACTTGTGACCTCCACGATGTCAACGTGGCGCTCTAACCAACTGAGCTAACCGCCCTCGTTGCGTACGGCCACGAGCTCCGCCGCGCTTTTGCTGCACCGATCTTCGCCCTCGTGTCGCGAGCGGTGTCGCGACAGAGCGGGAAACGGGACTCGAACCCGCGACCCCAACCTTGGCAAGGTTGTGCTCTACCAACTGAGCTATTCCCGCACGTCTCGTCGGTCGACCCGGCTCGCGGTTCCCGTCCATCAACGGGCTCGACAGACCGAATCGACGACGGCAAACGTTCGCTTACTGCGCCGGCCCAGTGGAGGCGAGGGGAATCGAACCCCTGACCTCTTGAATGCCATTCAAGCGCTCTCCCAACTGAGCTACGCCCCCGGGACCCCTCTGGAAACACCAAACGAACGTTCCCATCAGGAACCGCGAAGAATAGCCGAGGGTATATCACGTGTCAAGAAAACGGGGCTAGCGCAACGTCCTTCGGCCGGTATTTTGCACGCGGCGGGATGACCACCCCGACCGATACACATCTGGCGTCAGTCGTTCGTGCACGTGCACGTCGCATTCGTCGCGGCGCACCGCATTCACCTGCAGCAGTGCGACGCCGTCGCTCGACCCGGTTTCCGATCGATCCGCCGTCGCGTGTCTCGGCAGTCGCTGCTCATAGATGCCTACTCTCACGCGTAGGACAAGTACGAGGCCATCATGACCGAAGTTAAGAAGCCACGACGCCGCCGCGCGGCACCCGCTGGGATCGCTCCCAACGAGCCCGAGCGCGACATCCTGGACCAGTACCTCTACGAGGTCTCCACCTATCCGCTGCTCAAGGGCACGGAGGAGATCGAGCTGGCGAAGAAGATTCGCGCCGGCGATCAGGATTCGCTCCAGGAGCTGGTGAAGCGCAACCTGCGCTTCGTCATCTCGGTGGCCAAGAAGTATCAGAACCGTGGACTTCCACTCATCGACCTGATCGGCGAGGGGAACGTCGGGCTGCTCACCGCGGCGCGAAAGTT
>DASTSX010000459.1:0-18361 GCA_035760455.1 Gemmatimonadaceae bacterium | reverse complement strand
ATCGCCGGCAATTTCGTGCGCGGCGCCGTCCGGGACGCCGAGCCAGGCGGAATATCGCAGGTAGAAGGTGGCTCGTCCCGTCATGCCCGTGCCTCGCCGCACACCGAGTCGGCCTCCGACCCCCCCGGCGCCGCCGCGGATTCCCTCGAGCAGCGCTCGAGCCCACCCCGCGTCGACGAGGCACTGTCCGATCGTGAACGCCACGACGCGACCCCGGGCCTGGCGGAGTCCCGCGCCCCAGAGAGCGGGGACGAGCGTGCCGGGCGGGAGCGAGATGAAGCGGACCGTGGGAAACGCCCGCGCGACCCCGGCAGAGCCGTCGTCCGAGGCATCGACGACGAGAATCTCCGCATCGATCCCGTCACAGGTGGCGAGGAGGGCCGAGAGGCACTCCCGAAGGCTGCCCACGGCGTCCAGACTGCCCACGATGACACTGAGCTCGCATGATTCGGAGTCGAGATTCATCAACGAAAATAGAGCGCTCGGAGGGATTCACGCCGTACATGGTGGCCGGCAGAGAGGCTGCACACCCCGAAGCAAGAAGAAGCGCGATGCGGCCGTTGGTGCCAACCTGTTCCGCTGCAACAGTTTACCTCGATAATGCAAACGTCGGGGGCAGCCATGCTCCTGCCTCATTTGTGCCACCAGCGCCACACGTCGTTGCGTGGCCGCGTCGAGTGCGCTGGAGGGTCATGGGGAAGCCACCGGCCGCCACGGGGGGGATCCGCTACGCAGAAGACGCGCAAGCGAGCTCGACGTCGCGACCTCAGGACCTCGTTGGACCCCGCCCGCCCTTCGTTCATGCATGGCCCATCGCCAGTCGGCGGCACGCGGCGGGGCGGCCGCGACACTCGGCGATGCCGCGCCGGATACTAGAATAAGGATGGGCACGAACGCGCGACGATCGCGGCGCCGGAGTTGCGTAACTGCCGGCAACGCTCCCTCGCGCCGGTGGCTCAGTCTGCCGGTGCGTCTCCTTGTGTCAGTCGTCCATCTCGAAACAACGTCGCGTCCGTGAGGCCCGCTTGACCGTACGATCGCCGGAAGGACCGATCCGGGTCGTGTATTGCATCGACAACATGCAGTTGGGCGGGACCGAGCTGAACGCACTTCGCACGGCTGAGCGCCTGGACCGTCGACGTTTCTCGGTCTCGGTAGTGTGCATTCGGGACAACGGACCTCTGATGGCGCGATACAAGGAAGCCGGGATTCCCGTGCACACCTTTCCGATGACGAGTCTCCTCGGGCGGCAGGCCCTGCGGCAGGCCGTCCGTCTCATCCGGCTCTTCCGGAGCGAGCGCACGGATATCGTGCACAGTCATGATGCGTACACCAGCGTGTACGGGACGCTGTGTGCGCGGATCGCCGGGGTGCGCGGCGTGATCGCGAGCCGGCGCTCCTGGTACTCGCCGCACCTGCAGGGGCGCATCCTGCGGGCGAACCGCATCGCCTACCGGTTTGCCGATCGCGTGGTCGGGAACAGCCCGAGCGTCTCCCGGCTCGTGGAGGCCGAGGGCGGCGTCAATGCCGCGCGGATCGTGACGATCCCCAACTTTCTGGACGAGACGGCGTTCGAGCCCATGCCGGTCGCGGAGCGCCGCCGACAGCTGGACGAGATGGGCGTCCCGGAGTGTGCGTTCGTGGTCGGCATCGTCGCGCGCCTGTCGCCGGTGAAGGACCACGCCACGCTGTTGCGCGCGATCGCGCTGCTGCGCGACCAGATCCCCGGCCTGCACTGCGTGCTCGTCGGCGACGGGCCCGAGCGCGCCGCGATCGAATCGCTGGCGACGACCCTCGGCATCCGCGACATCGTGCACCTCGCCGGGGAGCGAACGCAGCCCCCGAACCTCCACTGGCTGTTCGACGTGTCGGTGCTCTGTTCGACCAGCGAGGCGTTTCCGAACTCGGTGCTCGAGGCGATGGCGGCCGCGCGGCCCGTCGTGGCGACGGACGTGGGAGGAACGCCCGATGCCGTGCATCAGGGCACGACCGGCCTGCTCGTCCCGCCGAGCGCCTCGTCGCGGCTCGCCGACGCGATCCTGCGACTCCATCAGGAGCCGGCGCTGCGCGCGAAGCTGGGGAATGCCGCGTGTGCCGCGGCGCGCACCGGCTACAGCGCCGACGCCGTGATCAGGCAGGTCGAGGCGCTCTATACGCGGCTCGCTGGACGCGCCGTCGCATGACGACGCCCAACCATCCCGTGGGTGCCGGGCTCGCCGGCGGTGGCTTGTGGCCCGCGCACCTGCCCCGGCCCGTCGCGCCGGGGATACCGTCCGCACCCGCGCCGAATGGACCTGCGAGCGCCGACACGCTGCCCGCCGAGATCGCGACGGCGCGCTGGCCGTGGCATGGCGTGCAGTGGACGCTGACCTACGTCGGCTTCCTGGGATACATCTTCGCGATCACGACCTACAAGTTCCCGATCGGCGACGTCTCCATCGTGTTCGCGCTGATCGGGCTCCTGATCATGAAGGAGCCGGTCCGCGTACCCGGAGTGCTCAAGGGGCTCGGGGTGTTCCTGCTGTGGGGGATGGTCGGGTACGCGGTCAGCGAGTACCCGGCGGTCGTCTACGTCAAGCTGAACGAGATGGTGAAGCTCTGGCTGATCGCGCTCGTGGCGGCCAATGCCCTGCGAACGCGGCAACAGGTGCGCTTCTTCCTCGTCTTCTGGCTGGCGTGCTTCGCGCTCTTCCCCGTGCGTGGCGCGCTGATGAACTACTACGTCTACGGCGAGAAGCTGGCCGGGCGAGCGCTCTGGAACTACATCTTCGCCAACCCGAACGACCTGGCGGCGTATTGCGTCCTCCAGCTCTCGATGGCCTTCGGGTTGAACGCGATCGAGAGCAAGGGACTGGTTCGTCGCGCGACGCGGATCGGCATGGTGCTCGTGCCGTTGCTCATCCTGCTGACCAAGTCGCGCGGCGCGTTCCTCGGCTTCGCCGTGTTCCTCCTGTTCGCGCTGTGGGGCCAGCGCAAGCGCGGACGCGCGATCGGGATCACGCTGCTCGCCGGCGCCGCGCTGATCGCCATCGCGCCGGAGAACGTGCTCGACCGCGTGTTCGCGCTGCGGAAGGTCCAGCAGACCGGGGACGTGGCGGCCGCGGACGAGGAGGGATCGGCGGCGCAGCGGTACGAGATCTGGAAGGTGGCGCGGCTCATCATCCGGGAGAATCCGGTGATCGGAGTCGGGCTCGGCGCGTATCCGAGCACGCATCAGCTCACGGCGCGACGTGCCCAGTTCAATCCGACCGCCTGGGGGCGGCGCGACACTCACAGCACCTACCTCAACGTCGCGGCGGAAACCGGGTTGGTCGGCCTCCTCCTCTTCGCATCGTCGTATCTCGCGGCGCTCGTCGCGGTGGATGCGACGCGTCGCAAGCTCAAGAAGCTTCGACCGCACACGGCGCAGGTGGTCTACGCCATGGAGCTGGGCGCGGTCGGGTTCTTCGTCGCGGGGATCTTCGGCTCGATGGCGCACGTCTCGTTTCTCATCCTCCACGTCGTCACGATGTGGAGCGTGGCGGAGCTGATGAAGCGCGAAGTGGCCGTCGCCACCGCGTCACGCCGCACCCAGGCGTTCCCGCTCGTGCACGGCGGCCCCGCGCCGGCCGCGAGGTAGCGCGCCATGTGCGGGATCGTCGGCTTCGCGGGGGGGAGAGGCGCGGATGCGGCGCGGCAGGCGTCGCTGCGCGCGATGTGCGCGGCGATCGTGCACCGCGGGCCGAACGAGGAGGGACGCTACGTCGCCTCCGACGTCGCGCTCGGGATGCGACGGCTCAGCGTGATGGATCCGGCGATGGGCCAGCAGCCGATGGGCAACGAGGACGGGACGATCCAGCTCGTGTTCAACGGCGAGATCTACAACCATCGCCAGCTTCGGCGCGAGCTCGTCGCGCGCGGTCATGCCATCGCGACCGCCAGCGACACCGAGGTCATCGTGCATCTGTACGAGGATCTCGGCGACGCCGTGGTGGACGCGCTGCGCGGCATGTTCGCCTTCGCGCTCTGGGACACGCGCCGCCGCCGGCTTCTCATCGCGCGCGACCGTGTCGGCATCAAGCCGCTCTACTACTGGGAGTACGACGGCGGGCTCGCCTTCGCGTCCGAGCTCCGGTCGCTGCTGGCGATGCCGGACTTCGCGCCGCGCATTCGCGCCGACGCGGTGGCGCAGTACCTGACGTTCGGCTACGTGCCGGAGACGCACTGCATCTTCGAGGGCGTGCGCAAGCTGCCGCCCGGTCACCGGCTGATTTGGGAGCCGGGCCGCCCCGCTCGCACCGACGCCTACTGGTCTGCCCTGCGCCCCGAGCGGAGCGCGATCAGCGACGGCGAGGCGGTCGAGACCCTGCGCGGTCTGCTGCGGGAGTCGGTGGCACTGCACCTCGAGTCGGACGTGCCGCTCGGGGCGTTCCTCTCGGGCGGGATCGACTCGTCGACGGTCGTGGCCCAGATGGCGCAGCTCGTGCCCGGGCGAGTGAAGACGTTCTCGATCGGGTTCGAGGAGACGTCGCACAACGAGGCGCCGCATGCCGCCGAGGTCGCGCGCGAGATCGGGACGGATCACACGGAGCTCATCGTGCGCCCCGACGCCGACAGCCTCGTGGATTCGGTGATCACCGGCTTCGACGAGCCATTCGGCGATTCGTCGGCGCTGCCGACGTTCCTCGTGTCGCAGATGGCACGCGAGCACGTCACCGTCGCGCTCTCGGGTGACGGCGGCGACGAGCTGTTCAGCGGCTACACGCGCTACGCCGAGCTCCTGTCGCGCCGCGAGCTTCCCGCGGCGATGCGCGGAGCGCTCGCGCGGGCCGTGGCGCATCTGCCGCATGGGATGCGCGGACGCAACCGCCTGCTCGACATGACGCGGACGCTGCAGGGCCGGTACGCCGCGACGGTCGCGAGCCCCGCCGACGTCCGCGAAGGGGGCGTGCTCTCGCCGACGCTCGCCACCACGATCCCGCCGATGGATGCCCTGCTCTCGGCGGCCTTTTCGCCGGTCGCGGGGCGCGACCTGCTCGCGCAGATGTCGTCGGTGGACCTCGTCACCTACCTGCCGGGCGACATCCTGACGAAGGTCGATCGGATGAGCATGTCGGTGTCGCTCGAAGCGCGCGTGCCGCTGCTCGACCACCATATCGTGGAGTTCGCGGTCGCGTTGCCGAGCCATCTCAAGCAGCGGGACGGCGTCGGCAAGTGGGTGCTGCGCCAGGCGATCCGCGGCCTCGTGCCGTCGCGGGTGCTCGAGCATCCGAAGCACGGCTTCGGCGTGCCGCTCGCGCGATGGTTCCGCGACGAGCTGCGCTATCGGCTGGACGCGCTGTTGGAGCCGGCCGCGCGCATCGCGCCCTACGTCGACCGCGGCGCGGTGGCGCGCCTCGTGGCCGAGCACCGCGCCGCGCGCCGCGACCACAGTCATCTGCTGTGGCGACTGATCTCGCTCGAGATCTGGCTCGGCGCGCTCGCGGAAGGGCGTCTCGCGCACGCGTCGCCGTTGGCGCCGGCCGTGCGGCAGTCGGCGGCGGCGGCGGTCGTCAACTCGATGTCGGCATGAGCGACGATCGATTCCCCGGCGACGAGACGCTGCTGGCGCAGCTTCCGGCGGAGTCGGCGTTCATCGCGCTGACGACGTCGGCGCCGCCGGGTCAGCGGGCACTGCGGACCGTGCTCGACCGCCCGCTGGCGTGGGACCGTCTGATGTCGCTGGCGGCGCGGGAGCGCGCGATCGTGGCGTTGCACGAGCAGATCGCGCGCACACCCGTGCGCGGCGCGCGGCGCGAGGATCTCGCCAATCTGCAGCGCCTGGCGATGGTCTCCGAGTTCCAGATGTCCTCGCTGCACGACCGGCTCGCGAAGCTGCTCGAGCTGTACGCAGCGCACGGCATCGACGCGCTGCTGCTCAAGGGTGCCGGCCTGGCCCACTCCGCGTACGACAGACCGACGGAGCGCCCGATGGGCGACATCGATCTGCTCGTGCGCGCCGAGAAGGCGACGGACGCGTGGCAGCTGGCGCTCGCGAACGGCTGGGCGCGACGGAGCGACGTGCCCGAGGAGCGCAGCTACGCCGACCACCAGCATCTCACGCCGCTCGAGGATGCGGATGGGATGCAGATCGGCCTCGAGCTGCACACCGCGCTGTTCACGCACCAGGCGCCGTTCCGACTGGCGCCGGACGATCTGTGGGCGCGGGCCCGCCGCGTGACGATCGGCGGGCAGCCGGCATGGGTGCCGAGCCCAGAGGATCAACTGGTGCACGCCGCCCTGCACTTCGCGTGGTCGCACGAGATGACCTTCGGCGCGTTCCGCACCCTCCGCGACGTGGAGCGGATCGTCGCGCGCGGTCCGATCGACTGGGCGGCGCTGGTGCGAACGGCCCGGGCGGCGCGAGGGGCGACCTGCTGCTACTGGACCTTACGGCTGGCACGCGATCTCGCCGGCGTGGACGTGCCGGCACCGGTGCTCGCCGAGGTCTCCCCGCGTCTCCCGTCGCGGTTGCTGCGCGGCCTCACGCGGTTCTTCGCGGAGCGCGCGCTTCCGAGTCGGGATCTGCTGGCGAGCTCCGTGTCGCTCTCGCGCGCGATGTGGCGTCTGGGGATCGGCCCCCGCTCGCAGGGGCATGGGCGGTCGCGTCCCTGGCTGGACACGGAGGAGTGGGTGCGCGTGCCGGGCGGGATGCGGAACGCGCGGACCTCGGCGGCCCGACGGTTCATCCAGCACAGCTTCGGACTGCTGCGAACGGTCGGGAGCCTGATGGGGCCGTGAGGGTCCATTGCGCGAACGGGCCGGGTAGATTGCGGGGGAGCGCCTGGACCGGGGCTCGACACAGGGTGTGGCGGGCGCGCGACACGGCGCGGACGGCGCGCTCGCGCCCGCTCGTCGTGGCGCATTCGTTGCTTTGCTGCAACCCATTGAACCGCTGTCGCTTGCATTCTCCTGCGGCGACCGTCCCGGAGCACGATCGGGTGGTCGGCAGGGGGTATGTGCGTTGCGGAACCAGGAAAGCCGTCAGACAGGCGATTCCAGCCCGAACGATCGGCCCGGGTTGGGGATCGGCATGCCGGGTGGTGAGGCCATCCGGCGCGTTCATCGTACCCACCAGACCGTAGCGGAGCACTCTTGTCCACGCACCCTTCACGCTGCCTCGTCACGGGCGGCGCCGGCTTCATCGGCTCGCACGTCGTCGATCGCCTGCTGGCGCTCGGTCACGAGGTCCGTGTCGTCGACAACCTGTCCACGGGGGATCGCGCGAACCTCGGGCACGTGGCGGATCGGATCGACTTTCAGATCGGGGATCTCTGCGAGCCCGGGATCGCGGCGCGGGTGGTGGACGGGATCGACGTGATCTATCACCTCGCCGCGCTGCCCAGCGTACCGCGGTCGCTGAAGGATCCGTGGGGCTCGCACGACGCGAACGTGAACGCGACGGTGCACCTGCTGCAGGCGGCGGTGAAGGCCGGTGCGCGGCGCATCGTGTACTCGAGCTCGAGCTCCGTGTACGGAGACACGCCCGAGCTGCCGAAGGTCGAGAGCTTCGAGCCGCTGCCGCGCTCACCGTACGCCGCGTCGAAGCTGGCGAGTGAGCAATACGTGCTGGCGTACGCGCGCGGGGGGCTGATCGAGGGGGTCGCGCTCCGTTATTTCAACGTCTTCGGACCGCGTCAGAGCCCCGCGTCGGCGTACGCCGCGGTGATCCCGCTGTTCATGGCGGCGGCGCTCGAGGGCAAGCCCGCGACGATCTTCGGCGACGGAGAGCAGACGCGCGATTTCACCTTCATCTCGAACGTCGTGCAGGCCAACCTGCTCGCGGGCACTCGGCCGGCGGAGATCGTGTCGGGGTATCCGGTGAACGTCGGCGCGGGCGAGCGCACGTCGCTGCAGCAGCTGGCGACACTCATCCGCGAGGTAACCGGACGTCCGCTCGTGTGCCAGACGGTCGCGCCGCGGCCGGGGGACGTGCGCGATTCGCTCGCGGGACTGGAGCGCACGCGCCGCCTGCTCGGCTACGAGGTGGAGATCGGGCTCCGTGAAGGGCTGCGCCGGACGTGGGAGTGGTTCCGCGCGAACGCGGCTCCGACCGGAGGCGCGCCGCGCCTCGGCGTGGCGACGCAGGTCGCGTGACGCTCGGCGACGGCGTACCCGGAATTCCAGGCGACGCGACATGCTGACCTTCGCGGCGCTCGCCTCGCTGCTCTGCGTCGTCGCCGTGTGGGTACTGTACCCGCTGGTGATCGGGGTCGTCGCGCTCGTCGCCCGGCGCGGCGAGGCGCGGACGCCGCGCGTGCCGGGCGCGCTGCCGCGCATCACGGCCGTCGTGGCGACGCGGGCCGACGCCGCGTCCGTGCAGGAGCGCGTGGACGATCTGCTGCGCAGCGAGTACCCCGAGTCGCTGCTCGACATCGTGGTGGCGTACGACGCCCGGGCTACGGACCCGATCTCGACGTGGACCGGCCGCGATGCCGAGCGCGTCCAGGTCGTGCGCGGGGACGAGCCGGGAGGCAAGGCCGCGGCGCTCAATGCGGGCGTACGCGCCGCTCGCGGCGACATCCTCGTGTTCGCGGACAGCGGACAGCGATTCGGCGCCAACGCGATCGCGCTGCTCGCCCAGTCGGTGGTGCGGCCCGGCATCGGCGCGGCGTCCGGGCGACTGGAGCTCGCGCAGGGCGCGCGGGCGCCGGCGCTCCCGCTGCGGATGTACTGGTCGCTGGAGCGCTGGCTGCGCCGTCGCGAGGCGGACGTGCACTCGACCATCGGCGTGACGGGCGCCATCTACGCGATGCGGCGGGCGCTGTGGACGCCGCTGCCGGCGGGGCTCATCCTGGACGACCTGTACGTGCCGATGCAGCTCGTGCTGCGCGGACACCGCGTGGCGTTCGTGGACGAAGCGCGCGCGTACGAGACGCGCGCGACGACCGACGGCAACGAGTATCGACGCAAGGTGCGGACGCTCACCGGCGTGCTCCAGCTCTGCGCCTGGCTTCCGCGCACCCTCTCGCCGCTGGGCAATCCCGTTTGGGCGCAGTTCGTCGCGCACAAGCTCCTCCGGCTGCTGACGCCCTACTGGCTGCTCGTCTGCGCCGCGTGGATGACGTGGGCGCTCGCGCGACAGATCGGACTGGCGTGGGTAGTGGCGCTGCTCGCGCTGTTCGCCGCGCTGCTGCAGGTCCGGTCGCGGCCCTTCCGGGCGCTCCGCAGCGCGGTGGTGTCGAGCATCCTCGTGCAGGTCGCGACGGTGCGCGCGACGGCCAACGGGGCGCGTGGGCGCTGGGACGTGTGGCACGCATGACGCCCCCCGAGCCGACGACGGGCACGGCGACGCCGCCAGCGGGGGCAGTGGCACAGCCGGTCGCGCCGGCGACCAACGGCGTTCGCCCCACACCGCCGCTCACCGTCGCGGTGAAGCGTCGCGTGCTCGGCGCATCGTCGCGCCTCGGGCTGCTGGGCAGCGTGCGCGACAGCGCGTGGCGCCAGCGGCGGCTGCTCATCCTGTGCTATCACAGCATCTCGATCGACGACGAGCACGAGTGGTCGGGCGCGTACTCGTTGAGCCCGGCGCTGCTCGAGTCGCGGCTGCGCATGCTGCGCGACGGTCGCTACAACGTGCTGCCGCTGGACGAGGCGGTGCGGCGGCTGTATGCGGGCACGCTGCCGCCGCGAAGCGTGGCCCTGACGTTCGACGACGGCATGTACGACTTCCGCGCCCGGGCGTTGCCGCTGCTCCAGCAGTTCGGCTTCCCGGCGACGGTGTACCTCACGACGTACTACTCCGACTACAACAAGCCGATCTTCGGCCTGCTCTGCTCGTACGTGCTGTGGCGTGCGCGCATGCGGATGCCGCAGCCCGACGTGACGCCGCTGTTCGGCGAGCGGCTGAACTGGAACCTCGCGGATGCCGCCGGGCGGGCGCGCGCGCATCGTGACATCTTCGCCTATGCGGACCGGGAACGGCTCACGCTGCCCGATCGCAGCGCGCTGGCGGAGCGCCTCACCAACCTGCTGGGCGACGACTACGAGGCGATCCGCGACAAGCGGATCCTCACCGTGATGACGCCGGACGAGGTGGCCGAGGTGGCACGTGACGGAATCGCGATCGAGCTGCACACGCACCGGCACCGCACGCCGAACGACCACGATCTCTTCCTGCGAGAGATCACGGACAACCGCGTGCGCATCGAGCGCATCCGGGAAGGCACGCCGCGGCACTTCTGCTACCCGAGCGGCATCTACCGGTCGGAGTTCCTCCCGTGGCTGCGCGAGGCCGGAGTCGCCACGGCGACGACGTGCGATCCGGGGCTCGCGTCGACGCGCAGCGATCCGCTCCTGCTTCCGCGGCTCGTGGACACGTCGTTCCTGTCTTCGCTCGACGTCGAGGGCTGGATGACGGGGATGAGCGCCTTCTTCATGCCTCGCAAGGCGAGCGCGCATGCCGCGCGGAGCACGACGTCGTCCGATGTCTGAGCCGTCGCGCGCCGCGCCGCCGTCGCGCCCGATCCGCGTCTGTCTGGTGGCCCCGTCGCTGAGCATCCTCGGCGGCCAGGCGGTGGCGGCCCAGCGGCTGCTCGAGCGCCTGCGACTCGTGCCGGGGCTCGAGGTCGGCTTCCTGCCGCACGACCCGCGCACCAACGCGCTGCTCCGGCTGCTGCAGCGGGTGAAGTACGTGAGGACTCTCGCGACCTCGGTGGCGTACGTCGCGTCGCTGTTCCGCTCGCTCGGCGCGTACGACATCGTGCACGTATTCAGCGCGTCGTACTGGTCCTTCCTCCTCGCGCCGACCCCGGCGATCCTCATCGGCAAGCTGCTGGGCAAGCGCGTCGTGCTGAACTACCGCAGCGGCGAGGCGGAGGATCACCTGCGCCGGTGGCGGCGGACCGCCATTCCCACCCTGCGTCGCGCCGACGCCGTCGTCACGCCGTCGGGGTACCTCGTCGACGTGTTCGCGCGGTTCGGGATCCCCGCGCAGTCGATCTCGAACTTCGTCGATCCGGAGGCCGTGCGCTTCCGCGAGCGCACGTCGCTGCGGCCGGTCTTCCTCTCGAACCGGAACTTCCAGGCGCTCTACAACGTGCCGTGCGTGCTGCGCGCCTTCGCGCTGATCCAGGCGCGCGTTCCCGAGGCGCGGCTCATCGTCATCGGCGACGGACCCGAGCGTGCGCACGTGCACGAGACGGCGCGCGCGCTGGCGCTGCGCAACGTGGAGTTCGTCGGCGCGGTGCGGCCGACCGAGATGGGCCGGTGGTACGACGAGGCCGACGTGTACCTCAACGCGTCGGACATCGACAACATGCCCAACTCGATCATCGAGGCGTTCGCCTGCGGGTTGCCGGTCGTCACGACGCGCGCCGGCGGCATCCCGTACGTGGTCGAGCACGAGCGCAACGGCCTCCTGGTGGACTGTGGAGACCACGAGGCGCTGGCCGGCGCCGCGTTCCGTCTGCTGGACGACGCGCCGCTCGCCCGGCGCCTGATCGGCGAAGGGTTGCGCGACGTGCGGGAGCAGTACACGTGGAACGCCGTGAGCGACCGATGGGCGCGGCTCTACCGCGGTCTCGCCCTCGCTTCCGCCGAGTCACCTTCGAGCGAGGCCCTCGACCCGCCGGACGACGTCGCGACGCTCGTCCAGGAAGCGCGCGCACGATGAGACGGGGCGTACGGCTGCCCGACGATCCGGCGCAGCAGCGTCGGACGGTCACGACGCTGCCTGCCGAGCTGCGGGTGCGCGGCGCGCAGGCGCTGAGCAGCTTCCGCGAGCGCGTCGGCCTGGCGCTCGGCAACGGCGTGGACCGGCCGCCGTCCACGCCGCGCGGCGTCAGCCGCGCGCTGCGCGACGACGGTGGGCGCATCGCGGCCGCGGCGCGAACGCGGCTCGCGGAGGGCGTGGTGCCCGGGCTGCGCGACGTGCGCAGGACGATCTCGCTGCTGCGTCGCGTGCGGCCCGACGGCGAGAACCTCACGAGATGCCGGGCCGACCGCGCGGTGGACGGCGTCTTCGACCTGCTCGGCCACGAGCGCGTCGCGTTCGGCACGCCGATCGACTGGCATCGCGATCCCTCGAGCGGCATCCGCGCGCCGCTGCGGCACTGGAGCCGGATCGACTATCTCGATCCCGCGATCGTGGGCGACTACAAGCTGCTGTGGGAGGTCAACCGCCATCAGCACTTCGTCACGCTCGGCCAGGCCTACGCCTACTCGCGCGATTCCCGGTACGCGCACGCCTTCGCGGCGCAGCTGCGGGGATGGATCGCCGCGAATCCGCCGCGGCTCGGGGTGAACTGGGCGAGCAGCCTGGAGGTGTCGTACCGCGCCATCGCGTGGATCTGGGCGCTGCAGCTGTTCGTGGACGCGCCGGAGCTGACGGACGAGCTGCTGTTGACGGCGCTCGAGTCGCTCCGCCGGCATGCCGTTCACGTGGAGCGCTTCCTCTCGACCTATTACAGCCCGAACACGCACCTCACCGGCGAGGCGCTCGGCCTGCTGTATCTCGGGACGGCGCTTCCGGTGTTCGACGCCGCGGAGCGCTGGCGGGCGACCGGCTGGCGAATCCTGCGCGAGCAGCTGTTCCGGCAGGTGCGCGCCGACGGCACCTACTTCGAGCAGGCGTTGTACTATCACAGGTACACGGCGGACATCTTCCATCACGCGCTGCTGCTCGCGGAGGGGAACGCCTGGCCGCGCGACCCCGCGGTGCGCGAGCGCGTCGAGCGGCTCGACGAGTTCCTCGTGCACGCGACCCATCCCGACGGTACGGTGCCGCTCGTCGGCGACGACGACGGCGGCCGGCTCATCCGGCTCGACGGGCTGGCGACGCGCGACGCGCGCCCCACGCTGACGACCGGCGCGGTGCTGTTCGGCCGGAGCGACATGCGCTGCGTGGGCGGCGACGCGGTCGAGGAGTGTCTCTGGCTGCTCGGCGAGAGCGCGGCGTCCGCCCTGGCGGCGACGCGGCCGGCGCCGCCCGAAGGTAGCTCGCGCGCCTTCCCCGCCGGCGGGTTCTACGTGATGCGCGACGGATGGGGCGCCGGGGCGACGTGGGCGCTCGTCGACGGCGGGCCGCATGGCTCGCTGAACTGCGGCCACGCGCACGCCGACGCCCTCGCGCTCGAAGTGGCCACGGGGGGCCGGCTGGTGCTGAGCGACAGTGGCACGTTCAGCTACACCGGCGTCGATCGCGACGCGTTCCGCGCGACGTCGTCGCACAACACGGCGACCGTGGACGGCGCGAGCTCGTCGCTGACGGCCGGCCAGTTCCACTGGCGGCACATCGCGCGCACGACCGTGCACGAGTGGCGCACGTCGTCGGTGGCGGACGTCTGGCGCGGCGCGCACGACGGCTATCGGCGGCTCGCCGATCCGGCCGTGCACGAGCGGACGATCCTGTTCCTGCACCGCCGCTACTTCGTCGTGCTGGATGCGATCGCGGCGCTGGGGGCTCACGAGTGGGCGCTGCACTGGCACGTCGCACCCGATCTGCACGTGGGCGATGCCGGGCCGTCGGCGGTGCGCATCATCGATCCGTCGCGGAACGACGCGGAGCTGCTCGCGATCGTCGCGCTCGGCGACGGTGCCCTCGATCGGGGTGCGTCGTGGTGCTCCCAGGCGTACGGCGCGCGGCGCGAGGCGGTCCGGCTGACGTACGCATCGGCGGGCACCGGCCGGCAGACGGCGGTCACCCTGCTCGTTCCCGGTGCCGCCCACGCCCGCTCGCGGGACGCATCGGCCGGCCACCAGGTGATCGACGTCGTCGGCGGGCAGTTTCGGGATCAGGTCGTCCGCCGGGGCGGCGATGCGACGATCGCACTCGCCGACGTGACGAGCGACGCGGAGTGCGCCGTGCTCACGACCAAGGCCGACGGCGGCCGCGACCGGCTCTACCTGCTCGGCGCGTCGTTCGTCGAAGGGGGCGGCCTGGAGCGCCAACAGGTATCGTCCGGCAACGCGTTCGCGGCATGTCACGAGGGCGGCGGCTGGGTCGCGCGGCCGATCGCTGACCGATCTTCGGAGTAGAACCAAGGCTATGTGCGGCATCTGCGGGATCGCGATCCCCGACTCCTCATCGCGCTCGATCGACGAAGCGGCGTTCACCCGGCTGCGCGACACGCTCGCGCATCGCGGGCCGGACGGCTTCGGCTCGTTCATCGAGCCGAAGATCGCCCTCGGGCATCGCCGGCTGAGCATCGTGGACGTCGTGCACGGGCAGCAGCCGATGTCCAGCGCGGACGACGCGCTCGTGCTGGTGTACAACGGCGAGGTGTTCAATCACCCGTCGCTGATGGCACAGCTGCAGGGCGATGGGGTGCGATACCGTACCCACTGCGACACCGAGACGGTCCTGCACGTGTTCGAGCGGCGGGGCGAGGCCGCGCCTGAGGAGCTGCGCGGCATGTTCGCCTACGCGGTCTGGGACAAGCGCGACCGCTCGCTCACGCTCGCCCGCGACCGGTTCGGCGTGAAGCCGCTGTACTACGCGCTCCTGCCGGACGGCACGCTGGTGTTCGGCTCGGAGATGAAGGCGATCCTCGCGAGCGGCCTGGTGCGCGCCTCGCTGCGCGAGGATGCGCTGCCCGACTATCTCGCCAACCACGCGACCTCCGGCGAGGGGACGCTGCTCTCGGGGATCAAGCGGCTGCTGCCGGGCCACACCCTGGTCTGGCGCAACGGTGAGATCCGCACGCGTCGCTACTGGGACCTGCGCTTCGAGGCGGAGGCGGAGCAGAAGCGTCCGGACGCCGAGCTCGTGGAGGAGTATCGCGACCGACTGCGCGAGGCGGTTCGGCTGCGACTGATGGCGGACGTGCCGCTCGGGGCGTTCCTCTCGGGCGGCATCGATTCGGCGACGATCACGGCGCTGATGAGCCAACTGGTCGACGAGCCGATCAAGACGTTCTCGGTCGGGTTCGCCGAGCGCGAGGCGAACGAGCTCGCCTATGCGCGCATCGTCGCCAAGGCGTACAGGACCGATCATCACGAGGTGTTGGTCACGCCGGAGGAGTTCTTCGGCGCGCTGCCCAAGCTCGTCTGGCACGAGGACGAGCCGATCGCGCACCCGTCGAGCGCGGCGCTCAACTTCGTGTCGCGCCTCGCGGCGAAGCACGTGAAGGTGGTCCTCACGGGCGAAGGGAGCGACGAGACGCTGGCCGGCTACGCGCGCTACAAGAAGACGATCCTGAACATGCGGCTCGGCGGCGCGTACCAGTCGGCGACGCCGGCGCCGCTCCGGTCGCTGGTGCGGTCCGGGCTCGAGGCGCTGCCGGCGTCGCGCACGCGACAGCGCGCGCTGCGGACGTTTCTCGCGCGCCCCGCGACGCTCGAGGCGCTGTACCTCGACAACTTCGCGGTGTTCTCACGCGAGCAGCAGGCCGGCCTGCTCGCGCCCGATCTGCGGGCGCGGCTCGCGAGCGACGATCCGTACGCGACGGCGATGGCGCTGATGGCCGGCTCCGATGCGAAGTCGCTCCTCGACCGGCTCCTGTACGTCGACACGAAGACGTACCTGCACGAGCTGCTGATGAAGCAGGACCAGATGAGCATGGCCGCGTCGATCGAGAGCCGCGTGCCCTTTCTCGACCATCCCCTGGTGGAGTGGACCGCGCGGCTGCCCGAGCGGCTCAAGCTCCGCGGCGGCACGACCAAGTACATCCTGCGCGAGGCGATGCGCGACGTGCTGCCGCCCGAGATCCTGTCGCGCGGCAAGATGGGGTTCCCCGTGCCGGTCGGGGCGTGGCTGCGCGGCCCGTATCGTGCCATCGTGGACGAGCTGGTGCTGTCCCCACGCGCGCTCGAACGTCGGCTGTTCGATCCGGCGGCGATCCGCACGCTCGTCCAGCGGCATCAGGCGGGCGAGGATCACGCCGAGCGGCTCTGGTCGCTGGTCAACCTCGAGATCTGGCATCGCGTGGTGGTCGAAGGCGAGCCCGCCGAGTCCGTGCGACTTATTTGAACATCGGGCTTCCTACGATGCACATCCTCTGGGTCAAGAACGAGCTGCTTCACCCGCTCGACAAGGGCGGTCGCATCCGTACGTACGAGATGCTGCGGCGGCTGCGCGACCATCACCGGGTGACGTACGTCGCGCTCGACGACGGGACGACGACCGCCGAGCAGCGCGCGCGCGCGCTGGAGTACTGCGACGACCTCGTGCTCGTGCCCTGGCGGCGGGCGCCACTCCGCGGCTGGCGGCGCGGGCTGGCGATCCTGCGCAACGTCTTCTCGTCACTGCCGTTCGCGATCGCGCCGTACCGGTCCCCGGCGATGACGCGCGCCATCCGCGAGCGCTGCACCGGGGACGATCGGGCGGACGTCGTGGTCTGCGATTTCCTCGTGCCCGCGCTCAACGTGCCGGACGGCCTCCCCTGCCCGGTCGTGCTGTTCCAGCACAACGTCGAGGCGATGATCTGGGAGCGGCGCACCCGCGTGGCCGGGCATCCGATCCTGCGACTCTACATGGGCGAGCAGTGGCGCCGCATGCGAGCCGTCGAGCGCGAGCAGTGCCTGCGGTTCGACCACGTGGTCGCCGTGTCGCCCGAGGACGCGGCCGTGTTCAGGGCGCAGTACGGCGTCGAGCGGGTGTCGTCGGTTCCCACGGGGGTGGACACCGACTTCTTCCGTCCGTCCGGCACCGTGCCGAGGACGCCGGCGTCGATCGTCTTCACCGGGTCGATGGACTGGATGCCCAACGAGGACGGCATGGTCTTCTTCGTGGAGGAGGTGCTGCCGCGCATCGAGCGAGCGGTGCCCGAGGTGAGGTTGACGATCGTGGGCCGCAATCCGACGGCGCGCGTCAGGGCGCTCGCGGAGGGCCGGCCGCGGATCAGCGTGACCGGGACGGTTCCCGACGTCCGCCCCTACCTCGAGTCGGCCGCGGTGGTCGTCGTCCCCCTCCGCGTGGGCGGCGGCACACGCATCAAGATCTACGAGGCGATGGGGATGGAGCGTGCCGTGGTCTCGACGACGATCGGCGCCGAAGGGCTCGACGTGACCGACGGCGAGCACATCGTGCTCGCCGACGACGCCGACGCCTTCGCCGACGCGGTGATCGCCCTGCTCCAGTCGCCCGGTCGCGCCGCGGAGATCGGGCAAGCGGCCGCCGCGCACGTGCGTGCCCACTTCGGCTGGGGCTCGGTCGCCGAGCAGTTCGCCGAACGCTGTTCCGCCGCCGCGTCCCACCCGGAGCGGCCGTCCTCCGTCATGTCAATGAGCTCGTGATGAACACTACATCTGTCAGCGTCTTCGGTCTGGGCTACGTCGGCTGCGTCTCCGCGGCGTGCTTCGCCAACCAGGGGCACACCGTGGTCGGCGTGGACGTCAGCACGGCCAAGGTCGACATGCTCAACGCCGGGAAGAGCACGATCCTCGAGGTGGGAATCGGCGAGCTCGTGGCCGAGATGGTCGCGTCGGGGCGACTCCGGGCGACGACGGACGTCGCGGACGCGGTGCGGTCGAGCGAGATCTCGCTGATCTGCGTCGGCACGCCAAGCCGGTCGAACGGGAGCATCGACCTGCAGTACATCGAGCGCGTCTGCACCGAGATCGGTGAGACCCTCCGGGCGGTCGACCGCTGGCACACGGTGGTCATCCGGAGTACCGTGCTGCCGGGGACGATGGACGGCGTCGTGATCCCGGCGCTGGAGCGCGCTTCCGGCAAGACGTTCGGCAAGGACTTCGGCGCCTGCAGCAACCCCGAGTTCCTGCGCGAGGGCTCGTCGATCAAGGACTTCTACGCGCCGCCATTCACGCTCATCGGCTCGCACGACGCCCGCAGCGCCGAGGAGGTGAAGCGGCTCTACGAGGGGATCGACGCCCCGGTGCACGTCGCCGCGATGGGCGTGGCCGAGACGGTCAAGTACGCGTGCAACTCGTTCCACGCCGTGAAGGTCACGTTCGCCAACGAGATCGGCGGGATCTGCAAGGCGGTGGGCGTGGACAGCCACGAAGTGATGCGGATCTTCTGCGAGGACACGAAGCTCAACATCTCGCCCGCGTACCTGCGTCCAGGGTTCGCGTTCGGCGGCTCGTGCCTGCCGAAAGACGTGCGCGCCCTGACCTACAAGGCGCGGCAGCTCGACGTGGACGCCCCGATGCTGGCCGCGGCGCTCGAGAGCAACCGCAAGCTCGTGCAGCGGGCCTACGACACGATCCTCGGCACCGGTGCGCGCCGGATCGGCGTGCTGGGCATGGCGTTCAAGGCGGGCACCGACGACCTGCGGGAGTCGCCGATCGTGACGCTGATCGAGATGCTGATCGGCAAGGGGATGGACGTCGCCGTGTACGATCGCGACGTTTCGAGCGCGAACCTCATCGGGTCGAACCGCGAGTACATCGAGAAGGAGATCCCGCACATCTGGACGCTCGTCGATCAGTCGATGGACCGCGT
>DASTSX010000458.1:0-20671 GCA_035760455.1 Gemmatimonadaceae bacterium | reverse complement strand
GTACGCACCGCTCCGTCCGTCGGGCTCCTCCTCACCGACGTGATGATGCCCGGACTGCTCGGTCCCGCCGTCGCCGCGGCGGTGCACGAGATCCTGCCCCACCTGCCCGTGTTGTACATGTCCGGCCACACCGAAGAGGTGGCGCGCGGCGGGTTGATCGATCCGTCCGTGCCGTTCCTCGCCAAGCCGTTCACGCCGACCCGCCTCGCGGAGAAGGTCCGCGAGGTCCTCGACGCCGCGCGCCGCTAGCGTCGCGGGGTGCGGCGCGACTACGGCGCGCGAGCCTCGCGTGTCATCGGGCGCACGTCGCGCCCCGTCGCACGCGCGCGCTCGCCGAGCGACTGCACCAGCGCGGCCAGGCGATGCCGTTCGAGCGGCAGCGTGAGATCGGCGAGCACCGCGCGCTGGAGCGCGGGGATCAGCGGCGCGAGCGGAACGGCCGCGGCGCGGTAGAGCAGGCGTGCGCCCCCCGCGGCGAGCGGGATCGCCAGCAGGTCCGCGCCCGCGCTGCTCGCCAGCCCGCGATTCACCACGAGCACCAGCGGCGGCTCGCTCATCGCCACCTCGCGCGCTTCCGCGAGGCTGGTCGCGACCGCCGGCGCGTGTCCCTGCGCCGCGAGCGACTGGGCGAGCCCTTCGAGCAGGGCGACGTCTCCTCCGACCAGCAGCACATGCGTCATCAGCCGACCTCCCTTCTCGTCACGTTCCTGGTGGGGACACCAGCGCGCGAACCGCGCGCTCCGTCGTCCCGTCGATCTCCACCGTCTTCGCGCGTGATGTCGCGCCGGCCGCCACGCGTACCGATCGCCGAGGCACTCCCAGTCGATCGGCAAGCAGGCTCACGAGCGCCTCGTTGGCCGCCCCGTCCACTGGAGGGGCCTGCAGCCGCACTTTCAGGGCCGCGCCGTGCAGCCCGACGATCTCGCTCTTCGAGGCGCGTGGCTGCACGTGCACGCCGACGCGTACCACCGTCCCTCGGACCTCGACCCGCAAGGTGTCCACGCGCTCAGCGCAGCGCGGCGAGCAATAGAGGCTCGATGACGAGCGACTGAAGCAGCTGAAGCGCGAAGTATGCCACGATCGGTGTGATGTCGATCACTCCAAACGATGGAAGCAGCGCGCGAAGCGGACGCAGCATCCATTCGGTGGCCCCGTACGACCAGCGCAGCCAGCGGCTCTCGCCGAGCCCCGGGATCCACGACGAGATGACGCGCACCAGCAGCGCGAACGCGAGGAAGCCGAAGGTCCACCGAACGGCGAGCAGCAGCAGTCCGCCGGCACCGAGCGACGTCGCGAACGCGGCCTGCCGCAGCAGCGACGACAGCATCTCCAGCGCCGCGAGCACGAGCATCGCGGCGACGACGTACGCCATCAGCGCCCAGAGCGGGGTGGCGGTCGGGCGCCCGCCCGCCCGCAGCACGCGCCGCTCGACCCCGACGAGCTGCGGATCGACGCGCGCTCGCAGGAAGCGCGCGAGGCCGCCGAACGGATTGAGCCGGCGCGTCCGGACGGCCCAGTCGGCGGCGGCGACCGCGGCGAGCACGACACCGCCGACGAGGAACGCGCCGCGCAGGAAGGCGGTCAGCGCGGCGAGGGCGGGGAGCACCACGGTCATGGGCCAAAGGTGCCGGCGCGACGCCGCCGCTTCAAGGGCGCCGGCTCGGCGCTACATTATGGCCGCACTCTCACTCCATGCGTATGACGCCCGCGACGCGCGAACGACGCTACTGGCTGGTCAAGTCCGAGCCCGACACGTTCTCGTTCGACGACCTGCTCTCGAGCCCCGACCGCACCACGTGCTGGGACGGCGTGCGGAACTTCCAGGCGCGCAACTTCATGCGCGACGAGATGAAGCTGGGGGACCTCGTCTTCTTCTATCACTCGAGCGCCGATCCCACGGCGATCGTCGGCATCGCCGAGGTCGCGCGCGAGGGCTACCCCGACCACACCGCGTTCGACGCGACGGATCCGCACCACGATCCCAAGAGCAAGCGCGACGCGCCCACGTGGATGATGGTCGATCTGCGCGCGCGCCAGGCGCTGCCGAAGCCGCTCACGCTCGCCGACCTTCGCGGCATGAAGGGACTCGAGAAGATGGTGCTGCTCCAGAAGGGCAGCCGGCTCAGCGTGCAGCCGGTGACCGCGAAGGAATGGGAGATTGTCTGCCGGGCGGCCGGACTGCAGAACTGGTGAGTTGGTGAGTTGGATAGTGGGATAGTGAGTCGGTTCTCGGGTGTGTTGGACGGCCATGCCACGAACCGGCATGGAGTCACCGCTGAGGGATCTCCAAGCCGGTTGGTGGCCAGGGCAGTTCAACGCACCAATCAACCGACCAACCAGCTCGCTATCCAACTCACCAACTCACGGCGTCACGCGCCCTGCAGTCGGAGCAGCAGCCACACACCACTCAGGACGCCGACCGCGGCCACGGCGGCGCGGACCACGCCCTGCGGCACGCGGAGCGCCGCGCGCGCTCCGACGTAGCCGCCCGCGACCGAGCCCACCGCCATCGCGAGCGCGACGGGCCAGCGCACGATGCCGCTCGCGGCGAACGTCAGCGCGGCCACGAGGTTCATGCAGAAGCCGCCCCAATTCTTCAAGCCGTTCATGCGGTGGATGTTGCTGAACCCCATGAGCCCCAGCGCCGCCAGCATGAGGATGCCGATGCCGGCGCCGAAGTAGCCCCCGTAGATCCCGACGAGGAGCTGTCCGAGCAGCAGCGCCGTGGACGGAAGGCGCGCCGTGAGCACGTCGTCGCCCGGATGGGGAGTCGCGCCGCGCACCAGCCGCAGGACCGGCCGCTGCGCCAGGAACAGCGCCGTCGCCCCGAGCACGAGCCACGGGACGATCCGGTCGAACGCGTCGCTGGGCGTGCGAAGGAGCAGCAGGGCGCCGATGGCACCGCCGACGAGGCTGGGAACGGCGAACAGCGCCGCCCAGCGCCGAGCGCCGGTCAGCTCGTCGCGGTAGCCCCACATGCTGCTGAGCGCACCGGGGAGCAGCGCCACCGTGCTCGTCGCGTTCGCGTGCAGCGGCGTGAGGCCGGCTGCAACGAGCGCGGGAAAGGTGAGCAGCGTGCCACCGCCGGCGATCGCGTTGACGAACCCGGCCAGAAACGCGGCGCCAGCACCGATCAGGAGCTGGGTGGTGGAGACGGGAGCGGGGGGGAGGACGATGGCTGGACGCTCGTAGGGCGATGCCGGACAGCGCGGTGGCGCGCGGTGTGTGGAACTCTAAGGGAGCGCGTGCTCGGGGGGCACTCGCCGGGAATCCCGGAATGCGCGGCATCCGGATACATTTCCCGCGCGGACGAGCGCGCGCTCTCCGGCAGGCAGCGCATCTCCAAGGAGACGTTGACATGAGCAAGACCGAATCGAACGTGGCGACCGCGACCGCCCCGGCTCCGACGGCGGGCCCGGCGCTCGAGATCAAGGATACGCGCACGGGCACCGGATACTCGGTCCCGATTCTCGAGAAGGGCACCGAAGGCGACACGGCGATTCGCGCCTCCGATCTGCGCCGGATCAAGGAGCGGCCGGAAGAGTTCGGGTTGATGACCTACGACCCGGCGTTCATGAACACCGCGTCGTGCAAGAGCGCGATCACCTTCATCGACGGCGACAAGGGGATCCTGCGCTACCGCGGCTATCCGATCGAGCAGCTCGCCGAGAGCGCGAGCTTCCTCGAGGTGGCATGGCTCCTCCGGAACGGCGAGCTCCCCCTGCAGTCCGAGTACGACGACTGGGTGCACCAGATCACGTACCACACGTACGTGCACGAGAACATCAAGACGTTCCTCCAGGGGTTCCGCTACGACGCGCACCCGATGTCGATGCTCTGCAGCGCGATCGCCGCGCTGTCGAGCTTCTACCCGAAGGCGAAGAACATCCAGGATCCGGCGGAGCGGCACATCAGCATCGTGCGTCTGCTCGCGAAGGTCCCGACGATCGCCGCCCTCTGCTTCCGCCACGTCAAGGGACTGCCCTTCATCTACCCCGACAACGAGCTGGGCTACGTCGAGAACTTCCTCTCGATGGTGGCCCGGATGTCGGAATCGAAGTACGAGGCGAACCCGGTGTTCGTGAAGGCGCTCGAGGTGCTGTTCATCCTCCACGCCGACCACGAGCAAAACTGCTCGACGAGCGCCGTGCGCGCCGTGGGCAGCTCGCAGGTCGATCCCTTCTCGGCCGTCGCGGCCGGCGTGGCCGCGCTCTATGGCCCGCTCCACGGCGGGGCCAACGAGCAGGTGCTCCACATGATCACCCAGATCGGCCACAAGAAGAACATTCCCGCGTTCATCGAGGGGGTGAAGGGCGGGAAGGGGCAGAAGCTCATGGGCTTCGGCCACCGCGTCTACAAGAGCTACGATCCCCGCGCGCGGATCGTGAAGAAGCTCGCCGACGAGGTGTTCTCGCAGATCGGCGTCGACAAGGATCTCGAGATCGCCCTCGAGCTCGAGCGCATCGCGCTCTCCGACGACTACTTCATCTCGCGGAAGCTGTACCCGAACGTGGACTTCTACACGGGGCTCATCTACCGCTCGATGGCCTTCCCGACGGACTTCTTCACCGTGCTCTTCGCCGTGGCGCGCACGGCCGGTTGGCTGGCTCAGTGGGAGGAGATGCTCACCGATCCCGAGCAGAAGATCGCGCGGCCGCGACAGATCTACACGGGGTACGGCGAGCGGAAGTACGACTCGGCGCTCGACTACTCGCACAAGCTGGCGAAGAAGGACGCGGTCCGGCGATAGAGCCGTGAGTTGGTGAGTTGGATAGCGAGCTGGTTGGTCGGTTGTATGGTGAGTTGAACTGCGAATGGCGACGAACCAGCCTGGAGACCCCTCGATAGGACTTCCAGGCTGGTTCGTGGCTTTTGCCCTTCAACTCACTCGACAACCGACTCACTATCCCACTATCCAACCAACCAACTCACCGTCCACTCGCACAGACTCTCCTCACCGGACATTCTCCGCACCGCGCCACCCGCGCCGTGCACACCAGCGCGCCCAGCTCCATCAGCGCCTGGTTGTGCGTCCAGGTCGTCGCGCCGGTGCGCGGCAGGATCGCGCGCGCGATCGCCCACACGCGCTTCTGGCCCACACCGGATTTCAGATCGGCGTCGGGCGCGAACACGCGCCTGATGACCCGCGCGACGTTCGTGTCCACGAGCTCGGCGCGTCGCTCGTAGGCGAACGAGCTCACCGCGCCCGCCGTGTAGGCGCCGATCCCCGGTAGCGCGCGCAATGCCGCCGCGTCCGCAGGGAGCGCGGCGCCGGCGTCGCGTCCGCGGTCGGTGACCTGCCGTGCCAGCGCGTGGAGGTTCCGAGCGCGCGCGTAGTAGCCGAGCCCCGCCCACGCCTCCAGCACCCGCTTCGGTCGCGCTCGCGCCACGTCGTGCAGCGTGGGGAAGGTCTCGAGGAACTCTCCGTAGCGCGTGACCACGCGCGACACCTGCGTCTGCTGGAGCATCAGCTCCGAGACCAGGATCCGATACGGATCGCGCGTCTTGCGCCACGGGAGATCGCGGCCGTTGGCGCGGAACCATCGGCGAAGCCGCGCGCCGAACCGCCGCGCGACGACGGGATCGACCGTGCCATCCAAGCGACGAGGCGCCATTGACCTTGGGTCAGGCACGCGTGCAGTCGCGCACTGCGCAATGCGCCTTGCGCCCTGCGTGCTCGGCACTCACTTCGCCATCCACGTCGGCGTCGCCGTGAACAGGCCGTCCACGAACCCGATGCGATGCACGAGCAGCAGCCCGAACCCGATGCTCGCCACCCCCGAGGCGATGCGCAGCGTGCGGTTCATCCCGGTGAACCGCCGCGCCGCGAGCAGCGACGGCGCGGCGATCGAGGCCGTCACGAGCATCATGCCGGCGATCGTGCCGACGCCGAATACGGCGAGATAGCCGACCGCCCACCACGGATCGGGGATCAGCGCCATCTGCGGCAGCGTGGCCACCGCCGCCGATCCCGCCAGCCCGTGCACGAACCCGATCGTCATCGGCCGTGCCGTGCTCTCCGACACGCGCCGGTCGTCGCCGGCGAGGGTGAGCAAGCCGAGCACGATCAGCATCACCGCCACCGCCAGCTCGAGCGACAGTCCGAGCCGCGGCGGGATCTGCGTCAGCTGGAGCTTGAGCACGACGATCGCGCCGCCGACGAGCAGGATCGTCGTCGTGTGGCCCAGCCCCCAGAGCATCCCGGTGCGCGCGGCGCGCCCGAGGGAACGCTGCTGCGACACGATCGTCGTCACGGCGACGACATGGTCCGGATCGGTCGCGTGCCGCATGCCGAGCAGGAAGCCCAGCGCGAGCACCGAGACGAGCGCCGTCAGCATCGCGGCGTCCGCGTCACGCCAGCCGCCCCATCGCCGCGCGGCCGAGCAGCATCCCCGCGGCGACGCCGACGAGTCCCGCGCCGACGCTGGCCACCACGTTCGTCACGGCCGGAACCCAGCCCCGCGTCTCGAGCAGCGCCACGGTGTCGAGGCTGAACGTCGAAAAGGTCGTGTACCCCCCGCAGAACCCGACACCGAGCAGCAGGCGCGCGGCATCGCCGCGTGCGTCGCCGGCGCGCGCGAGCAGCACCGCGAGCAGGCCGAGCACGAAGGAGCCGGAGGCGTTCACCACCAGCGTCCCGACGGGAAACACCGCCGGCGGCGCGCCGCCCGCCAGCCGCTGCAGCCAGACGCCGACCGTCCACCGCGCGACGCCCCCGGCCGCGGAGCCGAGGGCGACGTAGACGTAGCTCAACATGCGATGCTCGTGTCCATGTCCGGCGTCAATCTAACGCAGCGCGCCAGCCCGCTGGCGAGAGGGCCTCGCCCGCGCACCCGCGCACCGCTCAGCTGACCGTGCGCGTCTTCCGCTTCAGGAAGTCCATCAGGATGAACTGCCCCAGCGTCATCGTCGTCGTGAAGTACGCCTTGCCGCGACTGATCTCGCTGACCCGCTTCACGAAGTCCACGAGCGCACGGTCGCGCGCCAGCATGAACGTGTTGATCATGATCCCGGACTTCCGGCACGACGCCACTTCCTGCAGCGTGCGCTCGATCACCGTGAGGTCGAGACCGAACGAGTTCTTGTAGATCTGCCCGTTCGGCATCGTGAGCGCGCTCGGCTTGCCATCGGTGATCATGATGATCTGGCGCATGTCCTTCTTCTGCGCCAGCAGCAGCCGCCGCGCGAGCTTGAGCCCTTCCGCCGTGTTGGTGTGATATGGGCCCACCTGCGCGCCGGCGAGCGTGGCGAGCGGGATCTCCTCGGCGCTGTCGTGGAAGAGGATGACCTTGAGCGAGTCGCCCGGGAACTGCGTGCGGATCAGGTGCGTCAGTGCCAGCGCGACCTTCTTCGCCGGCGTGAACCGGTCCTCGCCGTACAGGATCATCGAGTGCGAGCAGTCGAGCATCAGCACCGTCGCGCAGCTCGAGCGGTACTCGGCCTGGCGCACCATCAGGTCGCCGTAATCGAGGTCCATGGGAACACTGATGTTCCCCGTGCGGAGCAGGCTGTTCTTGAGCGTCTCGTTGACGTCGATGTTGAGCACGTCGCCGAACTCGTACTGCTTGCTCCAGCCGTCGGCCTCGATCCCCGTCGCGAGGTACGGCGTGTCGTGACTGCCGAAGCTCGACTTGCCCAGCGAGCCGAGGAGGCTGCGCAGCGTCTTGTAGCCGAGGAAGTCGATCCCCTTCTCGGTCAGGTTGAAGTTGACGTCGCGCGCCGCGGCCTGGGCGAGCGAGCCCTTCCCCTCCACGGGCTGGTGCGAGCCCGGCATCTGCGGCGGCGTGTCGAGGTTGAGGTACCCCTCGTCGATCAGCCGCTGCACGAGATCGTCCAGCAGCTTGGCGAGCTTCGCCTGCGCCTCGTCGTCGCCCTCGCCCCGCAGCGCCTCGAGCATCTCGGGCGTGAACTGCCCGCTTTCCATCAGCGCCTCGAGGATCGCCTGGCGCAGCGCGTCGAGCGACCGGTCGCCCGGCTCCTCGAACCCCATGCCGTAGTAGGAACTCCCTTGCTGGCCCGCGAAGCCGGACTGGAGCAGGAAGTCGGCGAGCTTGTCGAGCAGCGACTGGAGATCGACCGCGTCGGCCATCTCCGGCGAGAACTTGCTGTACGTGTGGAATCGCATGGCCAGCCTCCTCCTTCACTAATACCGCTCGACGCGCGCGAGTGCCATCGGGCGCCGACCTATATTGCGAGCGTGACCGTCCCGTCCACGATCAACCCGTTCCGCGTCGTCCTCCGGCATCGGAACTTCCGGCTCTTCTGGCTCGGCCAGACGCTGTCGCTGATCGGGACGTGGATGCAGTCGATGGCGCAGGGCTGGCTGGCGCTCGAGCTGACGAACAGCGCCTTCTACGTGGGTCTCGTGGCCACCGCGTCGTCCATCCCGATCCTCCTCTTCACGATGCCGGCCGGCGCGATCGTCGACCGGGCGGACAAGCTGCGGATCGTGCGCCTCGGCCAGATCGCCTTCCTCATCGAGGCGACGGTGCTCTGGGGCCTCACGGTGACGAAGCTCATGACGATCGAGTGGCTGCTCGCGCTCGCCTTCATCGGTGGGCTCATCGCGTCGATCGAGATCCCGGCCCGCCAGGCGATGATGATCGATCTCGTCGGCCGCGACGACCTCCCGGACGCCATCGCGCTGAACTCGAGCGGCTACAACCTGGCGCGCGTGGTCGGACCCGGCCTGGCGGCGGCGGTGATCGCCCGGCTCGGCATCGCGTGGTGCTTCTTCCTCAACGCGGCGAGCTTCTTCGCCGTCCTGATCGGGCTCCTGATGATGCGGCTTCCGCCCTTCGTCCCGAAGCGGAACCGCACGAGCCCGTGGCAGGGGGTGGTGCAGGTGATGCGGTACATGCGCGACACGCCCGACGTCCGGTCGCTCATGCTCATGGTGACGGTCTACTCCATCCTCGGCGCGCCGGTGCTCGCGCTCATGCCGGTCGTCGCCCGCGAGATGTTCGCTCTGGGACCCGGAGGGTACGGCCTGCTGCTCTCGTTCTTCGGCATCGGGGGGCTCGCGGGCGCGCTGGGGCTCGCCGCGGTCGGCGGTCGCGTCTCGCGCGCTAGGCTCCTCACCGTCGCCTCCATGGTGTGGCCGGCGCTGCTCATGATCTTCTCGATCACGCGCGTGCCCTGGGCCGGCTACGCGCTGCTCCTCGCGATCGGCTGCGTGATGATCATCATCGGCGCGATCTCCAACGGCCTCCTCCAGGCGATCGTCCCCAATGAGTTCCGCGGGCGGATCATGGCCGCCTACGGGCTGGTGGTCGTCGGCCTCTCGCAGGTGGTCGGCGCCTTCACCGGCGGCGTGATCGCGCACGCCGTGGGCGTCTCCACGGCCATCTTCGCGACGGCACTGCTCATGGCGGGCTATGGCGTCTGGGCGTTCTTCCAGCGGCCGGAACTCCGCCGTCTGAGCAGTCGTACGATGTGACATGTACCGCACCTGCCTGTTCTGCAACAGCGACCTCGGCCGGAACGAGGCGGTGGAGCAGTTCCCGATCGGCCGCAGGTTGGCGTTCGACGCGGCGAAGGGGCGACTCTGGGTGGTGTGCCGCAGGTGCGAACGGTGGAACCTCACGCCGCTCGAGGAGCGGTGGGAGGCGATCGAGGAGTGCGAGCGCGCCTTCCGCGCGACGCGACTCCGCGTATCGACCGACGAGATCGGCCTCGCGCGGCTGAAGGAGGGGCTCGAGCTCGTGCGCATCGGGGATCCTCAACGGCCTGAGATGGCCGCGTGGCGCTACGGCGACCAGTTCGGCCGCCGCCGGCGCCGGCAGTATCTCCTGGGCGGCGGTGTGGTGCTCCTCGCCGGCACCGTCGTCGTCGCGGGGCCGATGCTCGGCATCCTCGGCGCGGGGGCGATCAGCCCCGTCTGGAACATCGGCAACAGCCTCGTGCAGGTCTACCGCGCGAAGAAGCTGATCCAGATGCCGGCGCCGGAGGGGGGCGTGCTCCGCACGCGCCTCGCCGACGTCGGCCGAATCAGGCTGGGCATGGAGGGCGACTCGCTCCGCCTGAGCGTGCCGATCGTACCGCACGGCGGCGCGGGACCTTGGTGGCGCCACTCGAAGGCGCGCGAGACGCGCGTGCTCGAAGGCGAGGCCGCCGTGCGCGCGGCGGGCTCCCTGCTTCCGCTCGTGAACCGCAGCGGCGGCAGCGCGGCCGACGTGCAGCGCGCCGTTGCGCTCGTGGAGGAAGCCGAGACCCCGCAGCGGCTGTTCGTGAGCGCGGCGCGGACGCTCGCCGCGCGCAGCGGCTCCGGGTTCGGCGACGTCCGCCGCCGCACCTCGCTCAGGCGCGTGCCGCTCGCGACGCGCCTCGCGCTCGAGATGGCCGCGCACGAGGAGTCCGAGCGCCGCGCGCTCGAAGGCGAGCTCCATCTCCTGGAAGAAGCGTGGAGGCAGGCCGAGGAGATCGCGGCGATCGCCGACGACATGTTCCTTCCACGATCGGTGGACACCGAGCTGGCGCGGCTGCGCGAGGCGCGCCGGGAACCGCGGTCGGCGCCCGAGGGCTGACCGTCACGGACCGCTACCGGCGACCGCACCCGACGGCCACCTGCCTGCCATGAACGTGTCCACCGCCGCTCCAAACCGGTCGGGCGCTTCGAGGTATGGAAAGTGGCCCACGCCGTCGAGCAGGAGCAGCCGCGCCTCGGAGAGCGCCGCGACCCACTCTCGCCCGCTCTCCGGTGGGAACACGTCGGCCTGCCCCTGAAGCACGAGCGTGCGAGCGCGCACGCTTCGCAGCGCCGGCCTCCAGTCCCAGTCTCCCAGCGAGGCGAACGTGTATCGGTCCACGCTCTCGACCTTGTTGCGCAGGGCGTCCGGCGTGCCTGCGCAGAAGTCCCCGCGAGTCCGCCGGAGCATGGCCGGGTCGGCGAAGAAGGGCTGGAACCATTCGATGAAGTAGGCCCGGCACGCCGCCGCGTTGCCCGTCTCCGCCTGCCAGGCGGCGCGCCTCTCGCGCAGCCGGCGCTGCGCAGCCGAATCGCGCTTGGCGCCGATCGCCGAGAAGGCTCCGACGAGCCCTCGTCGCGTAGGGGGCATGGCGCCGACGAGGAGCATCCCGTCGACGCGCTCGGGGTACCGGATCGCGTACAGCGCGGCGAGGCCGGCGCCCCACGAGTGGCCGAGCAGCGTCATGCGCGCGAGCCCGAAGTGCCGCCGGACGGCCTCGAGATCCTCGACGAAGCGCTCGCCACTGAGCGACACCGAATCGGCGACAAGGGTCGAGCGGCCCGCGCCCCGTTGGTCGTAGAAGACCAGTGTGTGTCGCGCGGCGAATGGCGCCAGGTCGTCGGCCAGGTACGCTAGGCTGAGCCCCGGCCCGCCATGCAGCACGACGATGGTGTCGCGGCGTGCGCCGAGCACCCGGTAGAACAGGCGCACCCCGTCACCCGAGTCGATGTAGCCCTCCCGCTGCGACGGCGAGGACCTCGGCGACTGCGACGTCGCGCGCCCCGCCCCCAAGCAGGTCAGCAACGCCGAGAGAACCAGCAGTACAGACCTCGAGGTACGCTCGCGCATATTGGCCTCCTGGCCTCCGTACGCTCTCCTCGTCTGGCAGCCCTAGCCGAACCGCTCGCGCGCCAGCTGCACGACCAGCTCGGCCGCGCCGTCGAGCCCGAGCCACGCCGTATTGACGCACAGGTGGTAGTTGGCAAAGTCGCGCCAGTCGCGCTTCCAGTGTCGCTTCACGTACTGCTCGCGCTGATGGTTGTGCTCCGCGACGACGCGCGGCGCATCCGCCGGCGCCACGCCGAGGTTCGACACCGCGTAGCTCGCGAGCGCCTCGGGCGGAGCGTAGCAGAAGATGTGCAGCGCGTCGGTGCGCGACGCGAGCATGCACTGCGCCCCGCGTCCCACGAGCACGGCCGGTCCGGCGAGGACGGCCTCCTCCATCACGCGCTTCGTCATCGCCACGATGCGCTCCTCGTTGGGCTGCATCGCGAGGTCGGCCACCGTCGGCATCACCTCGGGCATGCCGAGCGCCATCGCCGACGCGATCCGCTCGGGGAGCGACGGCACGCGCTCCTCGCGCGCCGAGACTTCTTCCACCGGCACGCCGAGCCGGCGCGCGACCTCGTCCACCACGGCGTTGTCGTACAGGTGCCACCCCAGCGCGGTGGCCACGCGCTCCGCCACTTCGGAGCCGCCCGAGCCGAACTGCCGCGAGATGGTGACGAGCGGCATCAGCGGAGCGGCGAGAGCGAGCGAAGCCGGACCTGCTCGACCACGGCGAAGCCGAGCGCGTCCCACGCGCGCTCCGCCGCCTCGCTGCCGGCCACGTTGTGCAGCCGCATCTGGTCCAGCCCACGTGCGCGGCTCCACCGCTCGGCCTCGGCGAGGAGCGCGCGGAGCACGCCACGCCGCCGGACGTCGGGACGCACGTACGCGGACGAGACGTACGCGTAGCGCGTCGGCTCGAGCAGCGGAGAGCCGATGGACTCGACGCAGCGGAGGATGCCGATCACCTCGCCCGCGAGCTCGGCGAGGAAGATGGTCTCGGTCCGCGAACGGATCTGGGCGGCGAACAGCTCGCGCGCACGGCGGTCCACCTCGGATCGCAGCCGGCCGTAGATCGGATGGTTCGGGTGCTCGCGCAGCAGCGCGATGCGCAGCGCGACGACGGCGTCGAGATCGCGCGGGGTCGCGGGCCGGACGCGTGGCACCGCGGCGGAAGGCGCCGCGGGAGTCACGCGCTCGGCCAGGCGACCGCCGATCATCGTCTAGGCCGAGAGGCCGTCGCCGAAGAAGTCCTGCTTCGGCCGCCGGCGACGCTCCGGCTCGGCGCGTCCGTACAGTCCGCCGTCCGAGCGCGAGATCTTCTTGCGCGCCACGAGCGCCTCCAGCACCAGCTCGCACGCGGCCACGGTCTGGGGCGCGTCGTCGGCCGTCGCGAGCCCGACCCGATGCACGAGATCGACCAGACCCGGTACCGCTTCGAAGCCGGCCGCCACGGCGTCGGAGCGCTCGTCGTCCGTCACCTGGAGCGCGCCGCCCTCGTCGAACCAGATCACGACGTCGTCGGTGTTCACGCCGCCGGCCCGCTCCTGGAACGTCGCGTCCGCCGCGCGCCGGATCAGCTCGCGCGCGATCGTGTGTCCGCCGACCAGCTCGCCCTCGTACTCGAGCTCGATCTTGCCGGTGATCGCCGGCTGCGCGGCGTACACGTCGGAGATGCGCGGCACGATCTCCTCCTCGCCGGTCACGATCGCGCGCCGCTCCGCGTTCGAGACGACGTTCTCGAGCACGGTGATCGGCATCCGCTGCGACACCCCCGAGCGTTTGTCGATCCGCTTGTCGGTGCGCGCCTCGAACGCCACGCGCTCGACGACCTCGGAGATGAAGTCGGGCACGCGCACGGGCCGGTCGTCCCGCGCCGTCCACGCTTCCTGCCCGGTGATCGCCATCCCGAGCTCGACGGTCTCGGGGTAATGGGTGATGATCTCGCTGCCGATCCGGTCCTTGAGCGGCGTGATGATCTTGCCGCGCGCCGTGTAGTCCTCGGGATTCGCCGTGAAGCAGAGCTGGACGTCGAGCGAGAGCCGCACCGGATAGCCCTTGATCTGGACGTCTCCCTCCTGCATGACGTTGAACAGGCCAACCTGCACCTTGCCCGCGAGGTCCGGCAGCTCGTTGAGCGCGAAGATCCCGCGGTTGGCGCGTGGCAGCATGCCGTAATGGATCGTGAGCTCGTCGGAAAGAATGTGGCCGCCGCGCGCCGCCTTGATCGGATCGAGATCGCCGATCATGTCGGCGATCGTCACGTCGGGGGTCGCCAACTTCTCGATGAACCGCGCATCGCGGCCGACGTACGCGATCGGGGTGTCCTCGCCCGCCTCGTGGATCAGGTTGCGAGCGTAACGCGAGATCGGAGCGAACGGGTTGTCGTTGATCTCGCTCCCCGCGACGATCGGCATCGTCTCGTCGAGCAGTCCGACGAGCGCGCGCAGGATGCGCGACTTGGCCTGCCCGCGCAGCCCGAGCAGGATGAAATTGTGCCGCGAGAGGATCGCGTTGACGACCTGCGGCATCACGGTCTCTTCGTATCCGATCACGCCGGCGAAGAGCGGGCCGCCGCCGGCGAGTCGCGCGATGAGGTTCTGGCGCATCTCGTCCTTGACCGACCGCGTCGCGCGGTCGGGAGCGCCGAATGACGAGCGCTTGAGGGCGCCCAGGGTTTCTGGATACGACGACACGTGACCTCCACGACGTGAGCCGGGGCGAGCGCACAGCCCCACGATTGTACGAAGCGGTACACCGCGCGTTGCCGCAAGGTCGCCGCGCGCGGTGACCAACGCGCCAGCGCACGCACCGGTTCACGCCGCTATTCGCCGTGCGGCGCTTTCGTTCTGGTTTAGTCGCGCGGTCTCGCCGCGCCCGACCAGCGCGGCGAAACAGGAATGGTGACGACTCGAGGCGAGGGAAGCTTGGCCAAAGAGCGTCGAGCTACGCCGCCTCCACCTCCACCTGGTTGTCGTAGAACACCGGACCGTGCCCCAGATCCGTCTCGCGCTGCGAGGTCGTCTGGTTCGCGTTCGCATCGTCGCCCGCGAGCTTGCCCCACCAGATCGACGGTGCCCACGCCACCCCCTCGCGGATCGACGGCTCCACACGCGCCGTCGCGGCGAAGGCGCCGCGGTCGTTGTGGACCGTCACGCGCATCCCCGGCGCGATCCCTCGGCGCTCGGCGTCCGCCGGGTGAAGCAGCACTTCCGGCTCGCGCGCCTGCCGTCGGAGCGACGTGATGTTCGCGAACGTCGTGTTGAGGAACGTGTGCGCCGGCGACGAGATCAGCGTCAGCGGATAGCGCGCCACGAGCGCCGGATCGCGCTCCACCGACTCGTACGGCGGGATGTAGGCCGGCAGCGGGTCGAGCCCCAGGTCGGCCATCCGTTGTGAGACGAACTCGCACTTTCCGCTCGGCGTCGTGAAGCCGCCGTCGGCGTAGGGGAGGTACGGGGTCGCGACGTTCAGGCGCGCCCATCCGCGCTCGAGCAGCGTCTCGAACGTCACGCCCTGCAGCTTGGGCGCGTTCGTATCGAGCGCCTGGCGGATCATCGTGACGTCGTCGTCATGGAAATGCGCACCGCGCATCCCCATGCTCGCCGCCAGGCGCCGGAAGATCTCGGTGTTCGGCAGCGCCTCGCCCAGCGGCGCGATCGACGGCCGATTGAGCGACGCGTAGTGGTGCCCGTACGCGAGGTGCAGATCCCAGTGCTCGAGCTGCGTCGTGGCGGGAAGCACGATGTCGGCCCAATCCGCCGTGTCGGTCTGGAAGTGCTCGAGCACGACGGTGAAGAGATCCTCACGGGCGAACCCGCGCAGCACCGCGTTGCGGTCTGGCGCCACCGCGGCGGGATTGCTGTTGTAGACGACGAGTGCGCGCACGGGCGGCCCGCCGACGCCGGCGTCGGGCTCGGTCAACGCCTCACCGAGCCGGATCATGTTGATCGTGCGGGCCGGCGGACCGAGATCGGCGCGCTCGAGCACCGCGCGGTTGAACGCGAAGTTCATCGACGTCGACAGCTGCACGCCGCCGCCGGCGCGCCGCCAGTGGCCGGTGATCGCCGGAAGACAGGCGATGTTCCGCACCGCCATCCCCCCTCCGGCGTGGCGCTGGAGCCCGTAGTTCACACGGATGAACGCCGACTTCGCGCGCCCGTAGCTCTCCGCGAGATCGATGATCGTCTCCTCCGACAACCCGGTCACGGCCGACGTGTGCGCCGGCGTCCATTCGGCGGCGCGGACGCGAAGCTGCTCGTGTCCGAGCGTGTGGCGATCGAGGTAGTCCCGGTCCTCGAGCGCGCGCGCGAACAGCACGTGCATGATCCCGAGCGCGAGCGCCCCGTCGGTGCCGGGGCGGATCGGGATCCACTCGTCGCACTGCGCGGCGGTGCGAGTTCGGATCGGGTCGATGCAGACGATGCGCGCGCCGCGCTCGCGTGCGCGGAGCACGAACGGCCACAGGTGCGGGTTGGCCGTGAGGGTGTTCGTTCCCCACAGGAGTACGAGATCACTCTCGGGGATGCCCTCGGCATCGGCACCGATGTTCGCGCCGACGGTCATGCGCATCCCGACCGTGCCGGCCATCGAGCAGATCGTGCGATCGAGACGCGACGCGCCGAGCTCGTGGAAGAAGCGGCGGTCCATCGAGGAGCCCTGGAGCAGGCCCATGGTGCCGGCGTACGAGTAGGGCAGGATCGACTGCGGTCCGTCGCTCGAGCCGGCGATGGCGCCGAGCCGTTCGGCGATCTCGCGGAGAGCGGTGTCCCACGAGATCGGCGTGAACTGGCCACTCCCCTTGGGTCCGCTGCGACGCAGTGGCGTCGTCAGTCGCCCTTCGTGGTAGGTGCGCTCGACGTACCGGTTCACCTTCGCGCAGAGGAAGCCCTGCGTGAACGGGTGGTCGGGGTCTCCGGCGACACGGACCGCTCGCCCGTTCTCGACGGTGACGAGCATCGCGCAGGTGTCGGGGCAGTCGTGCGGACAGGCGCCGCGCACCACGCCGTCGAGCGGAGTGGCGAGGTCGGGTGCGGAATGGAGAGCGGCAGTCATGGAGAGGGAGGCCTGTCGCAAGCTATGACCACCGGCGCCTGCGGGCCACGTGTCGCTCAGGATCTCGCACCGGCCAACCGACGACGTCTCGGGGCCGAAGCGAGTGACGACCGACGGTGGTGCGAGGTAACTCGTTGATCAAGCGAACGTTACAACAATCTACAAAAACATTTGTTGCCGCGCGGCGGTCGCGGATCGGGAATCCGCGACGCACTTATTGTTGCGACTGGCGTCGAAACCATTGACGTGCCTTCACTTGGCGCAAGATTCGCCCTTGACACCGTGATTCAGAAACCTAAGTTTCACGCCGCCAACCGGGCACCCGATGCGTGCGCGGACCAACGCGTCATCTTCCCCCAAGACCTACCTCAGGAGATTCACATGAAGCGCCTGGCCCTAGTCGCCGCTGTGCTCGTCGCCGCTGCTTGTAGCACGAAGGAAGAGCCGAAGACCGATACCGCCGCCCCGGCGATGGCTCCGGCCCCCGCCGCCGTCGACACCGGCATGAAGATGGATTCGGCCGCCGCCAAGATGGACACGGCTGCCGCCAAGATGGATTCGGCCGCCAAGGCCGACTCGGCGAAGAAGCCGTAAGCTTCTCGCACCGAACGTCGCGACGCGGGGCGGTACACCACTGGGTGTGCCGCCCCGCTCGTCATTCGGGCGTGCTCAATGATGAGCGGCCCACCAGCGGAACGACTCGGCGATCCCCGTCTCGGGACGTACGGGTGGATCCCACCCCAGCTCGCGTCGCGCGAGCTCGGACGAGAAGGGATTGTCCCGGGCGAGGAAGTCGAGTGACGAGGACAGCTGCGACTTGAAGCGGTTCCCGAGCACGAGCGGAGCGACGATGCCCGCCACCGCGAACGCGACGCGCGCGGCGATCATCGGGATGGAGATGATCCGCACCGGTTGGTCGAGACCCTCCGCCGCCCGCTCGAAGAACTCGCGCGCCGTGACGTCGTAGTCGTTCGTGAGGTTGTACGCCTTCCCATTCGCCCCGTCGAACGAAGCGGCGCGCACCAATCCGTCGGCGACGTTGGCCGCATGGACGATCGCGAGAGTGTTCCCTCCGC
Source organism: Gemmatimonadaceae bacterium (assembly GCA_035760455.1). GTDB lineage: Bacteria > Gemmatimonadota > Gemmatimonadetes > Gemmatimonadales > Gemmatimonadaceae > AG11. The sequence continues at coordinate 3,024 of DASTSX010000458.1, read as the reverse complement.
CGGCGATGACCGGCGCGAACCCGTGCCGCAGCAGTCGCGCGAGCCTCGGCACGAACTGACGGTCGAACGGTCCGTACAGCACCGACGGTCGCACCGCGGTCGCCCACAGGACGCCCTGCGCCTGCGCATCCATCACGAGGGCTTCGGACTCGCGCTTCGAGCGCGCGTAGAACGAATCCTCCGCGATGCGTCCGCCGGCCTTCGACTCGTCCGTGAGCCGTCCGTCGGCGGAGTAGCGGTCGCGGTCGCCGTACACGGCGACGCTGCTGACGTGCACCAGCCGCGCCGAGGCGCTCTTCGCGGCGGTGATCGCGTTGCGCGTCCCTTCGACGTTCGGCCGCCGGAACGCCTCCCAACCTCCGAGCGGAGTGATCACGGCGGCGGCGTGGAACAGCACGTCGCATCCGCGCGCGGCTCGCGCGAAGCTGGTCGGCTCGAGCACGTCGCCGGTGGCGAGCGTCACGTCGGCGCGGCTCAGCAGGCCGGCGCGCGCCGGATCGCGCACGAGGGCGCGGACCTGCCAGCCGTCGCGCTGCAGCCGCGGTATGAGATGCATGCCCACGAGCCCCGTCGCGCCGGTGACGAGGGCGGTGCGCACCGATCAGACCGAGAAGGGCAGCGCCGCGACGTCCACTCGCCGGTCCACCGGCGGTGCGCCTTCGCCCTCGCCGGGCGAGCGCGCGATCAAGGCCGCGCCGGGCTCCACCTCGCGCCGGATCATCGCCAGCGCGATCGCGCCGAGGCGCGGCGAGCGTACCGCGCTCCGCACGTCGCCGACCTGGGCGCCCGACTCGTCGTGCAGCGTCGCGCCGGAGTGGATCAGGTCGATGCCCGCACCACGGACGCCGCGGAGGTGCTTGTTCACGTGCCCGCGGAAGTGCACGCGCGCCACCGTCTCCTGTCCGACGTAGCACCCCTTCGTGTAGGAGATCGCGTGCAGCGCGTCGAAGTTCGCTTCCTGCGGAATGGTGGTGTCGTCCATGTCGACGCCCCACTCCGGTCGTCCGGCTTCGACCCGCGCGATGTCCCACGCTTCCAGCCCGGCGGGCGTCGCTCCGGCGGCCACCGCGCGTGTCCACAGGGGCGTGAACGCATCGGTCGGCACGATGAGCTCGAACCCTTCGACGTCGAGATCGGGCACCCGCGCGATGCGTGCCGGGACGCCCTCCACCTCGACGCTCATGTGCGCGTAGGGCGCGAGCGCCGTCAGCGCCGGCGCGGGCACGCCCGTCAGCTCGCTCACGACGTGGCGGGCGGTCGCGCCGAAGATGCCGATGTCGCGCAGCGAGGCACTCTCGTCCTCGTACGGCGCGACGCGTGGATTCACGAACTTCCTGATCATCGCCGCCCACGCCCCGGCGGCCCGCGGCGGCGTGTCCACCAGCACCCCGTCCTCCTCGACGAAGATGCGGAGGTCGGCGACGATCTTCCCCTTCGCCGTGAGCGCCGCCGCGTAGCAGCCCTGGCCTGGGGCGAGCGACGCGACGTCGTTCGTCACGAGTCCCGTGACCATCTCCACCGCTCGCGACCCCTTCACGCGGAGCCGGCCGCGGTGGCTTCGATCGAACACCGCGGCGCGTCCGTGCAGGGCCTCGTACTCGGCGGACACGCTCCCGTACGCCAGCACGACGCTGCGTCCGCCGACGTCGCCGATCGTGGGTCCGGGCTGCGCCACCGATCGCGTGCTCATGCCGGCCGCTCCGCCGCGATGTCCAGCAGCGCGTCCACCGCGTCCATCGTCACGCCGGCGAGCGACGACAGCGCGCCATCCGCCTCGAGCGCGACGTGGGCCGGCGTGCCCACGGCGACGGTGCGGAGGCCGGCCGCGCGCGCGGCGAGGATGTGCGGTAGCGTCGTCGCCATCACGACCACGCGCTCGCGTCTCACCGGACGACGTCGGCCGAGATGATCGCACGCGCGCTCGAACGACGCGCGCGACGGCGCCTCATCCGCCACGTCGTCGGCGGTCACGATCGCCGCGCACGAGTCGTGGAGGCCGGCAAGTCGCAGTGCGGCGTCACATTCGGCGCGGCCCGAGGCGGTGACGACGACGAGCGGCGCGCGAAGCTGCGCGAGCTCGGCGAATCGTGCCGCGTCGGGATCGATGGCGAACCCCTGCGCGAGCCGCGCGGCGAACGACCGCTCGGCTCGCAACGCGACGAGCTCGACGAGCGTCGCGTCGGCGGAGCGACTCTGCAGCATGTGCGCGGCGGCCGCTCGCACGGAGCGCCCCCGGCCGCGGTGATCGTAGACGACATCGTCGAACGGGATGCCTTCCGCGGCCAGCGCGGCGCGGAGCGCGTCACGGCGCGAGTCCGCCGTGTCGACGAGCACTCCTTCCCAGTCCAGCAGCACGCCATCCGCCATGCAGCGAAATCAAACCGAGCACGCCGTCGGACGCCACTACACTCGATCGCCCTGCTTGGCGGACGGTGATGTCCGTGATCGGGCAACCGCATACGACGCGTCGAGCAGATCGACGGGGTGCACGACGCGCGCGTCGCTGCCGGCCTGGTGGAGTCCCGCGCCGATCTGCATCAGGCAGCCCGGGTTTCCGGTCGCCACGAGCGCGGCACGTGTGTCGGCGATGCGCGCGAGCTTCGGTGCGAGCACCGTGTCGCTCACCTCGGGCTCGACGAGGTTGTAGATCCCCGCACTTCCGCAGCAGTGCTCGCTACCCTCGAGCGGCATGAGCGTGAGCCCCGGTATGACGCCGAGCACGCGCAACGGCGGCGTGGCGACGCGTTGCGCGTGCAGCAGGTGACAGGGGGCGTCGTACGTCACGGTGACGTCGAGCGCGCCCCCCGGGCGCGGCCCGGCTTCGGCGAGCAGCTCGCTGACGTCGCGCACTCGCGCCGACACGGCGGCGGCGCGATGCCGCCATGCAGGGTCGTCGTCCAGCAGGTGCTCGTACTCCTTCATCATCGCGCCACACCCGGCGGCGTTCGTCACCACGTAGTCGGCGCCCGACCGCTCGAAGGCGGCGATGTTGTGCCGCGCGAGCTTCCGCGCGGCATCGGCGTC
>DASTSX010000457.1:0-9003 GCA_035760455.1 Gemmatimonadaceae bacterium | reverse complement strand
CGACGTTCGGGTTGTCCTCGCGCTTGGTCGCTTCGACCAGCTGCGGACGGACGAGCCCTCGGAGATCGATCGTGGAAGCCATGAAAACTCTCTAGTCTCGGGTCATTCCGGCGGCCGTGCAGGACGCACCGGAAACGCTCTGCCCCGCCCCCAACGCGCGGCAGACTCGTAAAGGGGTTGGGGCCCCGACCTGCGGGTGGTGCAGGAACCGTTCGACGGTTCTTCGGTTTGACGGTTGACGGCCGGCCCCGGGCGGCCAAATGCGTCCCGAGGTCGGCCGTGAACTGACGAACCGTCGAACCGACCAGCGGCGGCCGTCAGGCCGCCTTTACTTCGAATACAGCTCGACGACCAGCTGCTCCTGCGCGGCGATCGGGATGCTCGTCCGGGCGGGCTTCTCGAGCACGCGCCCGCTGAACGACCCCTTGTCGACCGCGATCCACGAGAGCGGGGCGCCGCGCGACGACTGGTCCATCGCCGTCAGCACCGACACCTGCTCGCGCGACTTCACGCGGAGGCGGACCTCCTGGCCCGGCTGCACGTGATAGCTCGGGATGTCGACGTTCTTCTGGTTCACCTCGACGTGCCGGTGCCGGATGAGCTGCCGCGCCGCCTTGCGGCTGCCGGCGAAGCCCATGCGATACACGACGTTGTCGAGCCGCGTCTCGAGCGCGGCGAGCAGGTTGTGGCCTGTGATCCCGGGCTGCGTGCTCACCTTCTCGAACGTGTTCCGGAACTGCTTCTCGGAGAGCCCGTAGATGCGCTTGATCTTCTGCTTCTCACGCAGCTGCTTGGAATACTCCGACGCCTTGCGACGGCGCGCCGTCGCCTGGCCGTGCTGGCCGGGCGCATACGGACGGCGCTCGACCGGGCACTTCTCCGTGAAGCACTTCGTGGCCTTCAGGAACAGTTTGGTGCCTTCGCGGCGGCACTGCCGGCAGCTGGCTCCTGTGTAACGACCCATGGATCAGACTCTCCGGCGCTTCGGGGGACGGCAGCCGTTGTGCGGGATCGGCGTCACGTCCTTGATCGACTTGACCTGCAGCCCCGCCGCGGCGAGCGCCTGGATGGCCGACTCGCGGCCGCTGCCCGGGCCCTGCACACGCACATGGACACGCTTCACACCGGCCGTCAACGCCTCGCGAGCGCACTGCTCCGCCGCGACGGTCGCCGCGAACGGGGTGCTCTTCTTCGAGCCCTTGAACCCGGCCTTGCCGCTCGATCCCCACGCGATCGTGTTGCCACGCGGATCGGTGATCGTGACGGTCGTATTGTTGAACGTAGCGTTGACGTGCGCGACGCCTTCCGCGTCCACGACCCGCTTCGACTTCTTCCCAGTGGCCATACGTTACTTGGTTACCTTCTTCTTGCCGGCGATCGCGCGGCGCGGACCCTTCTTCGTGCGCGCGTTGGTGTGCGTCCGCTGCCCGCGAACGGGGAGGCCACGACGGTGGCGGATCCCGCGATACGAGCCGATGTCCATCAGTCGCTTGATGTTCATCGCGACCTCGGTGCGCAGCGCGCCTTCGACGCGGAACTCCTTCTCGATCACCTGACGGAGCTTGTTCACGTCGGCGTCGGTGAGGTCCCGGACCCGCTGCGACGCGTCGATCCCGGCCTTTTCGATGATCTGCTGCGCCGAGGCGCGGCCGATCCCGTAGATGTACGTCAGACCGATCTCGACCTTCTTGTCGCGCGGGAGATCGATTCCTGAAATTCGAGCCATGCCTGATCAGCCCTGACGCTGCTTGTGCTTGGGATTGCGCTTGCAGATGATCCGAGTCACGCCGTTGCGCTTGACAACCTTGCAGTGCTCGCAGATCGGCTTCACGCTGCTGCGGACTTTCACGGGAACACCATCGTGCAAAACGTGAGAATTTCCGGCGAAGACTCGTAGGATAACCGGGCTGGTAAGTTGACGCAACCCCGGCACATACGTCGAGTCGAGGGTGCGCCGCACCCCGCTCGTCAGCCCTCGCCGCGAAGCTCCGCGAGCACGCGCTCCATCGCCGCCGGCGGGTCGTCCGCCGCGGTCACGGTCCGACCGAGGATCAGGTAGCGCGCCCCCGCCGCCTGCGCCGCTGCGGGCGTCATCACGCGCGACTGGTCGTGCGCGGCACCGCCCGCCAGCCGGATGCCCGGCACCAGCGGGGCCAACCGGTCGCCGAACCGCGCTCGGACGGCCGCCACCTCCGCGCCGCTGCACACGATCCCGTGCAGGGCGGCCTCCGCCGCCAGCCCGGCGAGCCGCAGCACCTCCTCCTCCATCTCGAGCCGGTCGGTCCGTCCCCACGCCTGCGCGAGCACGACCCGATCGAGCGACGTCAGCGCCGTCACGGCCAGCACCCCGCACGCGCCCCCCGACTCTTCCGCCGCCGTCCGCTGCGCGGCTTCCAGCATCGGCAGGCCGCCTGAGGCGTGCACGGTCAGCAGGCGAGCGCCCGCGTGCACGGCACTCCGCACGGCGCCCGCCACCGTGTTGGGGATGTCGTGGAACTTGAGGTCCAGGAACACGTCGGCCCCATGCGCTTCACGCAGCTCGCGCACGACCGCCGGGCCGGCCGCCGTGAACAGCTCGCTCCCCACCTTGTAGAACCGGCAGCGGTCACCCAGCGCGCCCGCGAGCGCCAGCGCCTCGCTCGCCGAGGGCACGTCCAGGGCGACGATGGGGATCGCGGATGCGACGGTCACGCGAGCCCCTCGAGCGTGCCCACGACGTCCTCGATCTGCCGCACGCCGTGCCGCTCGCACCAACGCCCGAGGTCGCGCACGATCCGCTCGGGGACGCGCGGGTCGCGCAGCATGGCCGTGCCGACCCCCACCAGCGACGCGCCGGCGATCAGGTACTGCAGCGCGTCCTCCGCCGTCGACACGCCTCCGATGCCGACGAGGGGGACGCGCACGACGCGGCGGACCTTCCACGTCGCCAGCACTCCGACTGGCAGCAGCGCGGTGCCGCTCACCCCTCCGGTGCCGAACCCGAGCGCGGGCCGGCGCCGCTCGACGTCGACCACCAGCCCCGGGATCGTGTTGACCAGCGTCAGCCCGTCGGCGCCCGCGTCCACCGCGAGCTGCGCCGTGCGCGCGATGTCCGGCAGCGAGGGCGAGAGCTTCACGAACAGCGGCCTCGCCGTGACGGCGCGCGCGCGCCGAACGACCTGCGTCAGCGCGTCCGGGTCGGCGCCGAACTCCATGCCGCCCGCCTTCACGTTCGGGCAGCTCACGTTCAGCTCGAAGCCGTCCAGCGCCCCCGCCGACTCCGCGGCGAGCGACAGCTCGAGCTGCTCGATGACGGCGGCAAACTCCTCGACCGCGAAGCCGACGATGTTGGCCAGCTTCCGGACCGAGGGGAGCGAGCGCGCCAACCACGGGAGGTGTTCGGCTCGCACCGCCGCGACCCCCGGATTCGCCAGGCCGACGGCATTGATCATCCCGCCGCCGAACTCCGCGACGCGGGGCGCGGGGGCGCCGGCCCGCGGCTCGGGGCTCACCGCCTTGGTGACGAGCCCACCGAGCGCGCCGAGATCGATCACCCCTTCGAGCTCGTGCCCGTACGCGGCCGTGCCGGCGGCGAGGACGATCGGGTTCTGGAAGGTCAGGCCGGCCGCTTGGATCTCGAGCGCGGAGTGGCCGACGGTCACTGCCGGGACACGCCTCCGGCCGCGCCGATGTCCCCCGTCGCGACCCGGCGCTCGTAGCGCTTCAGATACTCGAGCACGCCCTCGGCGATGGCCGCGGAGAGCTCCTCCATGCGATTCGGATCGGTCATGTACGACGCCTCGGAGGCGTTCGTGCCGAACCCGATCTCCACGAGCACGGCCGGCATGAACGCGGTCACCAGCACGCGGAACCCCGCCTGCTTCACGCCGCGGCTCGGCCCCGGATGCACGCGGCCGATCCGACGCTGGATCAGCTCCGCCAGCTCGTTCGACTCGCGCAGGTGCTCGTTCTGCGCCATGTCGTGCAGGATGAAGCTGAGCGGGTCGCCGGCGCGCGCCGCGGTGCGCGTCTCGAACTTCACCACCTCGTTCTCCATCCGCTCGACGCGCCGCGCATCTTCGGTCTTGGCCTCGGCGAGGAAGTACGTCTCGAAGCCGCGCGCGGCGCCCGGGTCCTTCCACCCCGGGTTGGCCGCGTTGACGTGGATGCTGACGAAGAGGTCCGCGTGCGCCTCGTTCGCGATGCGGCCGCGATCGGAGAGCGCGATGAGGGTGTCCGTCGTGCGCGTGTACTTGACGTCGATTCCGCGCTGGCCCAGCGCGGCGCCGACGCGCTTGGCCACGGCCAGGGTGATGGTCTTCTCGGCAACGCGTGGTCCGCCGGCGATCGGCCCGCGCATCCCCGCGTCCGGTCCTCCGTGGCCGGCGTCCACTACGACCAGCCGCCGCGAGCGGAGCGGTCCGCTCGGTACCGACGACGCGGGAATGGCGAAGCCGCGGGTGGTCCGCTCCGCCGTCGCGTCGCCCGCCTCGGGCTGCCGACTCGTGGGTGCCGGCCGGCCGGCCTGTGCGACGCTCCGGTCCTCGTAGCGTGTGAGGGACGAGAACGCCCGGAGCTCGAACCTGTCCACGTCCCAGGCCAGGTTGCCGGCGATGCGCGGCACCAGTTCGACGATCAGCTGCAGCGGCACGTGAAGCGCGCCCTTGCGCACCTCGGGCGCGCGCACGAGTTGGAACGCCGCGTCGCCCACCCGGGCGAAGCGGATCCCCTCCTCCACCTCGATCGTCGAGCCGCCGACGATGAGGAGCCACCGGTCGCCCGTCAAATGCGACACCGTGATGGGCACGACGGGCCGCAGCTGCTCCGGACGCACGAGCGGACCGGCCGCCGACCAGACGAGCGGCACGGACACGCTCCGGCTCGCGTCGCGCACGACGAGCGCGCCGGTGCTCGGGGAGACAGCGGCGAGCTGGAACGCGGCGAGCAGCGCGACGATCATCGGATCCGCACCGCGCGCGCCATCTCGCGATCCGCATCGCGCTGCTTCTCGGCGTCCCGCTTGTCGTGGAGCTTCTTTCCCTTGCCGAGTGCCATCGCCACCTTCGCGACGCCGCGTTTGAAGTAGAGCTCGAGCGGAACGAGGGTCAGCCCCTGCCGCTCCACCGCTCCTATCAGACGCCGGATCTCCCGCTTGTGCAACAGCAATTTGCGGGTGCGGGTGGGCTCGTGATTGTTGTAGCTGGCGCGCTCGTAGGGCGAGATGTGGAGGTTGAGCAGAAAGAGCTCGCCATTGCGCACGATCCCGTACGCGTCCGAGAGGTTGGCCTTGCCCTCGCGCAGCGACTTGACCTCGCTGCCCGTGAGCACGAGACCGGCCTCGTACGTGTCCAGGATGATGTAATCGTGACGAGCCCGCCGATTCTTGGCGATCGGAAGATGCTCGGGGTTCTCGTCGGGCTTGGCCATGGGCGGGAGGCGGTCTATCGCGCGCGGCACACGCGCTTCGCAACATAGACCGCGCACCTCGAGCAGGCAACGCAACGCGTTGACTTGCTTCGCGATGCCCGATAACTTCACTATTCTCCGCTCGGCGCATTTGCGCGCCGCATGCTCGGGTGGTGGAACTGGTAGACACGCAGGTCTCAGAAGCCTGTGCCTTCACCGGCGTGGGGGTTCAAGTCCCCCCTCGAGCACTCCAACGCTCCTCGTCATCGCGGGGAGCGTTCTGCTTTTCTCGGACGGTCAGCGAGCCAGCGACGAGGGCGAGACGTCCTCCGGGAGCTCCACGACGCCGAACGTCGCTCGAAGCGCGTCGCCGGCCATCGCCAGCGTATCCCCCACGATCTCGGCGCCGCGCTGCACCACGGGATCGTCCGCTCGGATCGGCCCGCCGGCGAACGCGAGCATGTTCTGCGCGAGCCGGAGCGCCGGAGTACCGTGGCCGCGTGAGCCGAACGCGTCGCGGTAGGCGCCGAGTCGCGCGTTGAACTGCCGCTCGGCGAGCTCGCGCAGCGACGTGTCGACGTTGGGGTCCTTCTGCATGCGGTGCAGCAGCGAGCGCAGCACCTCGGAGGGAGTGCGGTCGTCGAGCGCGTCGCGCTGGGCGACGAGGATCCCGATGGCGCGGCGCAAGTAGCGAAGCTCCCACCGCGCATGATCGACGTCGCCGCGCGTCGCCACCGTCGAGAGCCACTCGACCTCGGCGGTCGCGGGCTCGCCCATCATCACGCCGGCGAATGCCGCGCTCTTCCGCAGCAGGGCCCGGTCGTCGCGGAAGGAGCGGAACAGGCGCACGCGCGCCTCTCGGTCAGCCCTGGAGGACGGGCAGCGCGAGCCGGCCGCCGGCGACGGCCGGCTCCGACAGGCCGACGCGCTCGCGGACCTGGCTCTCCTGCAGCAGCAGGTCGCTGAGACGAACTCCTTGGAGCACGTCGTCGATGCGGCGCTGGAGAAGCACCCAGACCGGTCGGATGCTGCAGTCGTGCGACGAGGAGCAGCGGGCCTCCTCGACCGGGTGCGACGTGCAGTGCACCTCGAAGGTCGAATGCTCGGCGGCGGAGATCACGTCGTGCACGCTGATGTCGTCGGCGCGGCGGGCGAGCGTGTAGCCGCCGTGCGCCCCGCGCGTGCTCTTCACGATGCCGCTGCGCCGGAGCTTGAGCATGATCTGCTCGACGTAATCGCCGGGCAGCCGCTCCTGGGCAGCGATCTCGCGCCCGGTCACCGGCCCTTCGTCGACACGACGGGCCAGATGGAGCGCACAGATGAGACCGTATTCGGCCTGGGTAGTGATCCGCACCTGTCGAATCTAAACCGAGCCAGCCGGTCGGGATAGCCTCAACCGCCCGCCACCATCCCGTGCTTGCCCCCCGGCACACCGATCTCGGTCATCTTCCGGAGATCGAGCACGTCGTCGATCTCATCCGCCGGGAGGACGCGTTCCCGCTTCACGAGATCGCGCACCAGCACGCCCTCCTTCACGGACTGCTTGCTGAGCTCGGCCGCCTTCGCGTAGCCGATGTGCGGCATCAGCGCGGTCGCCAGCGCGGCCGACCGCTCGACCCAGTGGGCGCACATCTCCTCGTTGGCCTGGATGCCGCTGACGCAGCGGTCGGTGAAGGTACGGGCCGTGTTCGTGAGGATGCGCATCGAAAGGAGCACGTTGAACGCGATGACGGGCATCATCACGTTGAGCTCGAGTTGTCCGTGTTCGGCGGAGATGCCGACGGTGGTGTCCAGGCCGATCACCTGGAAGCACACCTGGTTCACCATCTCCGGGATGGACGGATTGATCTTGCCCGGCATGATGGACGATCCCGGCTGCACGGCGGGCAGCTTGATCTCGTCGATCCCCGTTCGCGGGCCCATGACCATCAGCCGCAGATCGCTCGCGATCTTGCTCAGATCGATCGCCAGCACGCGCAGCGCGGCGCTGAACCCCGCGGCGTCCCCCATGCTCTGCATGAGCTGGATGCGATCGCCCCCGATGCGGAGGTCGAGGCCGGAGATGACGCGCAGATGCTTGATCATCAGCGCGGGGTACTCCTTCTCGACCGTGACGCCGGTGCCGACGGCGCTCCCGCCGATGCCGAGATCGCGCAGATAGTCGGCCGCTTCGCGCACGCGTCGGAGTGCGCGATCGATCGAGCCGGCGTACGCGGTGAACTCCTGGCCGAGGCGGATCGGCATCGCGTCCTGCAGATGCGTGCGCCCGGCCTTCACGATGTGGTCGAACTCCCTGCCCTTCGCGGCCAGCGCGTCGCGCAGCGCCTCGAAGGCGCTGGCGAGCGCGTCGAGCTGGGAGAGACACGCCAGACGGATGTTCGTCGGGATCGTGTCGTTGGTGCTCTGCGCCATGTTGACGTGATCGTTCGGATGCACCGGCGTGTACGTCCCGCGCGATCCGCCGAGCAGCTCGTTCGCCCGATTCGCCAGCACCTCATTGACGTTCATGTTGTGCGACGTGCCGGCGCCGGCCTGGTACGGATCGACGACGAACTGGTCGGAGTGCTTTCCGGCCAGCACCTCGTCCGCGGCGGCGACGATCGCGTCCGCGAGCCGCGCCTCGATGCGGCCGGTCTCCTTGTGCGTCAGCGCCGCCGCCTTCTTGATCCACACCTGCGCCACGACGAACGGCCACAGGGGCGCGAGTCCACTGATCGGGAAGTTCTCGCGCGCCCGCATCGTCTGGACGCCGTAGAGCGCGTCGGCCGGCACCTGCTTGGGGCCGAGGGGATCCTTTTCGGTGCGGAAGGCGTCAGCCATCGTCAGGGGCTCTGAGGAGAGTTGGGGAGTCCGGCGCGCGCGTCGCTCGAGACGAGCGCACGTACCGTGAACAGTAGTGCCGCGGAGCCCGCGAGCGCCGCGATGCCCAGCATCGCCACGCTCGCCGCGTGCAGCCGGCCGAAGGCGATGCGGCGCGCGTCGTCCGGGGCGAGGCGATCGATCGGCACGGCGACGGCGGCCCGGAGGCGCCCGATGCGCGGAGCGATCGCGAGCTGCGCCGCGAGGCACGCGAGGGACAGCGCGACGCCGGCGAGCAGTCGTGCGCCCCCTTCCTGCGCGCGACCCAGCACGACCACGAGCAGGCCGACCGCGGCACCACTCCAGAACAGCACCGGCAGCACGCGGCCGACGAGCGCACCGGCGAGGGTGCGCGTGGGCAGCACGGCGAAAGCCGCCGGCGCGACCACGGCGACGACGAGCAGTGCGGCGCCGAGCCAGAGCGAGAGCGCGACGACCGACGTCAGCCCCGAACCCGCTGGCGGGCCAGCGCTCATCGGCGAACGAGGCGCGCGGCGCCGACGAGGAACGGGTTCGTGCGTTTCTCGCGGCCGATCGTCGTCGACGGCCCGTGGCCAGGGTGGACGATCGTTTCCTCCGGCAGCGCCGCGGTGTAGCGGGCGAGCGATGCGGTCATGTCGGCGGAGCTCCCCAGCGGCAGGTCGGTGCGTCCGATCGAGCCGGCGAAGAGCAGGTCGCCGCCGAAGGAGACGCCGTGCCCGGTGAACGCCACGAGCCCGGGGGCATGACCGGGCACGTGCATCACGCGGAAGCGCAGCC
>DASTSX010000456.1:0-14280 GCA_035760455.1 Gemmatimonadaceae bacterium | reverse complement strand
GGATCGCCGCGACGCGCCGGGCGTATCTGCCCGTACTGGAGGGTCGCACCCGGCCGAATGGCGCCGGCGACCCGGTGCTCCAGACCGGCCGCAAGACCGGCGACATGGCCCTCGCGCCGACGGTCAGCCCGGACGGGCAGCTCGTCGCGTTCTATGCGCGGCGCAGCCTGTTCGAGATCGAGCTGTTCGTCGCCGACGCCCAGACCGGCCGCGTGATCAAGAAGCTCGCGGGCCCGACGAGCGATTCGCACTTCGACGCGATCAGCTTCATCTCCACGTCGGGCGCGTGGTCCCCCGACAGCCGCAAGTTCGCCTTCGTCGCGCAGGCCCAGGGCGACCACGAGATCGCCATCCTCGACGTGAACTCGGCGGACGTGGAGCGGCGGGTGCGCGTGCCCGGCGTGGGATCCGTGTCGCACGTGGCCTGGTCGCCCAACGGGCAGACCATCGCGTTCTCCGGCATGGCGGGCGGGATCAGCGACCTGTACCTGCTCGACATGGCCGCCGGCACGGTGCGTCAACTCACGAACGACCGGAACGCGGATCTCCAGCCGGCGTGGTCGCCCGACGGAAAGACGATTGCCTTCGCGACCGATCGCGGGCCGACGACCGACTTCACCAAGATGGTGTTCTCGCCGCTGCAGCTCGCGACGATCGACGCGGCGACGGGTCAGGTCAGCGTCTTCTCCCCCTTCCCGACGGGGAAGCACATCAACCCGCAGTTCTCGCCCGACGGCCGGAGCCTGTTCTTCATCAGCGACCAGGACGGCTTCAGCGACATCTATCGGCTCGAGACGGCGACGGGCGGCGTGACGCGCGTGACGCGCCTGTCGACGGGCGTCAGCGGCATCACGGCGATCTCGCCGGCGCTGACCGTCGCGCCGTCCACGGGCCGGATGCTGTTCTCGGTGTTCCAGGACCAGGGGTACGCGGTCTACGCGCTCGACTCGGCACGCACGCGCGGCGAGCCGCTCGTCGCCGGTATGGCGGTGGCCAACGCCGGCGTGCTCCCGCCGGGCGACACGCCGGGCCGCGCGACGGTCACCAACTACCTGCGTGATCCGCTCACCGGGCTCGCGACGACCGAAGACTTCACCTACGCGCCGTACCGCTCGACCTTCGCGCTCGATGCCGTCGGCCAGCCGACGGTGGGCGTCACGGCCGGCGGCCCGTTCGGCACCGGCGTCGCCGGCGGGGTGTCGTTCCTGTTCGGCGATCAGCTCAGCGACCGCCAGATCGGGCTCGGCGTTCAGGCGAATGGCACCGTGCAGGACATCGGCGCTCAGCTCATCTACCAGAACCTCAAGCACCGGTGGAACTACGGCGCGAGCGTGCAGCACGTGCCCTACCTCACCGGCTACCTGAGCTACCGGAACGTCGGCGGAGGGTTCTTCGAGCAGAACCTCTACCTGCAACGGATCTTCATCGACGAGGCGGGATTCAGCACGGCCTATCCGTTCTCGTCGACGCGGCGCATCGAGCTGAACCTCTCCGCGACGCGGCTCGGCTTCAGCACCCAGATCCAGCGCGTGATCATCGACCGGGCGGGGATCGTCTACGACCAACGGCTGGAGGATACGACCTCGCGCGCGCCGATCTATTACGGGCAGGCGAGCGTGGCGCTCGTGGGTGACGCGTCGTACTCGGCGTTCACTGGTCCCATCCAGGGCTCGCGCTATCGCTTCGAGGTGACGCCGACCGCTGGCACGCTCAACTTCACGACGGCGCTCGCGGACTATCGCACCTACCTCCTCTTGCGCCCGATCACCTTCGCCTTCCGCGGCCTCCACTACGGGCGCTACGGCCGCAGCGCCGACGATTCGACGACGCTTTACCCGTTGTTCCTCGGCGAGGAATCGCTCATGCGCGGCTACAGCGTCGGGTCGTTCGACCAGGCGGAGTGCGGCGGTCAGGGATTGGCGACGGTGTACACCTGTCCAGCATTCGACCGGCTGCTCGGAAGCAAGCTCGCCGTCGCGAGCTTCGAGATTCGCATCCCGCTGTTCGGCGTGCCCGAGTACGGCCTGTTCAACGTGCCCTTCCTGCCGCTCACCGTGTCGCCCTTCGTCGACGCCGGCGTGGCGTGGACGGGCAGCACCCGCCCCTCGTTCGGCTCCTCCTCCTCGACCGATCTGAACAACCGGTCGCCGGTCGTGAGCACGGGCGTCTCGGCGCGCTTCAACGTCCTCGGGTACGCGATCCTCGAAGCGTACGTCGCGCACCCGTTCCAGCGCCCCGGCAAGGGATGGATCTGGGGGTTCCAGCTGGTGCCGGGGTGGTAGGCCGAAACTGCTACTGAAGTACCCGGTACTACTGACGTACCGGGTACCCGGTACCGGTCGCAGGCTCCCGGAAGTCCGCCCTGAAGTGCAGATCCCTCGACTCGCTTCGCTCGCTCGGGATGACACGTGCCGTCATCCCGAGCGCAGTCGAGGGATCTGCACCTGTACGAGCAGGGTGGCCGACCGGATTTCCGGGAGCGTCCCGCTGGTACCGGGTACCTGCTACGTCTGTCGTACCGGGTACTCGCTTCGGTAGTTCAGCTCACCACCCGTACACCCCCCGGTACACGGCGCGATTGCGGATGACCGCCCGCACGTATCCCCTCGTCTCCACGAACGGGATCCATTCCGTGAACTGCTCCGGATCCGTCGCACCCGGACGGCGCGACCACCGCGTCACGCGAGACGCGCCAGCGTTGTAGGCGGCGAGCGCGCGCGTCGGATCGTCGCGGCCGCGCAGGCTCGACGCGAGGTGGCGGGTGCCGAGCTGCATGCTCACGTCCGGGTCGAACAACAGCACGGGGTTCCATACCGGATAGCCACGCCCCGACGCGATGGAAGCGCCGACCGACGGCATCAGCTGCATCAGCCCCCGCGCTCCGACGGGCGAGACCGCTTCGGGATTCCACGTCGACTCCTGGCGGATCAATCCGGCGACGAGCGCCGGGTCGAGGCGCATCGCGCGCGCGTTCTCGACGAGCGCGTCGGCGTGGAGCACGGGATACGCTGCACGGAGCAGCGCGCGTGAGATCGGCCCGCCGCGATCGAGCGTGCGCACGGCCAGCCGGAGCCCACGCGCGGGGTGGCCGACGTCGATCAACGTGTGGGCGATCGTCGCTGCTTCGGCCGCGTTGCGGTCGCCGCGCTCGAACAGCGCCTCGACCTCGAACCGAGCCTCGACGTCCATGCCGAGGAGCTGGAGGGCGCGGATCCGGCGCGCTGCCGAGTCCACCGCGGCAATGCGCGGCGGCGCGTCCGGGCCGGCCGGCGGCGACCACGCTGCGCGACCGAGCCGGCGGGCGCTGAGCACGCCGTAGTAGCTGAGGGGTGCCTCGGCGGCGAGGGCGCGCCAGCGGGACTCCGCGTCGGCGCGGCGGCCGCCGCGTTCGAGTGCACGGGCCGCCCAGTACCGCGCCGGCAGCGCCTCCTCGTCGCGGGGATGGAGCGTGGCGAGCGAGTCGAACGTCGCCGCGGCGCCACGCGGATCGGAGCCGAGCGCGAGCAGTCCCGCGCGAAAGCGGGCGAGCGGCGCCTGCTCGGATCGGGGATACCGTCGCGTGAGCTCGGCGAGGCTGCGCGCGGCGCCGGCGAGGTCCGCCGCGTCCACCTGCAGGTCCGCCAGGAGCAGCAGCGCCGCCGCGCTGGCGGATTCGACGCCGGGGAATCGCGCGACGACGTCGCGCAGCGCGGCCCCGACGCCGTCGCGCCGCGTCTGCAGCATCACGCGCGCGCGGTGATACGCCGCGACGCCCGCGAGCTCGCCGTCGCCGGCAGCCACCGCCTCGTAGAGACGGATCGCCTCCGAAGCGCGTCCGGCGCGGGCGAGCGCGCCGGCGTACGCGATCCGATCGCTCGCCGCCATCGGTGCGGCCGCCGTCACCGCCGCGAGCTGGAAGCCTCGCACGGCGCGCGCGGGCACGTTGCTCGCCGCCGCGGCTCGCGCCACCGCGAGCTCTTCCTCGCGCGTGAGCCGCAACTGCAGCGTGTCCAGGACCTCGATCGCGAGGCGTGCGTCGGCCGGCTGCGGGCCTCGCGCGAGGTACGCCGCGATGCGCCGCCCCACGGCCAGTCGGCCGGCGTCGTCACGGGCAGCGAGCGCCTCGACGCGCAGCGCGGCCGGCTCGGCGCCGACGCTGCGATAGCGCTCGGCCGCGCCCGTGAAGTCGCCCATGCGCTCGCGGGCCTGCGCGTCCGTCCACGCCACGCGCGACCGCGCCGGCTCGCGCGCGACCTGTGCCAGCAGCGCCGAGCGCGTCGCCGCGTCCTCGATGACGCCCGCGGCGCGCAGGCGCAGCCACTCCGCCGCCTCGGGGATGCGCGCCGCCGCCGCCGCGTACGAGCTGGCCGCGCTGTCGCGCACGTTCGCGCGATCGAGCGCGCGCGCCAGCAGCACCTGTCTGACGGCGCGCTGCGCATCGGTGCGCGCCGCGGCGAGCGCCCGCCTCGCGTGATCGGCGGCGGACACATCGCGCTCGAGCGCCGCGCGCGCGAGAAGCTCGCGCCCTTCGCCCTCGAGCTCGCCGTCCAGCCAGGGTGCGTCGCGCAGGATGCGCTCCACCTCGGCCCAGCCTCGCCACGCCGCGGCCGCTCGCGCGCCGACGAGCCGCACGGGCGGGCTCGCGGTCGCCGGCGTCCGCAGAGCGGGCGCGAGCAACAGCGTCGCTCGCCACGCGCGCCCCACCCGCACGAGCGAATCGGCGCTCGCCACGAGCGGATCGTTCGGCAGCACGGCGCCGATCCCTGGCGACAGGTCGACGGGCAGCGTCGCCGCCACCGTCTGTCCGTCCGAGCCCTGCGCGCAAGCGGAGGACGCCCACGCGTACGTCAGCGCGATCAGAAAGACACGATCTCTCATGCCCGGAGCAGGGTCATCCTTCG
Organism: Gemmatimonadaceae bacterium; assembly: GCA_035760455.1. Taxonomy (GTDB): domain Bacteria; phylum Gemmatimonadota; class Gemmatimonadetes; order Gemmatimonadales; family Gemmatimonadaceae; genus AG11. Next base: position 9,400 of record DASTSX010000456.1, on the reverse strand, counting down.
TGCCACGCCGACCTCGTTCCACGGTGGGCGCGACCGTCGCTCGGCGGCTGGACACGTCGCGGCGCCACGGGCACCTTGCGCTGTCGGCGTAGGACTGAGCTTCGACGTCAGCTGGGACGGATCAGCCCCGGAGAGGATGCGCTGGGGCCCTGCTCATCTTCGGTGATCTTCGCCGGAACGACACCTTGCGCTACCACCAGCGATTCCCGACCCAGTGGCGTTACATCACCGAGTATCCGATCGACCACGAGCACGGCGGCTGGTACGCGGGATCGACAGGCAGCCCGCGATGCGCCCCGCGCTCGAGGAGCACGTCCGGAAGGCGGCATACCACGACGGCCGCGCGCTGATGCACGTGTCGCGCCGGCTGGCGCAACCAGGAGGAGCACCATGAGCTGGCAGTCCATCCCGTTACCGCATCTCGGCGCGATGATCATCGCGCTCGGCGCGCTCTCCACTTCAGCGTCGGCGCAGCAGCGCGTGGGAGAGTTCACCGGCCACGGCGACGTCGGCACGGTGCGCCATCCGGGCTCCGTGAAGTACGACTCGACGACCGGCGTCTACGAGCTCGCCGGATCGGGGGCCAACGTCTGGGCGGCGCGCGACGCGTTCCATTATGCGTGGCGGAAGATGAAGGGCGACTTCATCCTCACCGCGCGAGGACAGCTGCTCGGCAAGGGCGTCGATCCGCATCGCAAGTTCGGGTGGATGATCCGCACCGCGCTCGACTCCGGCGCGCCACACGCCAGCGCGGTGGTACATGGCGACGGGCTCACCTCGCTCCAGTTCCGGCGGACGTCGGGAGGCCAGACCGAGCAGGTCGAATCGCCGATCAAGGGCGCCGACGTGGTCCAGCTCGAGCGCCGCGGCGGCACCTACGTCATGTCCGTCGCGAAGTACGGCGACACGCTCTCCAGCGTGCAGACCACCGACGTCCCGCTCGGCGACGACGTGTACGTCGGCCTGTTCATCACGGCGCACAACGACACCGTGACCGAGCGCGCGACGCTCTCCGACGTGCGCATCACGAAGCCGGTGCGCACGGGCTTCGTCCCCTACCGCGAATACCTCGGCAGCAACGTCGAGATCCTCGAGATCGCGACGGGGCGCCGGCGCATCGTGTACCACGCCGACAACTCCATCCAGGCGCCGAACTGGACGACGGACGGCAAGGCATTGATCTGGAACCAGGATGGGAAGCTCTACCGGTTCGACCTCGCCACGCGGCAGCCGACGCAGCTCAACACGGGCATACGCATCCGCAACAACAACGATCACGTCCTCTCGTTCGATGGCAAGTGGCTGGGCATCAGCGACCAGAGCGACAGCGCGAGCCGCAACCAGTCGGTCGTGTACGTCGTGCCGGTGGAGGGTGGCACGCCGAGGCGCGTCACGCCGCTCTTCCCGTCGTATCTGCACGGCTGGTCGCCGGACGCGAAGTACCTCGTCTACACCGGCATCCGTGGATCGGCGATCGACATCTATCGGATTCCGGTGACCGGCGGCACGGAGGAAGCGCTCACGAAGAACCAGGCGATGAACGACGGGCCGGAGTACGGTCCCGACGGGCGGATCTACTTCAACTCCACCCGCAGCGGGAAGATGCAGATCTGGCGCATGAACGGAGACGGCAGCAACCCGACCCAGCTCACGAACGACCCGTTCAACAACTGGTTCCCGCACGTCTCGCCGGACGGAAAGTCGATCGTGTACATCGCCTTCCCCGCCGACATCGATCCGAAGGATCACCCGTGGTACAAGCACGTCTACCTCCGGATGATGCCGGTGAACGGCGGACCGTCGAAGGTGCTGGCGTACCTGTATGGTGGACAGGGAACGATCAACGTCCCCTCGTGGTCGCCGGACGGGAAGTTCATCGCGTTCGTGAGCAACTCGGACAGGTACTGAGCCGGGCTTGGGTGCGGGGACGTGGTGAAGTGGTGAAATGGTGAAGTGGTGAAGTGGTGAAGTGGTGAACGGCCTCGGGAGGCAGGAGCTTCCCGGGGCCGTTCCTTTCCGGAGGCCGGCTCCCCGCTCGGGGTCCCCGGGTCCCGGACCCCGGGGAACTCGGCCGCCGTTGGCACGGCGAGGCGCCCGTGTCGCCGCGACGCGGCTCCGCCGTGGCGCCCGCGCTGCACCCAGATCGGCGGGGTTTCTTGTCCCGATCTTCCAACCACATCAGATACCACGACTTACACGCTCGGGCCCGCTGGCAGGCTCGTTGCCCTTCCGTGCCCCCGAAAGGCGGATTCGTTCGTTCTGCCCTCTCGAAAAAGGCACCCCGGCCGCGAGGCCGGTCCGCAAAGCACGGGGTCTCCCCGAGATCGCCCGGCCGCTGAAGAAGGGGCGTATGGCCCGCTCTGGGCTCCTACCCCTTCCCCTCGTTCTCATGAAGCGCCCAGTCACGATGGCTGCCATGCTGTTTGCCGCGGCGTGCGGCGAGAATCCGGTCGCGCCCGAAGCCGCCCCGCTCCGGCCGGCGCCGACCGCCCCCTCGCTGAGCATGGCTGGAAGTGTCGCGCCCTCCGACGTCGACCTCACCCTCGACGACGTCCGCGATCGGCTCGTCCCCGCTCTCGTCGACGCCCGAGCGGCGGAAACGCTCACGGCGCTGGTCGCCGCCATCCGCTCGAGCGTCGCGACCGGCGACGTCGCCGAAGCGAGGCGCCTCATCGCCGTCGCACGCGTCACCGCGGACCCCAACGGCGACGAGTCGGCGGCGGGCCTCGGCGATCCTGCGGACCTCGCGAGCCTGCGCCTCACGCTCGCCAACCTCGCCGCCGCACTCGGTTCGTAGCACGGCCTCGCTCGCGCCCCCTCCTCTCCCTCTTCCGACGACATCAGGACTCTCATGCCCACGCATATTCTCGAACGGCGCCTCCCGATCCTCGCGGCTCTGGGCCTGCTCGCCGCTCTGGCCACCACCGCGGATACGGCGCACGCGCAGCTGCCGTCGGCGGCCAAGAAGATCTACATGTGCTTCGTGCCCACCTCGCAGAGCGGCGTGCTCTATCGCGTGAATCCCGCCTTCGCCGACGCGGAGCCCGCGACGGGCGCGCCAACGGCCTGCACGAACGCCAATCATGTCATGTTCGCCTTCAACGGCACCGGGATTCAGGGGATCCAGGGGATCCAGGGTCCGCCAGGCGATCCGGGAGCGAAGGGTGACAAGGGCGACAAGGGCGACACCGGCGAGAAGGGTGACAAGGGCGATATCGGCCCGATCGGACCAACCGGCGCGACGGGTGCGACGGGCGCGACGGGCGCGACCGGCGCCACGGGCGCCACGGGCGCGACCGGACCTCAGGGGCCGCAAGGCATTCAGGGTGAGAAGGGCGACGTCGGGCCCATCGGGCCGACGGGACCACAGGGCCCGCAGGGCATCCAGGGTGAGAAGGGCGACACTGGCCCGATCGGCCCGACGGGTGCCACCGGTGCTACGGGAGCGACCGGTTCCCAGGGACCGCAGGGCATCCAGGGTGTGCAGGGCCCCGTCGGACCGCAGGGACCCGTCGGACCACAGGGGCCCACCGGCCTGTCGGGGTGGGAGCGCGTGTCGAGCATCTCCACGACGGCAGCGGCCGGTACGACGACCCGTCTGACCGTCAATTGTCCGACGGGCAAGAGTGTCCTCGGCGGCGGATACATGAACCCGGACACGAAGGGCACCAACAACTCCGTGCTCGCGTCGTTCCCCGCGTCACAGAGCACCTGGGAGGTTTGGATCTTCAATCCGAGCGGTTCCACGAACTTCACCGTGCAGCCCTTCGCGATCTGCGCGTCGGTGGTCCAGTAGACCAGAAGGTCCTCGTCACGAAGTCCGCGGGTGCCGACGTCGGCACCCGCGGACTTCGCGTTTGGTCCCAGGGTGTATTTTCCGTTCGCCGATGGAATCGTCACTCCTGGTTCGAGAAGCCCGGCCCGACGATCGCGCGACGATCGCGGGACTCACCGTACTCGCTTACGGCGAGTATGCGACGTCCATGGAGCCCGACGCGTGGACAGCGCTCGAGCGAGCCGTGCACGCCTCGCTCGCCGACGAGGCCGGAGTGACGCGGCTCGTCGCCATCGAGGATGGAGTGATCGTCGGCAGCGCCGCGCTCTACGCTCCGCAGGCCGCCGCGTATGGCGACCTTGCTTCGCCGGCGGCGTGGCCCGAAGTTCGGTTGGTTGCGGTGGCACCCGAGGCGCGCGGGCGCGGCGTCGCCCGCGCCCTGGTCGAGGAATGCATTCGGCGCGCGCGCGCTGCCGGGGCGGCCGCAGTCGGACTGCATACCTCGCGCAGCATGCGCGCCGCGCTGCGCCTCTACGAGCGGATGGGATTCGTCCGCGACCCGGCACACGACTTTCAGCCACCGGGCGCCGAGCTGGTCGAAGGATACCTGCTCCGCCTGGACGACCTCGCACCACATCCGGAGCCCTGACCCGATGACCGTTCGTCCGCCGCGCGTCTGCCCGAGGCTCGTGCTGCTTCTCGCCGCGCTCGCGGTGCTCGCGCCGGCCTCGCGCGCGTCGGCGCAGGGCCTCGGCCAGCTCGGCGACCTCGTCGACGTCGGCGACGACTTCCGGAAGCCGCACCAGCCGACCTTCGTCGCGAGCCGCCTCACCGCGTTCGACGCCGCCACCGGCCGCGGCACGCTCGTCTGGGATCGCTACACGCTCGGCCCCGGGCACTCGTTCGAGAAGACGGACATCGTCTACTCGCGCGCCCAGGCCACCGAGTTTCCCGGCACCGAGTACGACCGCGACCCCGCCCTGCCGTTCGAGATCTCGTTCGTCAGCCCGCGCACGCTGCGACTGCGGCTCTTCACGCGCGACCTGCCCGCGATGATGCAGGGCGAGCGCTCGATCATGCTCGACGGACCCGTGCCCACGGACCGCTCGTGGCGCGTGCAGAACGGCGACAGCGCCGTCACCTACACGAGCGCGTTCGGCCGCGTCGTGATTCGCCGCAATCCATGGGACGTCGCGATCTTCGATTCCGCCGGCAAGCGGCTCACCCGGACGACGCACCTGTCCGATCCCGCGTCGTATCTGCCGTACACGCCGTTCTCGTTCGTACGCCGCGCGCGCGACCTGGGTCGCAGCACCGCCGCCACCTTCGAGCTCGCCCCGGACGAGGGGATCTACGGATTCGGCGAGTCGTTCACGCGGCTCAACAAGCGCGGCCAGCGCGTGCTCGCCTTTCTCCGCGACGCGATGGGCGTGCAGGGCCGCTATCAGTACAAGTCCGTGCCCTTCTTCGTGAGCAGCCGGGGCTACGGGATGTTCGTCCACACCAGCGCGCCCGTCGCGTTCGACGTCGGCGCCGAGTTCGACGCGCACCACACGATCTACAGTGGCGACGAGATGATGGATCTCTTCGTGTTCCTCGGGGAGCCGAAGGACGTCGTCTCGGAGTACACCGCCATCACCGGCCGCAGTCCTGTGCCACCGCTCTGGTCGTTCGGCCTCTGGATGAGCCGCATCACCTACAAGTCCGAGGCGGAGGTCCGCGACGTCGCCGCCAAGCTCCGGCAGTACAAGGTGCCCGCCGACGTGCTGCACCTCGACACCGGGTGGTTCGAGACCGACTGGCGCAGCGACTACCAGTTCTCGAAGACGCGCTTCGCCGATCCCGCGAAGATGATCGCGGATCTGAAGACGGACGGTTTCCACGTCAGCCTCTGGCAGTACACCTACTTCACGCCGAAGAACGCGCTGTGGAAGGAGCTCGTCGAGCAGGGGCTCACGGTGAAGGATCAGGGCGGACGCTTGTCCACCAAAAATGCGGTCCTCGACTTCACCAACCCCAAGGCGGTCGAGTGGTACCGGCGGAAGCTCGGCGCGCTGATGCGCATGGGCGTCAGTGTCATCAAGGCCGACTTCGGCGAAGGTGCGCCGCTCGAGGGGATCTATGCGAACGGTCGCACCGGCTGGTACGAGCACAACCTCTATCCGGTGCGCTACAACGACGTCGTGTGGAACCTGCAGAAGCAGACCACCGGCGACGGCATCATCTGGGGACGCAGCGCGTGGGCGGGGAGCCAGCGCTATCCCCTGCACTGGGGCGGCGACGCCGAGAACACCAACTCGGCGATGGCCGCCGGGCTGCGCGGCGGGCTGTCGTTCGGACTGTCGGGGTTCACGTTCTGGAGCCACGACGTCGGCGGCTTCGTCAACCGCGCACCGCGCGATCTCTATCGGCGGTGGATGGCGTTCGGCGCGCTGACGTCGCACATGCGCACCCACGGCGCGCCGCCGCGCGAGCCATGGGAGTACGACGCCGCGATGGTCAAGGATTTCCAGAACGGGCTCGGGCTGCGCTACGCGCTGATGCCGTACCTCTACTCGCAGTCGCACGTCGCGGCGGCGAAGGGGTGGCCGATGCTGCGCACGCTGTTCTTCGAGTACCCGAACGATCCGACGTCGTGGACGATCGAGGATCAGTACATGCTCGGCACGAGCCTCCTCGTCGCTCCGCTCTTCGCCGATTCGGCGACGAGCCGGCGGGTGTATCTGCCGCCGGGCACGTGGATCGACTACCAGTCGAACCGCGCCTACGCCGGCGCGCGCTGGCACGTCATCCCCGCCGGCACGGTGCCGATCGTGCTGCTGGTCAAGGATCACACCGTGCTGCCGCACGTCGCCGTTGCGCAGAGCACCGCGCAGATCGACTGGCGGAACGTCGAGCTGCGTACGTTCAGCACGGATGGCGCGCCCGCGGAAGGTACCTTCATCCAGCCGGGTGGCGTGGTCCAGACGTTGCGCGTGAGCGGCCCGGGCCTGGTGAGCGATCCACTCGCCGGACGCGTGACGTGGCGCGTGACGAGGCCGACGATCACCCCCGCATCGCACTAGTCGAGGCCCAAGGAGATCATGCGAACGACCCTGCGCCGAATCATCGTCAGAGGCTTCCGGAAGTCCGCGCAGGAGTGCAGATCCCTCGACTCGCTGCGCTCGCTCGGGATGACGAGCGCCGTCATCCCGAGCGCAGTCGAGGGATCTGCACTTCGGTCATCCCGAGCGCAGTCGAGGGATCTGCACCTGTACGAGCAGGGTGGCCGACCAGATTTCCGGGAGCGTCCAGCCGGTACCGTGTACTTGCCACGTCGGTTGTACCGCGTACTTCAGTAGCAGTTCAATCCACCCTCACGCAGCCTGCATTGGACTTTCGCGCCCTCGGCCGCACCGGCTTCCGCATCTCCTCCATCAGCTATGGCGCCTGGGCGATCGGCGGCGACGCGTGGGGGAAGACGGACGACGCCGAATCGATGCGATCGCTGCACCGCGCGGTCGACCTCGGCGTGAACTTCATCGACACCGCCGACGTCTACGGCGACGGCCACTCCGAGCGGCTCGTCGGCCGCCTCCGGCGTGAGCGCACCGACGAGATCATCGTCGCGACGAAGGCGGGCCGGCGGCTCGATCCGCACGTCGCCGAGGGGTTCACGCGCACGAACCTGAGCGCGTTCGTCGAGCGCAGCCTCAAGCACCTCGGTGCCGACGCGATCGATCTCCTCCAACTGCACTGCCCCCCGCCGGACGTCTACGACATGCCCGAGGTGTTCGGCATCCTCGACGACCTCGTGGCCGAGGGGAAGCTCCGCTTCTACGGCGTCAGCGTCGAGCGCGTCGACGAGGCGCTGCGTGCGGCGCGCTACCCGAACGTCCAGTCGATCCAGATCATCTTCAACATGTTCCGGCTCAAGCCCGCCGAGATGCTCTTCCCGCTCGCGCGCGAGAAGCGCATCGGCATCCTCGCCCGCGTTCCCCTCGCCAGCGGGTTGCTCAGCGGCAAGCTGCGCCGCGATTCCACCTTCGAGCGCACCGATCATCGCCACTACAACCGGCACGGCGAGTCGTTCGACGTCGGCGAGACGTTCAGCGGCGTCGACTACGACGCCGGCCTTCGCGCCGTCGAGGAGCTTCGCCCGCTCGTGCCCGCCGGCGCGTCGATGGCGCAGCTCGCTCTGCGCTGGATCCTCATGTTCCCTGAAGTGACGGCCGCCATTCCCGGCGCGAAGGACGCGCGGCAGACGGAGGACAACGTCCGCGCCGCCGAGCTTCCGGCGCTGTCCGACGACGTCATGGCCCGCGTGCGCGAAGTCTACGACCACCACGTGCGCGCACTGGTGCACCACCGATGGTAGGGTCGCCGATGGATCCGGTGCGCTGGGGCATCCTCGGCGCCGCGAACATCGGCGTGCGCAAGGTCATCCCGGCGATGCAGCGCGGCACGCGCTCGCGCATGATCGCCATCGCCTCGCGCGACCTCGCGAAGGCCCAGGCGGCGGCGACCGAGCTCGGCATCCCGCGCGCCTACGGCTCGTACGAGGAGCTGCTCGCCGACCCGGAGATCGAGGCGGTCTACAACCCGCTGCCGAACCACTTGCACGTACCGTGGACCATCCGCGCCGCCGAGGCGGGCAAGCACGTGCTGTGCGAGAAGCCGATCGCGCTGTCGGCGAGCGAGGCGCGCCAGTTGCTCGAGGTGCGGGCACGCACCGGCGTGCAGATCGGCGAGGCGTTCATGGTGCGCAACCATCCGCAGTGGCTCGCCGTGCGCGAGCTCGTGGCCGCGGGGCGGATCGGCCAGCTCCGCGTGGTCGCGGGCCACTTCGCCTATTTCCGCCGCGACCCGAACGACGTGCGCAGCGTCCGCGAGTGGGGCGGCGGCGGACTGATGGACGTCGGCTGCTACCCGATCACGATGTCACGCTGGCTGTTCGCCGAGGAGCCCGACGCCGTGATCGGCATCGTCGACCGCGATCCCGAGCTGGGCGTCGATCGGATCGCCTCGGGGCTGATGCGGTTCCCCTCCGGCGGGCAGGCGACGTTCACGAGCGCCATGCAGCTCGCGCACTATCAGCGCATGCAGCTCCACGGGACGCAGGGCCGCATCGAGGTGCAGATCCCCTTCAACGCGCCGAACGACCGGCCCTGCCGCATCTTCGTCGACGACGGCCGCGAGCTCGGCGACCGCTCCGCGGAGACGATCGAGTTCCCCGTCGTCGATCAGTACACCCTCCAGGGCGACAACTTCTCCGCCGCGATCCGCGGCGAGCGCCGCGTGCCGGTGAGCGTCGAGGATGCCGTCGCGAACATGGCGGTGATCGACGCGATATTCAGATCGGTCGAGAGTGGAAGGTGGGAGGCGCCGTGAACTGCTACTGAAGTACCCGGTACTTCCGTAGCAGGTACCCGGTACCAGCTGGACGCTCCCGGTAGTCCGGTCGGCCACTAAGCAGTGACGGTGCAGATCCCTCGACTGCGCTCGGGATGACTGAAGTGCAGATCCCTCGACTGCGCTCGGGATGACGGAAGTGCAGATCCCTCGACTGCGCTCGGGATGACGGAAGTGCGGATCCCTCGACTGTGCTCGGGATGACAGAAGTGCAGATCCCTCGACTGCGCTCGG
>DASTSX010000455.1:0-6348 GCA_035760455.1 Gemmatimonadaceae bacterium | reverse complement strand
GCAGTCGAACCGGTTCTCCCCCGCGTCGATCCGCGTCGCGCCGAGCGCGACCGTCACGTGGACCAACTCGGACGGCTACAACCACAACGTGATCTTCGCCGGTACCGTGGGCACCATCCCCAACTTCGCGACCGGGAACCGGACGCTCCAGATGCCCGGCGTTGCGGGCACCTACAGCTACTCGTGCAACCTCCACTCGGGGATGAACGGCTCTGTGACCGTCCAGTAGCGCACCGGACTGGAGCATGCGACGCGGGGCGCGCCGGGCTGAGGACCGGCGCGCCCCGCGCGCATTTCCGTCCGTTAGCTTTCGCTCCCCATGTCCACCGCGATTCGCGACCAGCTCCGCGCCCTCTCCTTCCTCGACGGGGTCACCGACACCGGCCTGCACCAGCTCTCGCACCTCGTCCAGCCGACGGAGTACGCCTGCGACGAGCTGCTCTACGCGCAGGGCGACGAACGGCGGATCATGGCGCTCGTCGTGAGCGGTGCGGTCGCGATCGAGAAGTCGCTCAATGGGCGGCCGGTGCGCGTCGCCACCCTCGGCGCCGGCGAGGCGGTCGGCGAGGGACTCCTGCTCGACGACCGCTCGCACGGGACGACCGCGCGCGCGCTCACCGACACGTCGGTGCTCCTGCTCTCCAAGGAGCAGGTCGGGCAGATGATCCGCGAGACCCCCGCGCTGTACGCGGCGCTCGTGGGGCGCGCGGCACGCGCGATCGCGCACCGGCTCTCCGCCGTGGACGCGACGCTCGTCGGCCGCGGACGCGCGCTCGGCTTCGGCGGCAAGCGCACGCGGGTCGAGCACGACCTGCTCGGCGACCGCGAGGTGCCCGAGGAGGCGCTGTACGGCATTCAGACGCTGCGCGCGATGGAGAACTTCCCCATCACGGGCGTTCCGCTCCGCGAGTTCCCCTCGCTCATCGATGCGCTGGCCGCGGTGAAGGAGGCCGCCGCGGTGGCCAACGCCGAGCTGGGCCTCCTCCCGCGCGAGCTCGCCGAGCCGATCGCGCGCGCCGCGCGCGAGATCCGGGGCGGCCGTCACCACGAGCACTTCCTCGTCGACATGATCCAGGGCGGCGCCGGGACCTCGACGAACATGAACGCGAACGAGGTCATCGCGAACCGAGCGCTCGAGCTGCTCGGCCGGCCGCGCGGGGACTATCACACCGTCCACCCCAACAACCACGTCAACCTCAGCCAGTCCACCAACGACGTCTATCCGACGGCGATGAAGCTGGCGCTCCACTCGCAGATCGAGGGGTTGTCGCGCGCCATGAGCGAGCTCGCCGCCGCCTTCCTGGCGAAGGGTGACGAGTTCGCCCCGTTCATCAAGATGGGCCGGACGCAGCTCCAGGACGCCGTCCCGATGACCCTCGGGCAGGAGTTCACCGCGTTCGGCCGTACCATGCTCGAGGACGTGCAGCGTCTCGGCGAGGCGCAGGCACTGATCCGCGAGATCAACATGGGGGGGACGGCGATCGGCACCGGAATCACGGCGCCGCACGGGTACGCCGAGGTCGTGCGGGCGCACCTGTCGCGGATCACCGGTCTCGAGCTCGTCACGGCCCCCGATCTCGTCGAGGCCACGGCCGACACCGGGGCGTTCGTGCAGCTGAGCGGAGTGCTCAAGCGCTGCGCAGTGAAGCTCTCGAAGATCTGCAGCGACCTTCGGCTGCTCGCGTCCGGTCCGCGCGCGGGGCTCGGCGAGATCGATCTTCCGGCGATGCAGCCCGGATCGTCGATCATGCCCGGCAAGGTCAATCCGGTGATCCCGGAGGTGGTGAACCAGGTCTGCTTCGACATCATCGGCGGGGACCTGACTGTCACCATCGCCGCCGAAGCCGGGCAGCTGCAGCTCAACGTGTTCGAGCCCGTCATCGCGTTCCGGCTACTGGCCGGGATCAGCTCGCTCACGAATGCGTGCGTCGTGCTGCGCGAGCGGTGCGTCGTGGGGATCACGGCGAACCCCGACCGCATGCGGTGGTTCGTCGAGCACTCGGTCGGGATCATCACCGCGCTCGTACCGATCATCGGCTACGAGACGTCGACCGAGATCGCGCGCGAGGCGCTCGAGAGCGGACGCGGGGTCTACGAGCTCGTGATGGAGCGCAAGCTGATGACGCGCGAGGAGCTCGATCGCGCGCTCAATCCGGAGGCGATGACCGGCCCGAAGTCCACGCCGCCGGCCGCCGACGTTCGATAGACCATGCCACCGCGACGACGAAAGCGGATCGATCCGTCGCTGTTCGCGCTGCCCGTCGAGCAGATCCGCGCGGGTGCGTACAGCGACGCGCACTTCAACGGCGCCCGGGCGGCGCTCCGCGCCGACGGACGCGCGGGCCGCGTCACGTGGCAGCTTTCCGCCAAGCGCGGAGGCTGGCTCGGCGGCATCGACGAGGCCGTGGCGCTCCTCAAGCTCTGCACCGACGACTTCGCGGCGCTCGAGGTGCACGCGCTCTACGAGGGCGACCGCGTCGAGGCCTGGGACACCGTGATGACCGTCGAGGGCGACTACGCGCTCTTCGCGCATCTCGAGACGCCGATTCTCGGCACGGTGGCGCGACGCACGCGCATCTGCACGAACCTGCGCACCCTCGTCGATGCGGCGCGGCCCAAGCCCGTCCACTACCTCGGATCGCGCGGCGACCACGCGCTCGTGCAGCCGGGCGACGGGCTGAGCGCGCACGTCGCCGGAGCCGCCTCCGTCTCCACGGATGCGCTCGGCGCGCTCACGGGCAAGTGCGGCGCGGGCACCGTGCCCCACTCGCTCATCGCGGCGTGCGGTGGTGACACCGTGGCGGCGGCGCGTGCCGTCGCAGCCGTGCTGCCCAAGGAGATGCCCCTCGTCGTGCCGGTGGACTACGAGAACGACTGCGTGGCGACGAGCCTCGCCGTGGCCCGCGCGCTCGACGACCGGCTGTGGGGGGTGCGGGTCGAGACATCCGAGTTTCTCGTGGACCGTTCGGTGATCGGACACATGGGCAGCTTCCGGCCGACCGGCGTGAACGCCGCGCTCGTCTGGAACGTGCGCAACGCGCTCGACGCCGAGGGGTTCGGGGACGTGAAGATCGTCGTGTCGGGGGGCTTCGACCTCGCCCGGATCCGGAGCTTCGAGGAGGACGGCGTGCCGGTCGACGCCTATGGCGTGGGGGCGAGCGCGCACGAGGGCCGGTGGGACTTCACCGGCGCCGTGGTTCAGCTCGATGGCAAGCCGCAGGCGAAAGCCGGTCGCGAGCTGCGCGCCAACCCTCGCCTGGAGCGGGTGAAGTAGCCGGCGCGATGCGTGTCGCGGTGCGCATTGCGCGAGGGGGGATGAATCGTCTTCGGGCAGGAGCACGCCCACCCGATCCCGATCCTGACCATGGCAGGCCCGAAGCTCGACGGCGCCGGCGTCCAGAAGTTGAAGACGCTCGAGGAAGCCACGACCATGATGCACCGCATCCACGGGCTCGTGGAGACGTACGCGATCGCGGTGAAGAAATCGCAGCCCACGGCGCACTACGTTCAGCAGATCCGGCGCGCGCTGCCTCCACTGGTCGGGATGCTCAAGGGGCAGTTCGGGATGATCGCCGATCAGGTCGCGGGGTTGAACCTGCTCGCGACGCGCGGATCGAACGAGCAGACGCGGGTTCGCGTCCTGCGCGAGGGCGTCGGCTCGATTCGCATCGCGATCGACGTCTCGATCGTGCGCGTGAAGGACACCCACGCCGTGAAGGAGAGCGTGGAGCCGGAGGGCGAGCCGGCGTGAGGTGAGCTCGCGCGAGCGCCGATATCGGTGCTCGCGTCGAAGCCCCGTGCGCGTAACGCCGTGTCGGGAAAACTCCTACAGTGTCGCGCCGCGGGCGCGCGCGTTGCGTTGCCCTTTCGCGCCCCGTAGCTTTCCGAGGCTTTACGCCCGCATGAGAGGGCGACGGACTCTCGCCGTCGCGCTCCTCCTGACACAGTCGGAACAAGGATCTCGCATGCCCGTGCCTTCCCGACCGCGCCGGCTGTTGACCGCCGCGCTGCCGGCTGTCGCCGCGGTGGCCCTCACCGCGTGCAACGCTAGCTACCCGAACTCCATCTTCCACGCCAACACGGAGTTCAACCGAGACGTCGGCACCCTCTTCTCCATCCTCATCTGGCTGGGGACGGCGGTCTTCATCTTCGTGGAGGCGATCCTCCTCTACGTGATCTTCCGCTTCAGGCGGCGGAGCGACAACGACCGGCCCGAGCACGTGCACGGGAACACGACGCTCGAGATCCTCTGGACCGCGATCCCGGCGCTCGTCCTGGTCTTCATCGCGGTCCCGACCGTCCGCGTCATCTTCAAGACGCAGGCGAAGGCGAAAGCCGACGCGCTGCAGGTGGAGGTGATCGGGCATCAGTGGTGGTGGGAGTTCCGCTACCCGCAGTACAAGATCACCACGGCCAACGAGTTGTACCTCCCGGTCGGCCGCACGGTGAACTTCACGCTCCGCACCCAGGACGTGCTGCACTCGTTCTGGATCCCGCAGATGGGCGGCAAGCGCGACCTGATCGCGAACCACGCGAACTACCTCTGGTTCACCCCGGACTCGGTGGGTGAGCAGGCGTGGAACGGTTTCTGTGCGGAGTACTGCGGCGCGTCGCACGCGAACATGAAGTTCCGGGCGTTCACGGTGACGCCCGAGCAGTTCGCCGCCTGGGCGGCGCACCAGGCATCGCCGGCGGTGTTCGGCGCGGTGGCCCCGCCAGGCGCGGCTCCGGCGGCCACGGGCGCCGCCGCCACGCCGACGGATACCGCGAAGGGCCCGGCGAGCTCGCCCGCGCAGCAGGCGCAGGTCGCGGCGGGGGCCGCGGGCGCCAGCGGGCCGGGGAGCACGGTCGCGGCGCCCAACGCGCCGCAGACGGCCGGTGTCGCCACTCGGCCCGACGGGCAGAACGTCGCCACGACGCCGGCCGGCGCCGCGGTCCAGCAGGCGGGCTACGTGGCGTTCCCGCGCGAGAAGATGCCCGCGCACACCGTCCCGAGCACGCCGGTGCCGGCGGGCCTCCGCTACAATGATGCGTTGGTGGGCGACGCCGAGCGTGGCCGCGCGCTGATCTCCACGGGTCAGGGCGGGTGCGTCGGCTGCCACATGATCAGTGGCAATCCGGTGATGATGGGCGTGCTCGGACCGAACCTGACGCACATCGGCAGCCGTTCGACCATCGCGGGTGGGCTCTTCCCCAACGACGCCAAGCACATGGCGCGCTGGATCAAGAACTCGCGCGCCATGAAGCCCGGCGTGGTCATGCCCACGATCGGCAAGGGTGAATACGACCCCGTCACCAAGGCCTCGGTCCCGATGGGGCTGACCGACGAACAGATCGCCGACATCGTCGCCTACCTGCAGGCGCTCAAGTAGACCGCCCAGAGACACCGGAGAACACGGACTGATGGCAACCACCGCTGCCGCCCCGGCCATTCCCTCCACCGACAGCTACGTCGGCGAGAGCGGCCTCTGGAGCTGGCTCACGACGGTCGATCACAAGCGGATCGGCGCACTCTACCTCTTCACCTCGCTCTTCTTCTTCTTCGTCGGCGGCTTCGAGGCGCTGCTGATCCGCATCCAGCTGGCGGGGCCGAACAAGGACCTGCTGTCGGCCGAAGCGTACAACCAGATGTTCACGATGCACGGCACGACCATGGTCTTCCTCGCGATCATGCCACTGTCCGCTGCGTTCTTCAACTACCTGATCCCGCTGCAGATCGGCGCGCGCGACGTCGCGTTCCCGCGCCTCAACGCCTTCAGCTACTGGGTGTTCCTGTTCGGCGGCATCTTCATGAATGCCGGCTGGTTCTTCGGCGCCGCGCCCAACGGCGGCTGGTTCGGCTACACGCCGCTCACCAACCTCCAGTTCTCGCCCGGCCTCAACATCGACTTCTGGGTGCTCGGGCTGCAGATCCTCGGCGTCAGCTCGCTCGCCGCGGCGTTCAACTTCATCACGACGATCATCAACATGCGCGCGCCGGGGATGAACCTGATGCGCATGCCGATGTTCACCTGGAACGCGTTCGTCGTGCAGTTCCTGCTGATCCTCGCCTTCCCGGTGATCACGATCGCGCTCGTGTTCCTCCAGTTCGACCGCTTCTTCGGCACGAACTTCTACACGAGCGCCGCCGGCGCCGACCCGCTCCTCTGGCAGCACCTGTTCTGGATCTTCGGCCACCCCGAGGTCTACATCCTCATCCTGCCCGCATTCGGGCTGGTGTCGGAGATCATCCCGACGTTCTCGCGCAAGCCGATCTTCGGCTATCCGGTCATGGTCTACGCGACCATGCTGATCGCCTTCCTCGGCTTCGGCGTGTGGGCGCACCACATGTTCGCCGTGGGCATGGGC
>DASTSX010000454.1:0-3996 GCA_035760455.1 Gemmatimonadaceae bacterium | reverse complement strand
CGACACCGCGGCGGTGGACACCCCCGCCGCGGCGCGGGGGATTCCGGGGAACCCGACGAACGGAATCGGGGCGGCGAACGGCGGGGCGAACGGCGGCGGCGCCGGCGCCGTGCGACAGCAGCGGAGCGTGCGCATCGACCTGCGCCGGCTCGACAATCTCATGAATCTCATCGGGGAGCTGGTGATCACGCGCGGCCGTCTCGTGCAGCTCACGGGCTCGGTCGACGATCCCGCACTGGCGGAGACCGTGGCGCAGACGTCGCGGCTCGTCGCCGATCTGCAGGACGAGATCATGACGAGCCGCATGGTGCCGGTGTGGCAGGTGTTCGACCGCTTTCCGCGACTCGTCCGGGACGCCGCGCGGTCGGTCGGCAAGCCGGTGGAGTTCACGATCGAGGGCAAGGAGGTCGAGCTCGACCGCTCGATGCTCGACGAAGTCGGCGATCCGATCGTACACCTCCTGCGCAACGCGATCGATCACGGCATCGAGTCGCCGGAACAGCGGCGCGCCGGCGGCAAGCCGGAGGCGGGGCGCCTCACGCTGAGCGCGACGCGCGACCGCTCGGCGGTGGCGATCCGCGTGACGGACGACGGCCGCGGGATCGATCGCGAGAAGGTGCTCAAGCGCGCGCACGAGCACGGGCTGCTCGACCCCGCCAAGACGGAGCTCACCGACGAGGAGCTGTTCCGGATCATCTCGCAGGCCGGGTTCTCGACGGCCGACAGGGTGACGGACCTGTCCGGGCGCGGCGTCGGGATCGACGCGGTGCACAACCGCGTTCGTGCCCTCGGCGGCTCGGTCGACATGCGGACGGCGCCGGGGAAGGGCACGACGGTGACGCTGCGGCTGCCGCTGACGCTGGCGATCGTGCGCTCGCTGCTCGCCAAGATCGGCGAGGAGACGTACGCGATCCCGATGACGCACGTGAGCGAGACGGTGGAGCTGCATCCGAGCATCCTGCACACGCTGAAGGGGCGCGAGGTGCTGATGATCCGGGAGGAGGTCCTGCCGCTGATCCGGCTGCGGCAGTTGCTGCACTTCGAGGGCGAGGCCAAGCGTGGCCTGGAGCAGGTCATCGTCGTCGAGATGGCGGAGCGGCGTGCGGCACTGGTGGTGGATGCGCTGATCGGCCAGCAGGAGATCGTCGTCAAGCAGTTCGACGGCGTGCAGAACGGGCTCACGCTGTTCGGCGGGGCCACGATCCTCGGCGACGGGGCACCAGCGCTGATCATCGACGTGAGCAGTCTTCTTTAACGGCACTCCAATGGATGACATTCGTTCTCTGAAGGCGCTGCAGCTCGACGCTCTCCGAGAAGTCGCGAACATCGGCGCGGGCCACGCGGCCACGGCGCTGTCGCAGATGATCGGCGGTACGATCATGATCAGCGTTCCGACGATCAACGTGTCGCGGCTCGAGGAGGTCCCGCCGCAGATCTCGGCTCCGGAGGAGCCGGTGGCGGCCGTGCTGATGCACATGCTCGGCGACCTGACGGGACGGACCCTGCTCGTCTTTCCGAAACCGACGGCGATCCGCCTGGCCGAGTTGATGCTCCGGCGTTCGCACGGCACGTCGGACGAGCTGGGCGAGATGGAGCAGTCGGCGATCAAGGAAGCGGGGAACATCCTCAGCAGCGCGTACATGAACGCCCTGAGCGACTTCATGGGCATGATGCTGCTGCCGTCGCCGCCGAGCCTGGCGGTGGACATGAGCACCGCCGTGCTCACGACCGCCTACCTGCAGTTCGGCACCGACCGTGACTACGTGTTCTGCGTGGAGAGCGAGTTCTTCATGACGGACGTGAACGAGCGCCTTCGCGGCTTCTTCCTGCTGCTCCCCGACCCCGCCTCGCTGCAAGCGATCCTGCGCGCCGTCCGCGTCGCCTAGCCCGGCCGCGCCGACCGTCCGATGTCGCCCAGCCTGACTTCCGAGCGTGATCGAGAGGTTCTCCGGTCGTTCGCGCGACGGATCGACCCGTCGGATGCGGGGGCGCACAACAATCTGGGCGTTCTCTACTACAACAAGGGATTGTACGAGGAGGCGGTCGCCGCCTTCATGCGCGCGCTCGAGCTCGACCAGAAGATGCAGGTCGCGCAGCGCAACCTCGAGATCGCGTACTTCAACACGGGCTACTACGACAAGCGCGTCGCCGAGCTGACGGAGCGCCTCCGCGCGCGCCCCGACGACCGCGAGGCGCGCTGGGAGCTCGGCCGCACGCACGCGCTGCTGAACCAGACGGCGGACGCGGTGGCGGAGTTCACGGAGCTGCTGCGCTATCACCCGAGCGACATTCCCGCGCTGGTGCAGCTCGGGCTCGCCGAGCGGACGAACGGGGATCTCGACCGCGCGCTCGGCTACCTCGAGCGCGCCCTCGCGCTCGATCCGTCGAGCTCCGTCGTCAACTTCTACATGGGCGAGGTGCTCTACAATCGCGGCGTGAACGAGGGCGCGTTGGCCGCCCTGCGCCGCGCCGTCGAGCTCAACCCGCACAACCCGGACGCCTACTATCTGATGGGCTTCGTGCTCGGCGACATGGGCCGGCACGAGGAGGCGCGCGAGGTGACGCGCCGCGCGATCCAGCTGAACCCCACGCTGTCGCGGGCGCAGGCGAATCTCGCGATCGACCAGAGCCGCGACGGCCTCGCCGCCGAGCGGGCCCTCGGGCGCGGCGATGCCCGCGCGGCGCAGATGGAGGTGCACGTCGAGGGGCAGCTCGCTCACTTCAACCTCGGCCTGGCCTTCCGGCAGAAGGGCTACTACGGCGAGGCGCTGCGCGAGTACGCCAAGGCGCTCGACAAGGGCGAGGACCGGCCGCTGGTGCTGCAGGCGATGGCCGAGGTGCACCTGTTGCGGCGCGAGGCGAAGGCCGCGGTGGACCTCTACGACGAGCTGCTCGTCCACCAGCCCGACAGCCCCAAGCTCTGGAACGAGCGCGGGGTGGCGCTGCACCAGGACGGCAAGTTCGCCGAGGCGGAGGAGTCGTACCGTCGCGCCGTGCAGGCGGAGTTGAGCTACGCGCTGGCGCACAACAACCTCGGCGTGGCGCTCTATCATCGCGGCAACACCGAGGAAGCGATCGCCGCGTTCCGCGTGGCGCTCGAGGCGCAGCCGACGTTCACCAAGGCGCGGCTCAACCTGGCGCTGCTGCTGAGCAAGGGGAAGCGCTTCCAGGCGGCGCTCGAGGCCTATCGCACCGTGTTGCAGACGGCGAGCGAGGATCCCGCGGCGTGGAACGGCGTCGGCCTCGTGCTCTCCGAGCTCCGCAAGCACGAGGACGCACGGAACGCCTTCGCCCGCGCCATCCAGGCGCGCCCCGACTTCGCCGAGGCGCACTACAACCTCAGCTTCACGCTCTCGAACATCGGTGACTTCGAGGGGGCGCTGCGCGAGACGAAGCGCGCGCTCGAGCTCGATCCGTACTACGTCGCGCAGAAGTTCGAGCTCGCGATCGACCTCGAGTACGAGGATCCCGATCTCTCGATCCAGCCGGACCTCGGTGCCGTGCATCGCACCGAGGAGAACGTCGAGGACTTCGCGTTCGACGCCGGCGTGCTCGACTCGCTGTTCACGACGCTCGCGCCGACGCCGTCCGCGGGCGAGAACGGGCAGCAGGGACAGGGCGACGCCGGCCAGGACGCGTACGCGATGGCGACCGAGTACCTCGCGATGGGGCTCTACGAGCGCGCCGCCGCCGAGGTGAGCCGCGCGCTGCTCCGCGGCGCGCCTCGCGTCGACGGCTACTGTCTGCTGGGCGACATCTACGCGCGGCAAGGCGTGTACGGGGAGGCGCTCGAGCGGTATCGCGAGGCGAAGCAGGAGGCGACGAACACGCTGCGGCCGGCGATCGGCGAGGCGACCGCGCTGCTCGCGATGGGACGCGGCGGGGAGGCGCGTCCGATCGCCGAGGCGCTGCTGGCGGCAGGGCCGCCGCAGATCGAGCTCCTCATGCTGGTCGCAGCGGCGCGCGCCGACACGGGCGATCCCGCGGCCGCGCTGC
>DASTSX010000453.1:0-5869 GCA_035760455.1 Gemmatimonadaceae bacterium | reverse complement strand
GCGCCGAGCGAGCGCAGGGTGCGGGCGACCTGGTCGACGTCGCGCTCGCGCTCGGCGGGAGTGCTGCGCCAGCAGCGTCCAACGGCGGAATAGAACGGGCCCGCCACGGTCGGCGAGCCGAGCGTCCGCGCAACTTCGATGCACGACCGGAGGTACGCGACGCCGCGCTCCGCCTCGTCGGGCAGGAGCAGGTCGCGCCCGGGCCCGATCACCGCGCAGACCGACACCTCGAGCCCGTGCGCGCGCGCGAGCTCGCCGACGCGCGGCACGTCGAATTGCCCGACCTCCTCGATCGGCAGCTCGATCACGTCGAATCCGAGCGCGGCGATGTGCGGCAGCAGCGTCTCGAGCACCTCGGTCGTCGCCGGCGAGGTCCAGACCCAGGTGCTGACCCCGAGCTGCATCGGCCGCGACGCCATCAGGGCTGCGGGATCGCGATGCGCTCGCCGCCGCGCATGGCGGAGTCGTGCGCGCAGACGCCGGTCATCGTCCAGTTGGCGGCCGTCGCCGCGTCCACGGTCGCGCCGCGCCGGTCGCGGATGGCGCTCACGAACTCGTGGACGAGGTGCGGATGCGACCCGCCGTGCCCGCCCCCCTGGATGAACGACGTGTGCTCGTGCTCCTCGTCGTAGACGCCGGCGCGCGTGAACCCGGCGATCTCCTTCGGCAGCAGCTTGTCGCCGTAGTCCGGCACCTCGACGCGCTCCGCGTCCTCGAACCCGGAGTAGATCACCGGGTGCTGGCCGATCGTCTGCTCCCACTCGAACGACCGCTCCGTGCCGTAGACGTCGAAGCTCTCGCGGTACTGGCGGATCGTGTCGAACAGCGAGCGCGTCACCTCGCACGCGAGGTCGGAGTCCTTGAGCTTCACGAGCGCGCTCTCGACGGCGAAGGGCGAGCCGTAACGCGCGACGTACTCGTCGCGGATGCGCCCCGAGCCGAAGCAGACGACCGACTCCGCGCGCGCACGCGCCAGCTGCAGCAGCGGACCGACGGCGTGCGTCGCGTAGTGCATCGGCGGCATGCCGTACCAGTACTCCGGCCACCCCGGAAGGCTCATGTTCTGCTGGTGCGAGCCGCGCAGGAACTGGAGCCGGCCGAGCTTGCCCGAGGTGAGCATCTCCTGCGCGTAGAGGAACTCACGCGTGTAGACGGCGGTCTCCATCATCATGTAGACCTTGCCGCTGCGGCGCTCCGCCTCGACGAGCTGGAGGCACTCGTCCACCGTCGTGGCCATGGGGACCGTGCACGCGACGTGCTTCCCCGCGTTCAGCCCCGCGAGCGACATCGGCGCGTGCGCGGCAATCGGTGTGTTGATGTGGACCGCGTCCACGTTCGGGTCGGCGAGCAGCCGCTCGTAGCTCTCGAACCGGCGCTCCACGCCGAACTGGTCGCCGATCTCCTTCAACTTCTCAGGGGAGCGCTGGCAGATCGCGTACAGCTCCGCGTCGGGATGTCGCTGGTAGATGGGCAGGAACTCGGCGCCGAATCCCAGCCCGACGACCGCCACTCTGATCTTGGCCATGATCTCTCGGTGCGTGGTGCGTGGCGGCGCCCGCGCGTCGGGCGCCGCCGCTCGTTACTGCGCGACCTTCATCGTCCCCTTCATGATGCGCCAGTGCCCGGGGAAGGTGCAGATGTACGGGTAGTCGCCCGTCTGGCGCGGCGCCACGAACTCGAGCGTGACCGTCTCGTTCGGATCCGCGAGCTTCGTCGAGGTGATCACGTCCGGCGTCGGCGGGATGTAGTTCCGCTCCGCCGCGTCCGGCGTGCGCGCCATTGCGTCGGCGAGCGCGCCGACCGCCTCCGTCGTCCCGGGGCGGATGACGACGAGGTTGTGCTGCATCTCGTCCGGGTTCGTGAAGGTGAGCTTCACGCGCTGGCTCGGCTTCACGGTGAACGACTCCACCGAGAACTTCATCTGGCCGCGCACCGCCGTCACGGTGAGCTCGAGCACCGGGTCGCTCGAGGGCGGGTTCATCCACGACGGCATCTCCGCCCGCCGCTCCGGTCGAGTGATCGGCCCGACGACGTCCTCCACGTATGCGCGGAGGAACCGCTCGGCGACGGGGCGCACCGGCGGCGGTGCGCGCCGCGCGGCGGGCTCGGTCGGTCCCGCGCTCGACGCGGGCTGCGCCGGGGGCGACGACTCCTCCTGCGCGATGCGCTGCGCGAGCGCACGGTACGGCTCGGCGCCGAGGTCCGCCGCGTACGCCTTCAGGTAGCCCGACTTGTGCTTCGCCGCCGCGACGTACACCGCCTGGGACAGCCACTCGTCGCGCTCGACCTCGGCCGCCTTGCCGAAGGCGTAGAGCATCCGGCCGAGCTCCTCCGACTCCGGGAGCTGCGAGATCGCCAGCACCGCGGCGAGCCGCGTCTTCGGATCGGGGTCGTCGAGCAGCCCGGCGGTGCGCAGCTCGCCGAGCGTCGCCGCGGTGACCGGCAGCACCTGTACGGCGGCTTTCCGCACGGCCGCCGACGGATGCCGCAGCGCGGCGGTCGCCGCGTCGGTTGCCTGTCTGTTGGAGCCGTTCAGCTGTCCGAGCCCGTGGAGCGTCCACAGCGCGTGCAGCGCCCCGGCGTTGAGCCCGAGCTCGTCGACCGAGCGATCGCGCGCGAGCGAGAGGAGCTGCGGCACGACGTCCGTGCTGGCGCGCTCGACGAGGAGCCGCTGCGCGGTGAGACGCCAGAAGAGGTTGTCGTTGCGCAGCGCGCGCACGAGCTCCTGCGGGCGGTCCTTGCTGAGCGCCATCGGCGTCGCTTTCGGCGCACCTTCGTACACCACGCGATAGATGCGACCGTGCCGCTTGTCGCGCAGCGGGTTCTCGTACGCGTTCCCCTTGCCGTTCTGGAAGCCCGGCGGCGTCGGGTTGTGCTGGATGATGAAGTTGTACCAGTCGGCCACCCACACGGCCCCGTCGGGGCCGGTCTGGGCATCGACTGGACCGAACCACTCGTCGTCGCTCGCGAGCAGGTTCCAGCCGTCCTTCTCGGCGTAGCCCGAGCCCTTCGGCTCGAGGATCGCGCGGTGCAGCACGCGACCCGTGGGCTCGCTCACGAACGCGATGCGGTTCCAGTACTCCTTCGGGTAGCTGCGCGCCGTGTAGAGGTTGAAGCCCGCCGCGGCCGTGAAGCCGCCGAACACGTCCACCTGGCGCACCTGCTTCGAGATCGGCGCCATGGCGTAGTGCCCGTCGATCTTCGTGCTCCCCGCACGCGCCGGGAGCCCCTTCACCCCCTGCTGGAAGCGGTGCGGTACGGCGACGTACATCGCATGCGTGTTGTTCGCGGTCGAGCCGAACACCTCGTTCGTCTCGGAGAAGCCGAGGCCCCACGTGTTGTTGGTGAAGCTGGCGACGTGCTCCAGCGAGTCGTAGGTGCCGGCGCGGAACCGGTAGATGGCCTGGCCGAAGCGGAGCGAGTCACCCTTGGCGTCCACCCCGCGGTAGTTGCTGTAGCCCACCGCGCCCCAGATGCGGTTGTCGAACCCGTAGCGCAGGTTGTTCGGGCCGGCGTGCGTGTCGCCGAACCCCCAGCCGCCGAGCACCTCCTGCTTCACGTCGGCGCGGTCGTCGCCGTTCGTATCCTTGAGGAAGATGAAGCTCGGCATGTGTGCCACGAGCACGCCGCCGTTCGTGAATACGAAGCTCGTGGGAATGTTGAGCGAGTCGGCGAACACGGTGAACTTGTCGGCCTTGCCGTCGCCGTCGGTGTCCTCGAGGATCTTGATGCGGTCGCGCCCCGGCCGGCCGGGGTGGATGTCGTTCGGGTAGTCGATCGTCTCGGCGATCCAGAGCCGGCCCCGCTCGTCCCAGTTGATGGCGATCGGCTTCACGATGTCCGGCTCCGAGGCGAACAGCTCGAGCCGGAACCCCGGCGGCGCCTGGATGTGGGTCATGGACGCCGCGGGCGAGAGCGCCTCCTGCAGCTTGAGCGGCGGGTTGCGGCGCTCGTAGTTCGGGATGCGGCTCGACTCCTGGTAGGCGAGCGGGGCGATCTTGTACTGCTCCCATTGGCCGCGCACGCGGTCGCCCACCGCCCAAACGATCCCGTTGCGCACGAGCGAGTGGAACGCGTCCTGGTTCCAGGTCCGCTCGTCGTGGCCGTAGGCCGTGTAGAACACGCGGCCCTGTCCCTCGTTGCGCACCCAGGTCCACGCCTCGCGCCGGTCACCCTCGACGCGCTCCTGGAGCACGACGCGGTCGGGGTTGTTGTTCTTGTGGATGTACGTCTCGTCCCACGTCTCGAAGGGCGTCAGGCCCTTCATGACGGGATGCTCCGGCCGCACGGTGACGGCGGTGAACGTCCCCGTGCCATGGCGGTCGAACTGGCCGCCCATCAGCCGGATGACGTCGGCGACGTTCCGGAAGCTGTGCGACGCGCTGTGAATCGGCACGAAGCCGTGGCCGGACTGCACGTAGTCGAGCAGGGCCTTCGCCTGCGCCGGTGTGGCCGAGTCGTGGTTCGCGTACAGCAGCACCGCGTCGTACTTCGCGAGGTTCGGCGCGTTGAGGTCGTTCGGGTTCGTCGTGTACGAGAAGTTGATCCCGTCCTTCGCGAGCGCGGCGGCGAGGATCGGCGCGTACTTGCTCGCGTTGTGATGCTCCGACTCGTGCCCGAGGAACAGGACCTCGATCTTGCGCGGTGCCGTGGTGGAGAGCGCGACGGGCGCGAGGACCGGCGCCGCCACGGGGGTCGGCGTACCGGCCGAGGTCGCGCACGCCATGGACGCGAGCAGAGCCAGGAGCGGGGCGATGCTCATCCGATGACGCGATGAGCCAATTCGGAGCACGCGACGTGCGCGCGAGAGCCGTGAGTGGGACACGGGACGGGGAAGCGAGAAGTAGTGGTGGACTCGGTCGAATACCGGAGCCGATCGCGCAGCCAACGATAGATCGGCGCCGCACCGCCCGGAAGGTAGCGCGTGCTGATTACGCCCCCTCCGCGACGGGCGTTGTGTCATGCACTCCGCATCCGTCACGGAGTGACCTGCCGCCTCCGGTCGTCGGCGGGCGCGACCGAGTCGCGATACATCAGATAGCGCGCGGTCGCGCGCCGGGATCCAGCGCTGTCGCCCGCCTGACGTGCGAGCCGCCCTTCCTCGCGCAGCATCGCGGCGCGATAGCGCGGCCAGTCGGACATGTAGCTCCGGCGGCGGATCGCCGCGAGCGCCCCGCGTCGATCGCCGGTCCGTTCGTGCAGCCGAGCCAACAGAAGCGGCGCGTACTGCGCGAGGTCGCCGACCACGTGCGGCGCGAGGACGAGGGAGTCGAGCCGCTGCAGGCGGAGCGGCGCGTCGCGCCTTCGCCCCAGCACGGCGTCGCCGGCGGCGAGCAGCTCCGTGCAGAGGCCGGGGGCCGCGGAGACCGGCGCGCTCGGCGCACGCGCACCAGCGACGCGCGAGACCAGCGCCCGGACGGCGCGCTGCACCCCCGCCGAGTCGCCGCGCTCGAGCCGCCACTGGCCCACCACGCAGACGTTGGCGGCCCAGGCCTCCGACGACGCGAGGCTGGAAGCCGGGTCGGCGCCGGTCAGTGCCTCGAGCTCGAGCGCGGCCGCGTCCGCCGTCAGCGAATCGCCGTCGCCATAGAGCCAGTCGAGCACCCGAAGCCGGCGTGACGCCGCCGAGCCCGGCTGAGCGCGCTCCAATCGCGCGAGCACGCTGCGCACGTCCTGGGCGCGTCCGCGCAGCTGTGCCAGCGCGTGCTCGGCGAGCAGCGCGTCGACGCGGTCGGCCGTGCGCGCTGCGCGAGCGGAGAGCCACTGGCTGGCGCGCGCACCGTCGTCCAGCGCGATGCCGTCGTGCTGGCTGGCCAGCGCGATCGCGCGCAGGTTGGCCGAGCCGAGGCGGAACATCGTGTCACGCAGC
>DASTSX010000452.1:0-13956 GCA_035760455.1 Gemmatimonadaceae bacterium | reverse complement strand
CCGGCGTGGCGCGCACGGCGAGCGGTCGCTGTCGCTCGAGCGACGCATCCAGCTCGAGGCGGAATCCCTTCACGCCGATTGCCTCGACGCCGAGCCCGACCGCCTGCACGCCGTATGGGTCGGTGAGGTCCGATCCGAACTCCTGGGCGGCGATCGAGTTGATCAGGCGCGATCGCTCCACGACGTCGCCCGCGTCGCGGAAGTCGCGCTGCCCGAAGGCCCGCACACCCCAGCGGGGTGACCGCCAGGAGAGCGCCGCGCTCCCCTTCCCCTGGCGATCGTCGACGCCGTAGCGGCCGCGCGCCTCCACGCCGAACCCTCCACCGAATCGCGACGCGAGCCCCGCGCCGACGGCGAACCCCTCGGCGCGGTCGAAGCGCGCGAAGTCGGAGATCCCGAGCGCCGACAGCGTGACGGCTTCCGGCCGGCGCAGCGCCTGAGCGCGCACGAGCGCGCGGGCCTCCTCCTGCACGCGGCACACCTCGGCGGCGGTGACGACGCGCACGTCGGGGGGCAGCGAGTCGAGGATGCGCCCGCCGAAGCGGAGCGTGTCGCGCGCCGCCTGCGGCGCCAGCACGATCTCCGGTCCGCCGAACATCGCCGGCGACAGCCCGGTGTTGATGGCGTAGTCGCCGATCACCCATCGGCCGCGGATGATGCCGCGGATGGGATAGTCGAGCCACGTGCCGCCGCGGCGGATCTCGATCGACTGCTGGCGCGGCAGCCAGAAGCGGCCGTTCACGAGGCTGTTCTCGATGATGACGAACAGGTCTTCCAGCGCGTCGTCGAGAAACGCCGATCTCGTGAAGTTGAACGCCATGCGGACGACCTGCGCGTCGTCGCGATCGATGTACATCGCGCCGATGATGCGGGGCTGGCGGTCGTTCTTCGGGCGGACCTTCACCTCGTACAGCACGATCGTACGCCCCGGCAGATTGAGGGGCAGCGAATCGGTGATGGCGAAGTCGTAGCTCGCGAGCCCGGTGGGGGACAGCGGATGCGGCACGTCGCGCACCTCGTCGCCGTCGCCGAGCCGGATGATCGCGGGAAAGTTGTTCTGGACGATGCCGAGGTGATCGCGGTGGTACGCGATGTCCGTCGGCAGCAGGAGGGTGTCGCGCCGGCCGAGAATGCGCTGCTTGCTGAGGTTGGGCGCGCGCCAATAGACTTCGTTCACGAGCTCGTCGGCCTTCACGACCTTGGGCGGTTCGGCGAGCCCCTCGCCGATCTGGGCGAGGAAGGTGACGTAGCCGCGGGCGACGGCCTTGTAGTCCCGGAGGCCGGTGTCGGCGAGCTGCTGCGCGCGCCGCGCCGTGGCCTGCTCGACGAGCGTGCGCGAGCGCTGGTCGTTCCACTGCTGGGCGTTCGCCGTGCGCGCGAGCGCCACAACCCACCCACTGGCGGCGAGAGCCGCGACGAGCACGCGATGCATCCTGGAAAGGTCGCCGGCGCCCACACACCGGACAAGCACGCGCGGACGCGCGCCCGATGAGCTTCGACGAGTTCCGCCAGCGCGCCCGGCCGTGGTCGGTCGTGCCCGTGTGGCGCGACTGCCTCCTCGACACCGACACGCCCGTCACCGCGTTCGCGAAGCTGCGCGAGGGGCCATTCGCCTTTCTGCTCGAGTCGGCTCCCGCCGGCAGCGAGACGTGGTCGCGCTACACGTTCCTCGGCAGCGCGCCGCGCGCGGCGTGGCGGCTTCAGGACGGCGAGGTGGCGGATTGGACGCCGGAGCGCGGCTGGCACGCGGAGCGGCGGCCGGCGGATCCGCTCGACGACCTCGACGCTCTCGTGCGCGTGCGCACCCCGGTGACCGTGCCGGAGCTCGGCATTTTCTGGAGCGGCGCCGTCGGGTTCTTCAGCTACGACGTGGTGCGGCTCATCGAGCGGCTGCCGGACGCGCCCGCGCGTGCCGTGCAGGTGCCCGACGCGCTGTTCGTGTTCACCGACGCCGTCGTCATCGTCGACCACCTGCGATCGCAGGCGCGCGTCGTGGTCGGCGCGTCGGTGGACGACGACCTGAGCGAGGGACGGTTGCGCGAGATCCACGATCGAGCGCTCGCCGAGGTGGAGCGCACGATGGCGAAGCTCCGCGCGCCGATCACGCTGCCCTCGCTCGACCTGCGGGCCGACGCGGCACCCGCGGTGGGGCGCTCGACGACGACGCGGGAGCAGTACATGGCGGGGGTCGAGCGGATCCGCGAGTACATCGCGGCGGGCGACGCGTTCCAGGTGCTGCTCGCGCGGCGCATCGAGGTGCCGTTCGATTTCCCGACGGACGCGCTCTATCGGGCGCTCCGCGCGCTGAACCCGTCGCCGTACATGTACCACCTCGTGCTCGACGGCGTCGAGCTCGTGGGGAGCTCGCCCGAGCTGCTCGTGCGGGTGGGTGAGGGTCGCGTGACGGTGCGGCCGATCGCGGGCACGCGCCCGCGCGGCTCGACGGCCGAGGAGGACGCGGCGCTCATGGCGGAGCTGAGTGCGGACGAGAAGGAGCGCGCCGAGCACGTGATGCTGGTCGACCTCGGCCGGAACGACGTGGGACGCATCGCGGAGTACGGCACGGTCGAGGTGAACGACTACATGACCGTGGAGCGGTACTCGCACGTGTTCCACCTCGTGAGCCAGGTGGAGGGCACGCTGCGCCCCGGGGTCGATGCGCTCGACGCGTTCCGCGCCACCTTCCCGGCCGGCACGATGACGGGCGCGCCGAAGGTGCGGGCGATGGAGATCATCGACGAGCTCGAGCCGGAGCGGCGCGGCGCCTACGCGGGCGCCGTCGGCTACGTGGCCACCGGCGGTGCGCGGATGGACCTCGCGATCACGATTCGCACGTGCGTCGTGGCGGGCGGCGTGGCGAACGTGCAGGCGGGCGCGGGGATCGTGCTCGACTCGGTGCCGGCGCTCGAGTGGGCGGAGACGGAGAACAAGGCCCGGGCGATGTTGCTGGCGATCGGGCGGGTGCGGGAGGCGATGGGCCGCTGATGCGCCGTGCGCGATGCGCCGTGCGCCGTGCGTGGGCCTCGGGATGCCCCTCGCGCGTCTTCGGCAGGTGTCGCAGGGCGCAAAGCGCACCGCGCATCGCGCAAAGCGCGCCGTAACGCCATATTTCCCTCGATGTACTACCGCCTCATCAGTCCCGACGGCACGCAGTCGTTCGACCTCAAGCTGAACGCGCCTCTGATCGTCGGGCGCGCGCCGACGTGCGATCTGTCCGTCTCGGATCCGACGATCTCGCGGCGCCATGCCGAGCTCCTCTGCGACGAGGAGCAGGTCACGCTGCGCGATCTCGGGTCGAGCAACGGGACATTCGTGAACGGCCGGAAGGTGGCGGCGGCGACGCTCGAGGTGGACGACCTCATCGCGTTCGGCAAGGTGGCGTTCCGGCTGGCGACGTACGTGCCCACGCCCAGCGCGGCCACGCTGTCGGTGCCGGCGGCGGCCGCGGCGGGGGGACCGACGATCCTGCGGGAGATGTCGCTCCGGAGTCGCCAGACCCCGTTCACCTCGCTCAACGCGCCCACGACGGCGCCGGGCGGGCTCGCGCGGATCTCGTCGCCGCTCAGCGCGCCGCCGAGCGACAAGAGCCAGCAGAAGCTCGCCACACTCCTCGAGGTGGCGAAGGGCCTGACGCGCGCAGTGGACGTCGACGCGATCCTCGCGAAGATCGTGGCGTACGCGTATCAGACGCTCGACGTCGACCGCGTGGCGGTCCTGCTCCTCGACGAGCAGGGCGAGCTGATTCCGAAGATCGCGCGCGACAAGCGAGGAGGAGAGGCGCCGCGCGCCGTGCCGCAGTCGATCGCGCGCAAGGCGGTGGGCGAGAAGGTGGCGCTGCTGACGGACGACGCGGTGAAGGACGAGCGGTTCACCGGCGACTCGATCGTGATGCAGCAGGTCCGCTCGGCGATCTGTGCGCCGCTCATCGGCAGCGAGGACCGCGTGCTCGGCGTGCTCTACGTCGACACGCCGAGCATGTCGCATTCGTTCACCGACGAGGATCTCGAGTTCCTCGTCGCGTTCGCGGGCATCGCCGCGGTCGCGATCGAGAACTCCGAGTTCGCCGAGCGGATCCGCCGTCAGACGCTCGTCCGCAGCAACTTCGAGCGCTATTTCGCGCCGCAGCTCGCCGAGCGAATCGTCAACTCGCCCGAGGCGGTCAAGCTCGGCGGGGAGAAGCGTCGCGTCGCCGTGCTGTTCAGCGACATTCGCGGGTTCACGAAGCTCGCGGAGTCGATGACGCCGGACGAGATGGCGCACCTGCTCACCGAATACTTCACCGAGATGGTCGAGTGCGTGTTCCGACACGGCGGGACGCTGGACAAGTTCATGGGCGACGCGGTGATGGCGCAGTGGGGCGCGCCGATCGGGTACGCGGACGACGCGGACCGCGCGATGGCGGCCGCGCTCGACATGATGACGGCGATGGAGTCGCTCAACCAGCGGTGGGAAGCCGAGGGGCGCACGCGACTCGAGCTCGGCATCGGTCTGAACTACGGCGAGGCGTTCGCGGGGAACATCGGCTCGGAGCGCCGCCTCGAGTTCACGGTGATCGGCGACACGGTGAACACGGCGAGCCGCCTCTGCTCCGCTGCCGACTCGGGCGAGATCCTGATCACCGAGGACATGCGTTGCGCGCTGGTGTCGCCGCCGCCGTTGGCCGAGTGCCCTCCGGTGGAGCTCAAGGGCAAGAGCCAGCCGTTGCCGGTGTACCGCGTCGAGCGCTGATGCCGGCCGACGCCGCACCTGCCGGCTACGTGCGCGTCGCGGCCGGCGACCGCGTCGCGGTGGTGCTGGCGGCGCACGAGGAGGATGCGAGGCGGATGCTGGCGAAGGGCAGTCTCTACGATGCCGCGGCGAGCGATCCCGGGGCGCGACCGCTGCACGGGCGCGGCGTCGCGTACGCGATCGCGCTCCCCGTCTCCGGCACACGAGCGGTGGTGCGACACAACCGGCACGGCGGAGTGTTGGCGCCGCTCACGCGCGACCTCTTCCTCCCGCCGACGCGCGCACCGCGGGAGCTCGCGATCGCGCAACGTCTCCGCGAGCTCGGCGTGCCGACCCCCGAGGTGTTGATGTACGGCACGTCGCCCGCGCCCTTCCCGTTCCGCCGCGCCGACGTGGTGACGCGCGAGGTCGACGGCGGGAGGGATCTCTCGGCGTTCATGGCGCGCGACGTCGGCCAGTCGGCGCGGACCGACGCGTGGTCGGCGACGTGCGCGCTCGTGCGAGCGATGAACGACGCGGGCGCGAGGCATCACGACCTGAACGTCAAGAACGTGCTGCTCGCGCCGAGCGCGGCGGGGCTCGTCGCGTGGCTGCTCGACGTCGACCGGGTGACGTTCGGCGCGCCGGGGTCGGCGGAGATCGCGGCCGGCAACGTGGCGCGGCTGCGCCGGTCGGCGCGCAAGTGGCGCGACCTGTGGGGCGCGCAGTTCGACGAGGGGCTCCTCGCGCCGCTCGACGCGACCGAGGTCGCCCGTTGAGCGAGGCCGTCGTGGTCGCGATCGAGGCGTCGCGGCTCGCGCAGGAGGTGCGCGGCATCGGTCGCGAGGTGTGGGCGCTGCTGCCGCGGCTACTGCGCCAGCGGCCGTCGCTGCGGCTGGTGCTGCTGATCCGCCGCTCGGGCGACGCGGAGACCATCCGTCGTCGCCTCACGGAGCTCGACGCGCCGCTCGACCGCGTGTCGTTCGAGCCGCTGGGGCGCATCGACCGCGCCCGCGCCGACGTGTTCTGGTATCCGTGGAACGTGTCGCTCCCCGCACCGCGGCGGGGCGTCGTCGTCGTCACGATCCAGGACGTCGCGCCGCTGGTGCTCCCCGATCCACGGCGCCGGAAGTGGCTCAAGAACTTCCGGTGGCGACGGCGCTTCGGCTTCACCGCGAAGCGCGCCGACCTGATCATCGCCATCTCGCGCTTCACGCGCGACGAGGTGCACCGGGTGCTCGGCGTGCCGTACGAGCGGATGCGCGTCACGCTGCTCGCCGCGGACGACCTCCGCATCCCGCCGGTCGAGCGCGACGCGGAAGCCCTGGCGCGGCTCAGGGTGCGCGAGCCATACGTGCTCGCGGTGGGTGCCGCCGACCGGCGCAAGAATCTCGGCCTGCTCGAGCGCGCGATGCCGCGCGTGGCCGACACGTTCCCCTCGGCGACGCTCGTGCTGGCGGGCCCGCGGCGTGGCGGCGGCCCGGGCCGGAACGATCCACCGTGGCAGCGAACGCTCGGCTTCGTGAGCGACGACGACCTCATGACCCTGTACCGCCGCGCTCGGGTGGTCGTCGCGCCGTCCAGCTACGAGGGGTTCGGGCTTCCCGTGCTCGAGGCGATGTGGCTCGGCGCGCCGGTGATCTGCGCGCGTGCGTCGTCGCTGCCCGAGGCCGGCGGCGACGCGGCGGTGTACGTCGAGCCGGACGACGACGAGGCGCTGACGCACGAGATCCTCCGCGTCCTGGCGAGCGACGAGGTGTACGGCGCCATGCACGAGGCGAGCGTGGCCCAGAGCGCGCGCTTCTCGTGGGACGAGACGGCGCGAGGTACGCTCACCGCGTTCGACGACGCGGTCGCATCGGCGGCGCCCACGGGAGAGCACGCCGCGTGATCACGTCGCTCGCGCTCCTGGCGGCGCTCTCGTTCGTCGCGGCAGCGATCCTCGCCGTGAGTCACCTGCGCCACCGCGCCGTGCGCAAGCAGCGCAACCTGTTCGGCGAGTGGCCGATCCGGCGCGTCCCGCCCGAGGCGGTAGACCCCGTGCTGCGGCCTGGCGCGTTCGGCCCGACGCGCGAGACGGAGGTCGCGTTCATCGGCCGCGGGCCGTACGTCGTCGACGGGGGCACGTCCGACGCCGAGGCGTGGATCCTCGCCGTGCTCGCGAAGCGCGCACGCCGGATGTTCGAGTTCGGGACGTGCACGGGGAAGACGGCGTACCTCTGGGCGCGAAACTCGCCGCCGGACGCACGCGTCGTCACGGTGACGCTCGCCCCCGACCACCTCGGCGACTACACGCGCGAGGCGTCCGACGACCCGGCCGACGTGGAGTTCGCGCTCAAGGAATCGTCGCACACCGAGTTCCTCTACTCCGACTCGCCCGTCGCGTCGAAGGTCGAGCAGCTGTTCGCCGACAGCAAGGCGCTCGACGTCTCGCCGTGGGCGGGGAGCTGCGACCTCGTGTTCGTCGACGGCTCGCACGCGTACTCGTACGTCGTGAGCGACAGCGCGAAGGCGCTCGAGCTGGTCGCGCCGGGCGGGCTGGTGCTCTGGCACGACTACGCCGGTCCGCGCCATGCCGCCGGCGTGTATCGCGCCCTCAACGAGCTGGCGCAGCGCCTGCCGCTCGTCCGCCTCGAGGGGACGACGCTCGTGGCGTACCGCCGCCCCGCCGACACGTGAGCGACCAGGCCATCGTCGCGCGGCTGCCCGAGCACGCGCCGCGCGTCGGCATCGTGATGATGAGCGCGGTGGGGGATGCCGTGCACGTGCTTCCCCTGCTCACGGCGCTCAAAGCGCATCGGCCCGACGCTCGGGTGACGTGGGTGCTGCAGCCGGGCGCCGCGTCGCTCGTCCGCGGCCACCGTGCGGTCGACGAGATCGTCGAGTTCGACCGCTCACGCGGATGGCGCGCGTACCCGGCGGTGCGCGCCGCGCTGTCGACGCGACCGTTCGACGTCGTGCTCGCGCTCCAGGTGTACTTCAAGGCCGGGATCGTGACGTCGTTCGCGCGGTCGCCGATCAAGCTCGGCTTCGACCGCGCGCGGGCCCGCGACGCGAACTGGCTGTTCACGACGCACCGGATCCCGGCGCGCGAAGGGCAGCACGTGCAGGACCAGTACTTCGAGTTCCTCGACGCGCTCGGCGTGCCGCACGGCGAGCCGGTGTGGGACCTGGGGCCGTGGCCGGAGGAGCGCGCGTGGCAGCGCGAGCTCCTCGCGGGGTTCGACCGGCCGATCGCGCCGATCGTCGTGGCGACGAGCAAGCCCGAGAAGGACTGGATGCCCGAGCGATGGGCCGAGGTGGCCGACGCGCTGTGGAGCGACTTCGGCTTGCAGCCCGTGCTCGTCGGCGGGCGGTCGCCGCGGGAGCTCGCCGCCGAGGCGACGATCCTCGAGCGGGCGACCGCGCCCGTGCACTCGGCCCTCGGCAGCGGACTGCGCAAGCTCGTCGGCATCCTCGACGGCGCCTCGCTCGTGCTGTCGCCGGACACGGGCCCCCTGCACATGACCGTCGCGCTCGACCGTCCGGTCGTCTCGCTCATGGGCTACACCAACCCCAAGCGCGTCGGCCCGTATCGTCGCTTCCACGATCTCATGATCGACGCCTACGGCGAGCCGGGCGAGGACTACCCGATCTCGATGGAGCACCGGCCGGGCCGAATGCAGCGCATCGGCGTGCGCGACGTGCTGGACCGGGTGGAGCGGTGGCGCGCCGTCTATGCCGGCGCCACGGCGAGCGGACCGAAGGCGTAGCGGATCCCGAACTCGTCGAGCACGCGGACGAGCCGCTGCAGCGGCAGCCCCATGACGGCGAAGTAGTCGCCATCCACCCGCGCGACGATCGTCGCGCCGTATCCCTGGATGCCGTACGCGCCGGCCTTGTCCATCGGCTCGCCGGTGGCGATGTACGCGTCGATCTCGGCGCGCGACAGCGGGTGGAAGCTGACGCCGACCTCCTCGGACGCCGAGCGCGTCTCGCCTCGCCAGGCGACGGCCACGGCGGTGACGACGGTGTGCGACCGTCCCGCGAGCCGCGCGAGCATGCGCACGGCGTCGTTCGCGTCGACCGGCTTGCCGAGCACGTCGCCGTCCACCACGACGATGGTGTCGGACCCGATGACGACGGCCTCGGGCTCGCGCTCGGCGATCACGGCGGCCTTCTCGCGCGCGAGTCGCTCGGCGTGATCGCGCGGCCGCTCACCGGCGAGATACGACTCGTCGATGTCCGCCGGCTGGACCTCGTGGGGGATGCCGACGAGCCGCAGCAGCTCGCGGCGGCGCGGGGACTGCGAGGCGAGGATCACACGGAGCGCGGTCATCGTTCCAGGAGCAGGGTCACGGGTCCGTCGTTGACGAGGTCGACGTCCATCATCGCCCCGAACTCGCCCGTCTCGACGCGGTCCACCCGCTCGCGCAGCAGCTCGACGAACCGCTCGTAGAGCGGGATCGCCGTCTCCGGGCGCGCCGCGTCGATGAAGCTCGGCCGGCGGCCCTTCACCGCGTCGCCGTAGAGCGTGAACTGCGAGACGACGAGCAGGGCGCCCCCGACGTCGGCCAGCGCGAGGTTCATCTTGTCCTCCGCGTCGGCGAACAGGCGGAGCCCGACGACCTTGTCGGCCATCCAGGCGAGCACGGCCTCGCCGTCAGTGTGCGTGAAGCCGACGAGCAGGAGAAAGCCGCGCTCGATGCGGCCGGTGATCCGGCCGCCGACGCGGACTTCGGCGTGAGAGACTCGCTGGAGGACGACGCGCATGAGCACGAGGGAGAGCGAGAGGCCAAGATAACCGGCGGCTTGTCGCGGCGTGCAGCGGGTGGCAGCTTGCCGAGGTGCCTTCCCCGCCGCCGTGACCGCACCATCCTACGAGCAGACCGTCGACGTCGAGACGCCGGAGCTCGTCGTCCTCACGTATTCGATCGCGGGCATCGGGTCGCGCGCCATGGCGGCGATCACCGACCTGCTGCTGGTGATCGGCGCCTTCGTCGTGCTCGGCGTGATCTGGTTCGCCGTCGTGGCGACGGGCGGCTTCGGCGGGTTCGACCTTGGCGGGAGCTGGGGGATCGCACTCCTCATCATCGTCCAGTTCGCGCTGCTGTGGGGGTACTACGTCCTCTTCGAGGGGTTGATGGACGGCCAGACCCCCGGCAAGCGGCTGCACCACATCCGCGTCGTGCGCGAGGGCGGGTACTCGGTGACGTTCGGCGCGTCGGCCGTGCGCAACCTGATTCGCGTGCTCGACATGCAGCCGCTGTTCTTCTACCTCGTCGGCATGATCAGCGTGCTGGCGACGAAGCGCGGACGCCGGCTGGGCGATCTGGTCGCGGGCACGATCGTCGTGCGCGAGGACGCGCGCCGGGGCGCCGCGGTCGCGAGTGCGCCGGCGCCGGCGACGGCGGAGCATGCCTCCACGCTGCACACGCAGCTCAGCGAGGACGAGTACGTGGTCCTCAGCCGGTTCGTGGAACGCTGGGCGACGCTCGACGGGCTGAAACGCGCGGCGCTCGCGCAGCAGCTCGCGGCCCGCCTCGGCACCGCGGTGCCGGACGACGGGCGCCCGGCCGGCCCGCGCCTGCTCGAGCTGCACGAGCGCGAACGCCGCGCCCGCGCCGGCGGCGTAGCGTCGCGCGGCGAGATGGGCGCGGGGCGCGAGCGGCAGGCGCTCATCGCGGCAGGAAGCCCGCGCTGGAACGCTTTCGCGTCGCGCCTCGCGCAGGCGCAGCGACGCGGGCTGCGCTCGCTCGGGGAGGAGGGCGTGCGCGAGTTCGTCGCGGAGTATCGCGCGCTCTCGGCGGACCTCGCGCGGCTGCGCACCGCCTCCGGCGGCCGCGCCCTCGACGAGCTCTTTCAGCTCGGCCGGCTCGTCGCCGGCGCGCACAACCTGCTCTACCGCGACCGCGGCATGCCGCTGCGCGCGACGGTGCGGTACCTGTTCACCGAGGGGCCGCGCGAGGTGCGCCGCTCGGCGGGCCCGATCGCTCTCGCAGCACTGCTGCTGTTCGGGCCGGCGATCGTCGCTGGAGTGAGCGTGGCGCGCACACCGACGATCGCGCCGCAGATGCTGCCGGCCGGCATGCTGCGCCGCGCGGAGGACGGCGTCCGGCGCGCGAAGTCGGGGGAGGGCTACATCGACGATCCGCAGCTCTTCCGCCCCGTGATGGCCTCGGGGATCATCGCCAACAACGTGCAGGTGACCTTCGCGACGTTCGCGGGCGGCGTGACGGCGGGGGTGATGTCGGTGCTGGTGCTCGTGATGAACGGCGTGTCGATGGGGAGCGTCGTCGGGCTGTACGCCAGCAAGGGGATCCTGCCGCTCCTCGTGGCGTTCGTCGCGCCGCACGGCGTGCTCGAGCTGTTCGCCATCTGCGTTGCGGGCGGGGCGGCGTTCCTCGTCGCCGCGGGGATGCTCCTCCCGGGCGCGCGCACGCGCGGCCGAGCGCTCGTGGAGAATGGGCAGCGGGCGATCCGGCTGATCGGCGTGTCGACGATGCTGCTCGTCGTCGCCGGGCTGCTCGAGGGCTTCGTATCGCCGATCGAGTGGTGGCCGATCGAGGGGAAGCTCGCCGTGAGCGGGACGACGCTCGTGCTCCTCGTGAGCTACCTGCGGGGTGGGCGGTCCGTGGCCGCGGCTCGCGAGCGCGCCGACGACGAGCCGGCGGCGACCATCCACGACGCGCCGAGCGCGCTGGCGCTCGCGCCGGTCACAGTGCCCCGCGCGCCTTGAGCTCGAGGTACTGATTGACGACGGCCGCCGCCATCGCGTCTGGGGCGACGTCGAGCACCACCACCCCCGCGTCGCGCATGCGCTGCAGCGCCGTCACGCGCTCGGCGATCAGCTCCTCGGCGGCGGCCGTCGCGTAGAGGGCGCGGCCGCTCGGCGCGTCGGGCAGCCGCGCGGCGCCGAGCAGCGCCTCGTTC
This sequence comes from Gemmatimonadaceae bacterium, assembly GCA_035760455.1. Lineage (GTDB taxonomy): Bacteria > Gemmatimonadota > Gemmatimonadetes > Gemmatimonadales > Gemmatimonadaceae > AG11. The sequence goes on along the minus strand of DASTSX010000452.1, from coordinate 2,337 downwards.
CGCAGCGCCACGACGAGCGCGAGGTGACGCGACGCGCCGCGGGTGAGGTGGCCGAGGAGTGCGCGCGCCGCCCGCGCGTCGATCACGTCCGTGAGCAGCACGAGCAGCGCGCGCTTCCGCTGGCGCGCCGCCAGGGCGCGGAACGCGGCGGAGTAGTCCGGCTCCACGAGCGACGGCTGCAGCGGCACCATCGCGGTGCGAAGGGCCTGGAGCGCGCCGCGTCCCCGCTGCGCGGGCACGAGCGCCCGAAGCTGGTCGTCGAACACCATCGCGCCGACGTGGTCGCCCGCGGTGCTGGCGACGTCGGCGAGCACCAGCGCCGACGACAGGGCGTACTCGAACCGCGAGTACGCGCCGGCGAGCTGCGTCATCGAGCGGCCGGCGTCGACCATCAGGTACACCGTCTGCGATTGCTCGATCGTGTACTCGCGCGTGATCGGGTGCCCGCGGCGCGCCGAGGCCTTCCAGTCGATGTGCCGCGGGTCGTCCCCGACGACGTAGTCGCGCAGGCTGGCGAAGGTGCGCCCTTCCCCGCGCCGCGGCGTCGCGCGCACCCCGACGGCCGCCAGCCGCTGGTGCACGGCGAGCCAGCGGAACCGCCGCACGCCCGCCAGCGACGGCGCGACGAGCACGCGGTCGTCGCGCTCGTAGCGCAGCGTGCGCGTCACGAGGCCGAGGGGCGTGCGCACGCGGAGCGCGACGTCGCCGAGCGGCGCCTCGCCGCGCGCCATGCCGCGCACCGTGCCCGCGAGCTCGAGCGCACCCCGCGGGGGCAGCCGCTGCGCCGCCGTCGTCGCGCTCCCCGCGAGGTGGGTGATCGGCAGCGCGTCGTACAGCGAGACGACGAGCGGTCGCCCCCACCGCGACTCGACCCGATAGCGGAGCTCCGCATCGTCACCCACGCCGATCGTCGGCTCGAGCAGCCGGGTCACGTCGAGGTCGCGCGCGACGGGCAGCATCGCGACGTCGGCGAGCGCCACGGCGACGAGCGCCAGCGCGGCGCCGAAGGCGATCCACCCTCCCGAGGGCAGCCGCGAGAGCAGCCACAGCGGCGCGACGAGCGCGAGGCCGAGCGCGAGGCGGCGCGTCGGCACGAAGGCGACGGCGCGCCACGCGGCGCGCATCCTCGAGCGGAGCGCCCCGAGCATGCTCAGCTCCTCACTCGGGCACGCGCACGCGCGCCAGCAGCGCGCCGAGCACGTCGTCCGGGCTGCGGCCCTCCACCTCGAGCTCCGGCGCGAGATTGATGCGGTGGCGGAGCACCGCTGGCGTCACGCCCTTCACGTCGTCGGGGGTGACGAAGTCGCGCCCCTCGAGCACGGCCGCGGCGCGCGCGGCCCGGAAGAGCGCCACCGTGGCGCGCGGCGACGCGCCGAGCGAGAGCATCCGCTCCTCGCGCGTGGAGCGCGTGATGTCGGCGATGTACACGCGCACCTCGGGCGCGACGCGCACCCCGTCGACGATCTGCCGGATCGCGATCGCGTCGGCGCCGCCGAGCGCGCTCGTCATGTCCGCAGCAACGAGCCGCTCGGCGTCGAATCCGGCGTCGTACCGCGCCAGGAGCTCGAGCTCGGCTTCGCGCGACGGGTACGGCATGACGGTCTTCACGAGGAACCGGTCGAGCTGCGCTTCGGGCAGCGGATACGTGCCTTCGTGCTCGACCGGGTTCTGTGTGGCGAAGACGGTGAACGCGTCGCCGAGTGGACGCGAGACGCCGTCCACGGTGACCTGACGCTCGGCCATCGCCTCGAGTAGCGCCGACTGCGTCTTCGCCGGTGCACGATTGATCTCGTCGCCCAGCAGCAGATCGGTGAAGATCGGTCCGGGCTGGAACTCGAACCCCTTCGACGGATCGCGCAGCACGTTCACCCCCGTGACGTCGGAGGGCATCAGATCGGGGGTGAACTGGATGCGCGAGAACCGCAGGCCGAGCGCGGCCGCGAGGGCCCGCACGAGCAGAGTCTTCGCGGTGCCCGGCACCCCTTCGACCAGCACGTGCCCGCGGGCCAGATACGCCACGAGCGTGTCGTGCACGGTGGCCTCCTGCCCGACGACGTACTGCGACACGGACTGACGGACGCGGTCGAGCAGCGTGGCGGCCTGCTCGACGCTGATTGGCGGTGCGGAGGTCATGCGTGGGCGGAGGGAGTGAGGGAATGCTCGATCCGGCGCAGCGCGGCGCCGAGCTCGGGGAGGCTGCGGTCGGGGATCGGACCGGCGAGCGCGCGCCGGACGAGCTCGACGTCCGCGGCGAGCGACGGCATCTGGCGCTCGGCGTCGGCGAGGAAGTCCTCGTCGGGTCGCGCGCGCGACGACGACCACCCGCGCTCGACGCGC